>NZ_CP113056.1:1835000-2148307 GCF_026625645.1 Ancylobacter sp. SL191 | reverse complement strand
CGCCCGACATGATCGTAATTGTTCCAATCTGAAACCCGGGCACAACGCGGGCAAGGGGCCGCGCGCCCGTGTCCCGGCCCTGTGTCATGAGCGTGACATTTTCCGCCCGCCGGCACGGATCAGCCGGCTTTGAGCGCGCTCCCCCCTGTGTTAGGAAGCCCCGGGAATTCGGCCCGGGCGCAGCGCGCGGGCTGCCATTGGTGTCGGCGGCAGGGTGGGTGACCCCGGCCGTTCAAGGGTAGAAGAAACAACAGGTATGACGGGGACGATGACCGGGCGGCAGACGAGTTTCACCTATGAGGAACTTCTCGCATGCGGGCGTGGCGAGCTTTTCGGGCCGGGCAATGCCCAGCTCCCGGCGCCGCCCATGCTGATGTTCAACCGCATCACCGAGATTTCCGAGGATGGCGGTCCGAACGGCAAGGGGCATGTGCGCGCCGAGCTCGATATCAACCCGGACCTGTGGTTCTTCGGCTGCCACTTCATCGGCGATCCGGTGATGCCGGGCTGCCTCGGCCTTGATGCACTCTGGCAGCTCGTCGGCTTCCACCTCGGCTGGCTCGGCGCGCCGGGTCGCGGCCGGGCGCTGGGCGCGGGCGAGATCAAGTTCTCCGGGCAGGTTCTGCCCAGCGTCAAGAAGGTGGTGTACGGCATCGACTTCAAGCGCGTCATGCGCTCCAAGCTCGTGCTCGGCATCGCCGATGGCTGGCTGGAGGCCGATGGCGAGGTGATCTACCGCGCCGGCGATCTCAAGGTCGGCCTGTTCCAGACCTGATGCGCCCCGCGCCGGGCGCCCCTTGAACGGGGCCCCGCGCGGCGCCATCTCGCCTGCCGTGGCGCCGTCTCGGCGCCGCCCTGCGCGTCCTCACCGTGCCTGTTCTGAAGGAAAGGAAGCCTATGCGCCGCGTCGTCGTCACCGGAATGGGCATCGTCTCGTCAATCGGCAATTCCACCCAGGAAGTGCTGGCCTCGCTGCGCGAGGGCAAGAGCGGGATCACCCGCGCCGAGAAATATGCCGAGCTGGGCTTCCGCTCGCAGGTGCAGGGCGCCCCGCAGCTCGACGCCAGCGAGATCGTCGACCGCCGCGCCATGCGCTTCCATGGCGGCGGCACCGCCTGGAACCATGTCGCCATGGAACAGGCGATCCGCGATGCCGGGCTTGAGGAGACCGAGGTCTCCCACGAGCGCACCGGCCTCGTCATGGGTTCGGGCGGCTCCTCCACCCGCACCATCGTCGAAGCGGCCGACATCACCCGCAAGAATTCCAACCCGAAGCGCGTCGGCCCGTTCGCGGTGCCGAAGGCGATGGGCTCCACCGCCTCGGCGACGCTGTCCACCTGGTTCAAGATCAAGGGCGCGAGCTATTCGATCTCGGCGGCCTGCGCGACCACCAATATCTGCATCGGCAACGCCGCCGAGCAGATCCAGTACGGCAAGCAGGACATCATGTTCGCCGGCGGCTGCGAGGATCTCGACTGGACCCTCTCCTGCCTGTTCGACGCCATGGGCGCCATGTCGTCCGACTACAACGACCGCCCCTCGGTCGCCTCCCGCCCCTATGACAAGAACCGCGACGGCTTCGTCATCTCCGGCGGCGCCGGCGTTCTGGTTCTGGAAGAGCTGGAGCACGCCAAGGCCCGCGGCGCGCGCATCTATGCCGAGATCGTCGGCTATGGCGCCTCCTCGGACGGCGCCGACATGGTCGCCCCCTCCGGCGAGGGCGCGGCCCGCGCCATGCGCCTCGCGCTGCAGAACGTGAAGGGCGGCATCGACTACATCAACCCGCACGCCACCTCGACGCCGATCGGCGATCTCAAGGAGATCGAGGCGATCCGCGCCGTGTTCGGCGACAAGTGCCCGCCCATCTCGGCCACCAAGTCGCTCACCGGCCACTCGCAGGGCGCGACCGGCGTGCATGAGGCGATCTACTCGATCCTGATGATGCAGAACGGCTTCATCTCGGCGAGCGCCCATATCGACGAAATCGACCCCGACTTCGCCGACATGCCGATCGTGCGCGAGCGCGTCGACCATGCGCGGCTCGGCCGGGTGCTGTCGAACGGCTTCGGCTTCGGCGGCACCAATGCCGTGCTGGTTCTCCAGCACCCGGATGCGTGACCAGACCCTCGCGGCGGTGGAAGGACGAACCAGAATGAGCCTGATGCAGGGCAAACGCGGCCTGATCATGGGTGTCGCGAACGACCACTCCATCGCGTGGGGCATCGCCCGCTCGCTGGCGGCGCAGGGGGCGGAACTCGCCTTCACCTATCAGGGCGAGGCGCTCGGGCGCCGCGTCAAGCCGCTGGCCCAGAGCCTCGGCTCGGACACGGTGCTGGCCTGCGATGTCGAGGATCTCGCCTCGGTCGACGCCACCTTCGCCGCGCTGCAGGAGAAGTGGGGCGGCATCGACTTCCTCGTCCACGCCATCGGCTTCTCCGACAAGAACGAGCTGAAGGGCCGCTACGCCGACACCACGCGGGCCAATTTCACCCGCACCATGGTGATCTCCTGCTTCTCCTTCACCGAGCTCGCCAAGCGCGCGGCGGCGATCATGCCGAATGGCGGCTCGCTGATCACGCTGACCTATGGCGGCTCGACGCGGGTGATGCCGAACTACAATGTGATGGGCGTCGCCAAGGCCGCGCTGGAAGCCAGCGTGCGCTACCTCGCGGCCGATTATGGGCCACAGGCGATCCGCGTGAACGCCATCTCCGCCGGCCCGATCCGCACCCTCGCGGGCGCCGGCATCGCCGATGCGCGGCTGATGTTCAACTACCAGAAGCGCCACGCCCCGCTGCGCCGCACCGTCACCATCGACGAGGTCGGCGGCGCCGCGCTCTATTTGCTCTCCGACCTGTCGAGCGGCGTGACCGGCGAGGTCCACTTCGTCGATTCCGGCTACAACATCATCTCCATGCCGCACCCCGACGCGCTGAAGGCGATCGAAGACGCCGAAGCCAGCATCACCGGCGAAGCCGCGGCGGAGTGAGGGGGCGGCGTGGGCGCGGGCGGACATCCGCCGCGCTCCCCTGCCCGGCCCGTGATCCAAAACGTCGTCATCCCGGCCGGAGCGCTGCGCCGGGATAGGCTGCCATTCTCCTGGGGCGACCGCCGCCACGTCGGCACGCGATCCCGGATCGGCCTGACGGCCGTCCGGGATGACGGCGGCGGAAGGCGCCCCCTACTCCGCCGCGCTCAGGGCGATGCGGTAGGGGTGGGCGGGGTAGACGCCGAGGATACGCAGTTCCTTGGAGAAGAAGGCGAGTTCTTCCAGAGCGAGCTTCACCGAGGCGTCGTCGGGGTGGCCGACCACGTCGGCATAGAACTGCGTGGCGAAGAACTTGCCGTCCATCTGGTAGGATTCCAGCTTGGTCATGTTCACGCCATTGGTGGCGAAGCCGCCCATCGCCTTGTAGAGCGCCGCCGGCACGTTACGCACGCGGAACACGAAGGTGGTCACGGTCGGCCCGTTACCCGCCGGGGCCCATTCGCCGTCCTTGGCGAGGATGATGAAGCGCGTGGTGTTGTGCGCCTCGTCCTCGATATTCTCGGCGATGATGTCGAGCCCGTAGATCTCCGCCGCGAGGCGCGAGGCGATGGCGGCCTGGGTCGGGTCGCCCGCCTCGGCGACGAGGCGCGCGGAACCCGCCGTGTCGGCGCCGACGATCGCCTTGAGGCCGAGCTTGCGGATGATGTTGCGGCACTGGCCGAGCGCCATCACATGGCTCTCCACCGTCTTCACCGTCGCCAGCGATGCGCCGGGAATCGCCATGAGCTGGTGCGACAGCGGCAGGAAAAACTCGCCGATGATGGTGAGGCCCGAGGTCGGCATCAGATGGTGGATGTCAGCCACGCGCCCGGCGACCGAATTCTCGATCGGGA
This sequence comes from Ancylobacter sp. SL191, assembly GCF_026625645.1. Lineage (NCBI taxonomy): Bacteria > Pseudomonadati > Pseudomonadota > Alphaproteobacteria > Hyphomicrobiales > Xanthobacteraceae > Ancylobacter > Ancylobacter sp. SL191. The sequence continues at coordinate 2,144,425 of NZ_CP113056.1, read as the reverse complement.
TCATGCCGAGATCGGCCTCGCCATTCTGCAGCGCGGCGAAGGCGTCCTCGAAGGTGGCGCAGGGCACCGCCTCATGGTCCGGGAAAACCTCGCGGCAGGCGATGTGCGAATTGGCGCCGGGCTCCCCCTGGAACACGACGGTGCGGCGCAGGCTCATGATGCACGTCCCTGATTGGCGTCCTCGCGCGCGATGAGCTCGCGCGCCTTGACGAGATCCTCCGGCGTATCGACGCCGAGCGGCACCGTGTCGACGATGGCGACATCGATGCGCATGCCGGCCTCCAGCGCGCGCAGCTGCTCCAGCTTCTCGCGGCTTTCCAGCGGCGAGGGCGGCAGGGCGACGAAGCGCTCCAGCGCGGCGCGGCGATAGGCGTAGAGGCCGATATGATGGAACAGCGGGCCCTCGCCATGAGGGGCGGTGGCGCGGGTGAAATAGAGCGCGCGCAGCCGGTCAGGGGTCAGCGCGCTGCCGACCACCTTCACCACATTCGGGTTGGTGCGCTCATGCGGGTCGGTAATCTCGGCGGTCAGCGTGCCGATATCGACGGCGTCGTCGTCAAGCAGGTCCACCGCCGCGCGGATCAGCGCCGGGTCGATGGTCGGCAGGTCGCCCTGCACATTGACGATGCGGCCGACCCGGCCCTCGGGGTCGATGGCGGTGAGCGCCTCGAAGATTCGGTCCGAGCCCGAGGCGTGGTCGGCGCGGGTCATCACCACCGCGAATCCGGCGGCATCCACCGCCGCGAACACCGCCGCATCGTCGGTGGCGACCACAACGCGGCCGATACCTGCCGCGGCGGAACGCCGCGCCACTTCGACGATCATCGGGCGGCCGCCGACATCGGCGAGCGGCTTGCCGGGCAGCCTTGTCGAGGCCATGCGGGCTGGAATGAGAATAAGGACGTCCTGAGCGGACATTGGGCGGGCCTTCGCTACGGAACCGCGGCCGGTCGGCCCCGCCCCTCGTGGCGAAACGTAGCAACCGCGGCGCGCTTATACGGGTTGCACGGCAACCGTCAAAATGATTAGTTCCGCCGCGGCATTGGCGGCTGTTTCAGACGGCTGCTAAACTGCGTGCGGGGTGCGGTGGACCTTCGGGAAGGGGCCGCACCGTGTTTAGGGAGCGAATGTTTCAAATGGACAGCTTCGAGCTGAACAAGATTGCGGGAGCCGTGCTCGGCGTGCTGACCTTCACGCTGGGGCTGAACGTGTTCTCCGACATATTGTTCTCCAGCCACGCGCCGGAGAAGCCCGGCTACGAGATTGCTGTCCAGGAAGCCGCCTCGGGCGAGGCGCAGGCCGCCGCCCCGGCTGACGTGCCGATCGCCCAGCTGCTTGGCGCCGCGAGCGTCGAGAAGGGCGCCGCCGTCGCCAAGAAGTGCGCCGCTTGCCACAATTTCGTCGAAGGCGCCGGCGCCAAGGTCGGCCCGGATCTCTACGGCATTGTCGGTCGCCCGATCGCCAGCGCGGAAGGCTTTGCCTATTCCGCCGCGCTGAAGGCGCATGGTGGCAACTGGACCTTCGACGAGCTGAACGCCTTCATCAAGAACCCGAAGGCAGACATTCCCGGCACCGCCATGGGCTTCGCCGGCATCGCCAAGGAAACCGAGCGCGCCGACCTGCTGGTCTATCTCAACAGCCTGTCGCACAGCCCGCAGCCGCTGCCGGCGCCCTGATTGGCCAGCCAATAAAGCCGGGCGGCCGACGCCGCCCGTTGCTTCAAAACTTTCACGATTCCGTCAGGCCGGCGGCGCTTTGCGCCCCGGCCTTATTCTTTTCATGACGTAACGGTCCATAATCCCCGCGACACGGCGCGGCGCGCCGGGGATGCTGCGCGGCTGCGCGCGTCCGGTGCCGTGCCGCACGACGCGTGATGTGAGACGCGGCGTCCAAGAAGCGTGGCCTGAGAAGGATGTGTGCATGACGAGCCGTTCCGCCTGTTCCCCCGCCCCCGTCCGGCTGATGGCCTCGCGCCGGCACATGCTGGCGGCCCTGTGCGGAGGCGCCGCGCTTCTCGGCCTCGCTGTGACCGGCCCGGCCGGCGCGCAGGAGGCTAGCCCGGCCGCGACCCCAGCAGCGACCCCCGCGGCGGCGCCGGCGAAGGAATGGCGCCACGGCCTCTCCTTGCTCGGCGAGCCGAAATACAAGCCGGGCTTCGCCCATTTCGACTATGTGAACCCGGACGCGCCCAAGGGCGGGCTGCTGCGCCTCTCGGTCGACGGCACCTTCGATTCGCTGAACGACCTCATCGCCCGCGGCACGCCCGCCTCCGGCCTCCAGCTCATCTACGACACGCTGATGGCCCCCGCCTCCGACGAGGTGGCGACCGAATATGGCCTGCTCGCCGAGGCGGTGAGCTACCCGGCGGACTTCTCCTCCGTCACCTACCGCCTGCGCCCGGAGGCCAAATGGCATGACGGCCAGCCGGTGACCGCCGAGGACGTTGTCTGGTCCTTCGAGCAGATGACCAAGAACAACCCGCGCATGGGCTATTACTACAGCCATGTGAAGGGCGCCGCCGTCACCGGCGAGCGCGAGGTGACCTTCACCTTCGACCAGACCGGCAATCGCGAGCTGCCGCAGATCGTCGGCCAGCTCCGCATTCTGCCCAAGCACTGGTGGACGGCGAATGACGCCTCCGGCAAGCCGCGCGACATCAGCCAGGGCACGCTGGAAATCCCGCTCGGCTCCGGCCCCTACAAGGTCAAGCAGGTGACCCCCGGCCGCTCCATCTCCTTCGAGCGGGTGCCGGACTATTGGGGCAAGGATCTGCCGGTGAATATCGGCACCAATAATTTCGCCGAGCAGCGCTACGAGTATTTCCGCGACGGCACGGTGGAGCTGGAGGCCTTCAAGGGCGACCAGTATGATTTCCGCGTCGAGACCTCGGCCAAGGACTGGGCAACCGCCTATGACTTCCCGGCGGTGAAGGAGGGCCGCGTGGTGCTGGAGGAATTCCCCAACCGCGCCTCCGGCTCGATGCAGGCCTTCATTCCGAACCTCCGCCGCGAGAAGTTTCAGGACCAGCGGGTGCGCCGGGCGCTGAACCTCGCCCTCGATTTCGACGGCATGAACCGCACGCTGTTCTTCGGCCAGTACAAGCGCACCTCCTCCTATTTCCAGAACACCGAACTGGCCTCCTCCGGCCTGCCGCAGGGCCAGGAACTGGCGATACTGGAGAGCGTGAAGGACAAGATCCCGGCCAGCGTCTTCACCACGCCCTACACCAACCCGGAAGGCTGGAGCGAGGGCCTGCGCCGCGGCAATCTGCGCGAGGCGGCAAACCTCCTGCGCCAGGCCGGCTATGAGGTGAAGGGCGGCAAGCTGGTCAACGCCAAGGGCGAGCCCTTCACGCTGGAGATCCTCATCGCCAACCCGGCCTTCGAGCGCGTCGCGCTCTATTACAAGCCCTCGCTGGAGCGGCTCGGCATGACGGTGAATGTCCGGCAGGTCGACACCTCGCAATATATCAACCGCCTGCGCGCCCGCGACTTCGACATGATCATCACCGGCTGGGGCCAGTCGCTCTCGCCGGGCAATGAGCAGCGCGATTTCTGGGGCTCGGCCGCCGCCGATCAGGAAGGCTCCAGCAACTATGCCGGCATCAAGGACGCGGGCATCGACGCGCTGATCGAGAAGGTGATCTACGCCCGCGACCGCGCCGAACTCGTCGCCGCCACCCGCGCCCTCGACCGCGTGCTGCTGGCGCATGACTATGTGGTGCCGAGCTGGAACTACCCGAACATCCGCACCGCCCGCTGGAACCGCTTCGGCCACCCCGACAAGCTGCCGGACTATTCCTTCGCCTTCCCCGACATCTGGTGGTGGGACGCGGAGAAAGCCGCCAAGACCGGGGGCGCCCGGTGAGCGGGCGGGAGATGGAGTTCGGTTCACCGTCATCCCGGCCGGAGGCGAAGCCTTCGAGCCGGGATCGTCACCCGCATCCGGCCACGCCGGCACGCGATCCCGGCTCGGCCGTTCCGGCCGTCCGGGATGACGGACACACCCTCTCCCGCCGCTCTGTCCTGATAGATGCAATGCGCCAGAGCGCGGATGTCGACCCGCACGCCGCCGACCTCTCCCCCACGAGGAGAGGTGAGGCGCCGGGCACCCTCTCCCGCCGCACTGTCCTGACGCTCGCCGCCGGCGCCGGCGCGGCCTTTGCCCTGCCCCGGCGCGGCGTCGCGCAGACGTCCCCCGAGGCCCCAGTGGCGGCGCCGGCCACTGGCGCCGCGCCCGACGCGGAGCGCCACGGTCTCTCCGCCTTTGGCGACCTGAAATACCCCGCCGATTTCGCCCATTTCGACTATGTCGACCCGAAGGTCGCCAAGGGCGGCACCTTCTCGCAGATCGGCCCCAGCGCGGCCTACAACCAGTCCTTCCAGACCTTCAACTCGCTCAACGCCTATATCCTCCGGGGCGATGGCGCGCAGGGCATGGAGCTGACCTTCGATTCGCTGATGGCTAGGGCCAATGACGAGCCGGACGCGGTCTATGGGCTGGTGGCGAAAAGCGTCGCCATCTCCGCCGATGGCACGCTCTACCGCTTCCGCCTGCGGCCGCAAGCGCGCTTTCATGACGGCACGCCGCTCACCGCCGAGGATGTCGCCTTCTCGCTGAACCTCCTGAAGGCCAAGGGCCATCCCGTCATCACGCAGGTGCTGCGGGAGATGGAGGGGGCGCAGGCCGAGGCGCCCGATCTGGTGGCGGTGCGCTTCACCCCCGCCCGCGCCCGCGACGTGCCGCTCTTCGTCGCCACGCTGCCGATCTTCTCCAAGGCCTATTACAGCGTGAAGAGCTTCGAGGAGAGCACGCTCGAGCCCCCGCTGGGCTCCGGCCCCTACAAGGTCGGCCGGGTCGAGCCGGGCCGCACCATCGCCTTCGAGCGAGTGACGGATTATTGGGGCGCCGACCTGCCGGTGAATGTCGGCACCGACAATTTCGACACCATCCGCTTCGAGTATTTCCGCGACCGCGAGGTCGGCTTCGAGGCGTTCAAGGCCAAGGCCTATCTGTTCCGCCAGGAATTCACCGCCCGCTCCTGGGCCACCGGCTACACCTTCCCCGCCTTCACCGAGGGCAAGGTGAAGCGCGCGATCCTGCCGGACGCCACGCCCTCGGGGGCGCAGGGCTGGTTCCTCAACACCCGCCGCCCGAAGTTTTCCGATCCGCGCGTGCGCGAGGCGCTGTCCTACGCCTTCGATTTCGAATGGACCAACAAGAACCTGATGTTCGACGCCTATCGGCGCACCAGCTCCTTCTTCGAGAATTCCGACCTCGAGGCGGAAGGCCCCGCCGGGCCGGAGGAGATCGCGCTGATCGAGAGCCTGGGCGATAAGCTCACCCCGGCCGACATCGCCGTGCTCAAGGCCCCGCCCTGGAGCCCGCCGGTCTCCGACGGTTCGGGCCAGGACCGCGCGCTGCTGCGCAAGGGCGCCCAGCTGCTGCGCGAGGCCGGCTGGGAGATCAAAAGCGGGCGGCTGGTGAATCCCGCGGGCGAAGGGCTCACCATCGAGTTCCTCGACGATGAGAACGGGCTCGAGCGCCACACCGCGCCCTTCATCAAGAACCTCAAGCTCCTGGGCATCGAGGCCCATTTCCGGCTGGTGGACGGGCCGCAATATCAGCGCCGGCTGAACGAGTTCGACTTCGACAGCACGGTGCGGCGCTATTCCATGTCCACCGTGCCCGGCGAGTCGCTGCGCAACTATTTCGGCTCGCGCGCTGCCGCCACGCCCGGCTCAAGCAACCTGTCCGGCATCTCCGATCCCGTCATCGACCTCCTGATCGAGCAGGTCATCGCCGCCCCCACCCGCGAGGCGCTACGCACCGCCTGCCGCGTGCTCGACCGGCGCCTGCGCGCGGGCCGCTACTGGGTGCCGCACTGGTACTCGGCCGAGTTCCGCATCGCCTTCTGGGACGAGTTCGGCTGGCCGGCGAGCCCCCGCCCGACCTATGCCCGCGCCATCCCCGACATCTGGTCCTCCCGCGCGCGGACGGCGGGGTGAGGGCGATGGCGTGGCAGGGCGCTTACCGTCTCCATCCCCGCCCCAGAACACCGTCATCCCCGGGCTTGGCCCGGGGATCCACGACTTGCCTTCCGCACGTCAAAGGCGTGGATGGCCGGGCCAAGCCCGGCCATGACGGCGCGCGGGTGGCCAGTCCCGCATCAAGGGTCCATCGTCGGACCACCTCACCCCGCGCAACGAAGGCGCATGAACGGACGTTAAGTTGACGCGGTAGCGCACGACCGCCACCTTGATGCGCTGCCGGAGCCCCGCGGAGGACATCGCGCCGAATGCTCGCCTATATTGTGAGACGCCTCGCGCTGATGGTGCCGACCATCATCGGCATCATGCTGATCTCCTTCGCGGTCGTGCAGTTCGCCCCCGGCGGGCCGGTGGAGCGCGTCATCGCCGAGATCACCGGCCAGGGCTCCTCGGCCACGGCGCGGATTTCCGGCGGCGGCGGCGATTTCGGCGGCATGTCGCAGGGCGCGCCGGCCGGCGATCCCGTCTCCTCGAAATATAGGGGCGCGCAGGGGCTGGACCCCGCCTTCATCAAGGAGCTGGAGAAGCAGTTCGGCTTCGACAAGCCGGCCTATGAGCGCTTCGGCCTGATGATGTGGAACTATCTGCGCTTCGACTTCGGCCGCTCCTATTTCCGCGACATCTCGGTCATCGACCTGATCGGCGAGAAGATGGCCGTCTCCGTCTCGCTCGGCCTGTGGATGATGCTGATCACCTACGCCATCTCCATCCCGCTCGGCATCGCGAAAGCCGTGCGCGACGGCTCGCGCTTCGATGTGTGGACCTCGGCGGTGATCGTGGTCGGCTACGCCATACCGAGCTTCCTGTTCGCCATCCTGCTGATCATCCTGTTCGCCGGCGGCTCCTTCTTCTCCTGGTTCCCCTTGCGCGGTTTGACCTCCGACAATTGGGAACAGCTCTCCCTCAGTGCCAAGATCGTCGATTATTTCTGGCACCTGGCTCTCCCCATCATCTCCATGGTGCTCGGCGCCTTCGCCACCATGACGCTGCTCACCAAGAACTCCTTCCTCGACGAGATCCGGAAGCAGTATGTGGTCACCGCCCGCATGAAGGGGCTGTCGGAGCGGGCGGTACTCTACCGCCATGTGTTCCGCAACGCGATGCTCATCATCATTGCCGGCTTCCCCGGCGCCTTCATCTCCGCCTTCTTCACGGGATCGCTGCTGATCGAGACCATCTTCTCGCTCGACGGGCTGGGCCTGCTCGGCTTCGAGAGCGTGCTGAACCGCGATTACCCCGTGGTGTTCGCCAATCTCTACATCTTCTCGTTGGTGGGCCTCCTGGTGAACCTCATCTCCGACCTCACCTACACCTGGGTCGATCCGCGCATCGACTTCGACACGCGGGACGTCTGAGCCATGGACGCCGCCAACACACTGCCGCCCTCGGACACATCGGCCTCACCCGCCACGGGGCTGGACACATCGGCCTCATCGTCCACCTCACTGCACTCACAATCCACGCGCCCGGCGCGGCTTTCGCCGATAAACCAGCGGCGCTGGGAGAATTTCAAGCGCAACCGGCGCGGGTGGTGGAGCTTCTGGATCTTCATGGTGCTGTTCGTGCTGAGTCTCGGCGCGGAGATCATCGCCAACAACAAGCCGTTTCTCGTAAGCTATGATGGCGGCTACTATTTTCCCGCCTTCAAGGCCTATCCCGAGACCACGTTCGGCGGGGATTTCGAGACCGAGGCGGATTACCGCGACCCGTTTCTCCAGAAGCTGATCACGGAGAAGCACGGCTGGATGCTCTGGCCGCCAATTCGCTATAGCTACCAGACCCATAACCTCGATCTGCCGACCCCCGCCCCCTCCCCGCCGACCTGGATGCTGACCGACGCGCAGTGCCAGCCGGTGGCGGAAAAGCTCGGCGGCAATGGCTGCGGCGCGCTGGAGTGGAACTGGCTCGGCACCGACGACCAGGGCCGCGACGTGCTCGCCCGCCTGATCTATGGCTTTCGACTCTCCGTGCTTTTCGGCCTGATCCTGACCATCATATCCTCCGCCATCGGCGTCGCCGCGGGCGCCGTGCAGGGCTATTTCGGCGGCTGGACAGACCTTATTTTTCAACGGTTTATCGAGATCTGGACGTCGATCCCGGCGCTCTATCTGCTGCTGATCGTGTCCTCCATCCTGGCGCCCGGCTTCTGGGTGCTGCTCGGTATCATGCTGCTGTTTTCCTGGGTGTCGCTGGTCGGGCTTGTGCGCGCCGAATTCCTGCGCGCCCGCAACTTTGAGTATGTGCAGGCCGCCCGCGCGCTCGGCGTCTCCAGCGGCACCATCATGTGGCGGCATTTGCTGCCCAACGCCATGGTGGCGACGCTCACCATGCTGCCCTTCATCGTCTCGTCCTCGGTCATGACCTTGACGGCATTGGACTTTCTCGGCTTCGGTCTGCCCCCCGGCTCGCCCTCGCTGGGTGAATTGCTGGCGCAGGGCAAGTCCAATGTGCAGGCCCCCTGGCTCGGCCTCACCGGCTTCTTCACCGTCGCCCTGATGCTCAGCCTGCTGATCTTCATCGGCGAAGCGGTCCGCGACGCCTTCGACCCGCGGAAGACCTTCCAGTGAGCAAGCCCTTGCAGGATCAAGCACTTCTCACGGTCGACGACCTCTCCGTCGCCTTCGCGCAGGGCGGGCGGACGACGCTGGCGGTCGATCATGTGTCGTTCACGCTGAACCGGGGCGAAACACTCGCGCTGGTTGGTGAATCCGGCTCCGGCAAATCCGTCACCGCGCTCTCCATCCTCAAGCTGCTGCAATACCCGGCCGCCTCGCACCCCTCCGGCCGGGTGATCTTCAACGGCGCCGACCTGCTCGCCATGGAGGAGCACGAGATCCGCCGCGTGCGCGGCAACGACATCACCATGGTGTTCCAGGAGCCGATGACCTCGCTCAACCCGCTGCACACGGTGGAGCAGCAGATTGGCGAAATCCTTTTCCTGCACAAGGGGATGCGAGGACCGGCGGCGCGCGCACGGGTGATCGAGCTGCTCACCGAGGTCGGCATTGCCGATCCGCAGACGCGGCTCGGCGCCTACCCGCACCAGCTCTCCGGCGGTCAGCGCCAGCGCGTGATGATCGCCATGGCGCTCGCCAATGAGCCGCAATTGCTGATCGCCGACGAGCCGACCACCGCGCTCGACGTGACCGTGCAGGCGCAGATCCTCGCGCTGTTGAAGGATCTCCAGCGCCGGCTCGGCATGGCCATGCTGTTCATCACCCACGACCTCGGCATCGTGCGCAAGGTCGCGGACCGGATTTGCGTGATGAATCATGGGCGTATCGTCGAGGCCGGCGATGTCGCCGCCATATTCGAGGCGCCCGCCCACCCCTACACAAAGGCACTTCTGGCCGCCCAGCCGCGCGGCAACCCGTCCCCGCCCCACCCCGAGGCACCGGTGGTGCTGGAAGCGGACAATCTCAAAGTGTGGTTCCCGATCAAGGCCGGAATCATGCGGCGCGCGGTCGGTCACATCAAGGCGGTGGACGGCGTCTCGCTCGCCATCCGCCGGGGCGAGACGTTGGGCGTGGTCGGCGAAAGCGGTTCGGGCAAGACCACGCTCGGCCTCGCGCTGCTGCGGCTGATTTCCTCGCAGGGGCCGATCGTGTTCATGGGCCAGAACATAAATGCGCTTGGAATCAAGGAGATGCGGGCCCACCGCAATGCGATGCAGGTGGTCTTCCAGGATCCCTTCGGCTCGCTCAGCCCGCGCATGTCGATCACCGACATCATCGGCGAGGGGCTGCGCGTGCATCAGCCGCGCCTCAGCGCCGAGGAGCGCGACGCCCGCGTCGTCGCCGCCCTGCGCGATGTCGGGCTGGAGCCGGAGACCCGTCACCGCTACCCGCATGAGTTCTCCGGCGGCCAGCGCCAGCGCGTCGCCATCGCCCGCGCCATCGTGCTGGAGCCGTCCTTCGTCGTGCTGGACGAGCCGACCAGCGCGCTGGACATGATCGTGCAGGCGCAGATCGTCGACCTGCTGCGCGACCTGCAGCAGAAGCGGAATCTCACCTACATGTTCATCAGCCATGATCTGCGCGTCGTCGCCGCCCTCGCCTCCCGTCTTCTGGTGATGAAGGGCGGTGTGGTGGTCGAGCAGGGCCCGGCGGCCGAGTTGTTCGCCGCGCCGAAGAGCGCCTATACCCGCGCCTTGTTCGCCGCCGCCTTCAATATGGAGACGGCCGAGGGGTTGGCGTAACCGGAGGTTGCATGTTGATCGAACGCGCCAAGGCCGGCCCGCTTGAGGACCGCGCCATCGAGGTCGTGAGCGAGCCGCCGATCCGCATCGGCGATGGTTTCCGCCCCTATGAGCGTCATCACGTTACAACTTCTGGTCGCGGCGGCGCGCCCCTGCGCCAGCAGCGCGACATTATACGTGTCGGCCCTGTGGTTGCGACGCTCGCCTATGACCCCGACGCTGCACTCTTCGTCCTCATCCGCCAGTTCCGCATCGCCGCCCACCTCGCCACCGGGCGAGGGGAGATCGTCGAGCTGGCGGCGGGGCTGCTGGAGCCGGGCGAGGTGCCGATCGAGGCGGCGGCGCGCGAATGCCGCGAGGAAATCGGCGTAGCCCCGCGTAAACTCTTGCCAATGTTCAATTTTTTGCCGAGCCCCGGCGTCTCTGACGAGTACGCGCATGTCTTTCTCGCCCTCGTCGATTCGTCACAGGCACCCGCCGAGGCTGGTGAGGCCGGTGAGACCGAGCACACGCGCCCGCTGCTGGTGCCGGTCGAGGACGCGCTCGCCAGCCTCACGCACCCCGATCCTGCGATCGAAAACGGCTTCGTCCTGCTGGCGCTGCAATGGTTCGCGCTGAACCGGGAGCGGGTTGCCGGCTGGGTTGGGAAGCGATGACGGTATTTTATAACCGCTGCGCAGGGCGCATGGCCCGCGCAACAGCCAGACATGTTTTGAAACTCGCCACCGAAAGACGCCAAGCGTATAGCTTCGCGGGTAGTTTGGAGACGATCTATCTTGCCGTCTTGTGATCGGCTGCCGCCGAACCTGTCATGTAGGACTTATGCAGTTTCGCGCCTTTGAAGTACGCCCTCGGGCCAACGTGTCCCGGCTGTTGTCCGAGTTGCAGGTGGAGATTGACGGGCGTCTCACGCGCCTGAACCTGCCGAGCATTGACGGGCTCACCTATCAGCTTGTCCCGCAAGTTGACGCGCCGATCGCACTGGCCGGGGAGGACTTTTCCGTTCAACCCTGCGGCTACCTGCGCGGCTTACTGATGCGCGCGCGCGCCCGCTGGCTGGTGAAACCGAAGGATCAACTGGTCTTGGACCAGATGGTCATCTTCGCCCGAGGTCGACGCGGCAAGCGGCGCGAGTTTCGCAAGGTGCTGCAGAGCTTTCGCAATGGCGGCCTCGCGCTCGACCGTCCCGAGCTGTCGCAATTCCCGGAGTTGCTCGCCGGTTGGGCCGATCGGTCGACCCCTTCCCCCGTGACGCCGAACCAACCCCGCCGCCCGGGACCGCCGCGCTTTGCCATCGTTGCGCATGTCTACTATCCGGAGGTGTGGCCGGAAATCTCCACCATCCTGCGCTTGGTCGACCAGCCCTTCGATCTCATCATCACAACCGTTCCCGACCGCGAGGCACTGAGCGCGCGGATCCTGCAGGACTTCCCCGATGCCGACATCCGCGTCTTCGAGAATCGCGGGCGGGATGTGCGTCCGTTCCTGTGTCTGCTCGAGGAAGGCCGGCTCGACCGCTACGCGAGTATCTGCAAGATCCACGGCAAGAAGTCGGTCGATGGCGGGCGCGTCGCGCTGCTTGGAAACATCTGGCGCAACCGGCTGCTGTTCGATCTCCTCGCCGCCCCCGGTGTGATTGACCGGATCCTCGGCATCTTCGACGCGTTTCCCCGCGCCGGCATGGTGGGCTCCCAGTCTTACCGGTATCCCAGCGACCATTTCGACCTCAAGGCGAGCTGGGGCAAGAACCGCGAGACGGTGCTGGCGATTGCCAGTCGCATGGGAATACCGCCAGAGCTTTTCAAGCTCGATTTCTTTGGCGGCACCATGTTCTGGGCTCGTCCGGAAGCACTTTCTCCGCTAAGGGAACTCAAGCTGTCAGCGGCTTTTGCGGAGGAGCAGGGCAAGCTGGACGGCGCCCTGGAACATGCCGTGGAACGGCTGTTCTCGACAGCCGCGGAAGCGGCGGGCTACAGGCTCGCCTCCGTGGATGGGCTTGAAACCGCCACTCAATCGTCCTTAGCTCCGGCGCCCGCCGAACCGATCATCCGCCTGGTGTGAGTAGCGTTAGATGCGATTTGACCGTTTCGACATCGCCGACCTCCTTCTTGTGACGCCCAAGCGGATCGGTGACGAGCGTGGGTGGTTCTCCGAGATCTTTCGCGAGGATCTCTTCCGCGCGGAAGCCGGAGACGTGCATTTCGTCCAGCACAACCAGTCCTATTCCCGCCCCAAGGGCACCGTGCGCGGCCTGCACTTCCAATTGGAGCCGAAGGCACAGGGCAAGCTGGTGCGCTGCGCGCGCGGGCGGATGCTGGATGTCGCCGTCGATCTGCGCCGCACATCCCCGACCTTCGGCCGGCATGTTGCCGTGGAGCTTTCCGCCGAGAATGGCTGTCAGTTCTGGATTCCGGCCGGCTTCGCCCACGGCTTCTGCACCCTCACCGAGGATTGCGAGGTCGCCTATCTCGTGACGGATTATTACAGCGCCGCGCATGACCGTGGCCTTCTGTGGAACGATTCCGAGCTTGCCATCGCGTGGCCGGTGAAAGAAGAGGATGCCATCCTGTCCGAGAAGGACCGGCGGCAACCTCGTCTTCGCGACCTTGGGCCTGTCTTCGCCTGAGGGGGCACACTCGACCGGCGTTCCATGACGCGCGGTGCAAGGGAGATCACGCATGCGAATCTTGGTGACAGGTGGCGCTGGCTTCATTGGATCCGCCGTCGTTCGCCACCTGGTGCGTGAGGTCGGCGCCGAGGTGCTCACCTTCGACAAACTGACCTATGCCGGCAACCTCGCGAATCTCACCGAGATCGGCAATCTGCCGAATCATCAGTTTCTGAAGGCCGACATCTGCGACGCCGACGCCGTGCGTGAGGCGTTCCAGACATTCCGCCCCGACCGCGTCTATCACCTCGCCGCCGAGAGTCATGTCGACCGCTCGATCACCGGCGCGGCGGACTTCGTCCAGACCAACGTTCTCGGCACCTTCACCCTGCTGGAAGCCGCGCGTGGCTATTGGAGCGGGCTCGATCCCGCCGCCAAGGCCGCGTTCCGCTTCCTGCATGTCTCGACCGACGAGGTCTATGGCTCGCTAGGGCCCGACGGGCTGTTTACGGAGACGACGCCCTACGACCCCTCCTCGCCCTACTCCGCCTCCAAGGCCGCGTCCGATCATCTGGTCGTGGCCTGGGGCCGCACCTATGGGCTGCCCGTCCTGGTCTCGAACTGCTCGAATAATTACGGCCCCTACCACTTCCCCGAGAAGCTGATCCCGCTCACCATCCTCAACGCCCTGCACGGCAAGAAGCTGCCGGTCTACGGCAATGGCTCGAACATTCGCGACTGGCTCTATGTCGAGGATCACGCCCGGGCGCTGCACCTCATCGCCAGCGAAGGCCGGCTGAACGAGACCTACAATGTCGGCGGCCGCAATGAACGCAGCAATATCGAGGTAGTGCGTGTCGTCTGCGGCATTCTCGATGAGCTGGCGCCCAAGAGCTTCCCGCACAGCGACCTCATCACCTTCGTCGCCGATAGGCCGGGCCACGATGCGCGCTACGCCATCGACGCCACCAAGCTGGAGACTGAGCTGAACTGGCGGGCACAGGAGAACTTCGAGACAGGCATCCGCAAGACGGTTGAATGGTACCTCGCCAATGAGGCTTGGTGGCGCCCGCTGCGGGATAAGGTCTATGCCGGCGAGCGCCTGGGCCTGCTGGCGACCGCGGATCGCTGAGCGATGAGGATCGCCATTACCGGCACATCGGGGCAGGTCGCGCAGTCCCTCGCCCGCCATGCCGCCGCCGCGGGCGGTGATGCCGTGCTGATCGGGCGCCCAGACTTTGATCTCGCCGCGCCCGACAACGCCTCAACCGTCTTCGCGGCCGCGCGGCCGGATGTCATCGTCTCCGCTGCCGCCTATACGGCCGTCGACAAGGCGGAAAGCGAGCCGGAACTCGCTCACCGCATCAATGCCGACGGCGCCGGCTCCGTAGCGCGCGCGGCCGCGGCGCTGAACGTGCCGGTCATTCACCTGTCCACTGATTATGTCTTCGACGGCTCGAAGACGGGCGAATGGGTGGAGGACGACGCGACCGGCCCGCTTGGCGTCTATGGCGCCTCCAAGCTCGCCGGCGAGCAGGCCGTTCTGGTGGCCACCCCGAACGCGGCAATCCTACGCGTCTCCTGGGTCTACGCCCCCTTCGGCGCGAATTTCGTGCGCACCATGCTGCGCCTCGCGGAAACACGCGACAGCCTCGGTGTGGTCGCCGACCAGATCGGCCGGCCGACCTCTGCGCTCGACATCGCCAGCGCGATCTGGCAGGTCGCGGAACAGCTCACCGCTCACCCGCAGGAGGCGGCACTGCGCGGTCTCTTCCACCTGCCGGCGGGCGGGCCTGCCGCCAGCTGGGCGGATTTCGCTGAGGCGATCTTTGCCAACGCGGCGCGGCGCGGTCAGAAGGGGGCACAGATCGGGCGCATCGGCACGGCCGACTACCCGACGCCCGCGCGGCGGCCAGCCAATTCGCTGATGGATGGATCAAAGATCGCCCGCGTCTATGGCATTAATCTCCCGGACTGGCGCCGTTCGCTGGAGGTCGTGATGGACCAACTGGCCGGCACCGCTCCGGGCAGCGGGCTGAAGAAGGATTGAGACGTTGAAGGGCATCATTCTCGCCGGCGGCGCCGGGACACGCCTCCATCCGATGACGCTTGTCACGTCCAAGCAGATGATGCCGGTCTATGACAAGCCGATGATCTACTACCCGCTGTCGGTGCTGATGCTGGCGGGCATACGCGACATTCTGGTGATCTCGACGCCGCACGACCTGCCGAATTTCGAGCGCCTGCTCGGCGATGGCTCGCAGTGGGGGCTGAACCTCTCCTTCCGCGTGCAGCCCGACCCCGGCGGCCTCGCGCAGGCCTACACGATCGGCGCCGACTTCGTCGGCAACAGCCCCTCCTGCCTGATCCTCGGCGACAATATCTTCTATGGCGCCGGCCTGCAGCGGATGCTGAACGATGCGCGCAACCGCACGGATGGCGCGACGGTTTTTGCCTACCATGTTACCGACCCCGAGCGTTACGGCGTGGTCGAGTTCGACGCGTCGATGCGGGCGCTCTCGATCGAGGAAAAGCCGCTCCAGCCCAAATCCAACTGGGCGGTGACGGGGCTTTATTTCTACGATGGCACGGTCGTCGACATCGCCGCCAATCTGAAGCCCTCAGCGCGCGGGGAGCTCGAAATCACCGACGTCAACCGCGCCTATCTCGAGCGAAAGACGTTGTCGGTCGAGGTGATGGGGCGCGGCTATGCCTGGCTGGATACGGGCACGCCGGATAGCCTGGTGGAAGCCGCCGAATTCGTGCGCACGCTCGAGAAGCGACAGGGCTTCAAGATCGCCTGCCCCGAAGAGATAGCCTTCCGCCAGGGTTTCATCGACGCCGAGCAATTGCAGCGACTGGCCGGCGCGTTGGGCAAGAGCGCCTATGGGCGCTATCTGGCGGCGCTCACGCATGAGAATTTCTAGCGGTTAGCCGCCTTCTGACGGCTGTGCTGAGACGGGTGTGAACAGCCTCAGGAAGGGGTTGAAGCTCCCGCCTCGGCCCTCTAATGTGCCGGCGCCTGAGCGGGCGTAGTTCAATGGTAGAACGGCAGCTTCCCAAGCTGCATACGAGGGTTCGATTCCCTTCGCCCGCTCCAGCGCCAACCGTTACGAACCAACGGTTTGCCGCCCTACCGCTGAACTACACGTTCCCCACGTTCCCCATCGCGTTCCCCATGTCTGTTTACGACTCGTTCCGGCCGGCGCGATGCGCCTGCCGAAGCTCGGCAACCTTGCGGCTCTTGCCCACGGCGCCGCGCGAGTAGCGGGCCGTCGTGGAAGCCTGTGTATGGCCGATGGCACCACGGATCTCATCGAGATCGGCGCCGGCGTCCTCGGCCTCTGTGATGGCGCCTGCGCGGGCGTCCATGTTCCACACCTCGTCCGGGATCCCTGCGGCGCGGGCGATCACACGCCACTCGCGGGCATAGGCATCCTTGGCGTAGGGGCGGCGGGCGTGCTCGTCGATGATGAGCGGCCCGACCTTCGCTGCCGCCGGCACCTTCGCCAGCAGCGCCGCCGTCATCGGGCACAGCGAGAGGTCATGCGACACGAGCGCGCCGGTTTTGGTTGTCTCCTTGGTGAACACGGAGGTGTTGGCGAGGTCCGCCCAGGTCAGGCCGTTCGCCCAGCGCAGCATGCGCCGGCCGCGCTTGCCCTTGAGCATGATGCCGCCGATCTCCGAGCGGGCGACGTGCGGCTCCCACTCACCGATCACGTCCTTCTGCCGCATGCCCGTCTCGAACTGCAGTGCCGTGCCCAGCGCGAGGGAGAGCCGTCCGGCCTCGATCGCCTTGGGGATGAAAGCCTCAACATGGTGTCGTTCTAGGCGGATACGCCTCCGCTTGGATTGCTTGAACCGGGTGGCGTCGAGAATGCTGGCGAGCCGGGCGCAACCCGCGTGCTCGGCCGCGATGCCATAGGCGAACAAGCGCCGGAACATGCTGATGATGCCGTGCGCCTTGCGCACGCGCTCCGGGCCGTCCGGCTCGCGCGGCTTCTTCGCCTCCTCGTACCAGCGGCGGAAGTCGGCCAGGGCGAGATTGGACAGGACGCGCTTGCCGAAAGCGCGGTCGATCACGCGGAGCACCTGATCGTAGGTCTCCCGCGTGTTATGCTTTAGCTCGAAATATGGCGAGGCTTCGTCGGTTTGATAAAGTCGCACGAGGCTCGAAACCGTGCCGTCGAACGGCCGGCGGGTCTGCCGGTGCCCGGCACGCCAGGCCAGCATCTCCGCCTGCAGCTTGCGGCACATGGCCTCGGCGAGAAGACGCTCGCGCGGGTCGTCGAGGTTATAGTGCAGGCGAACAGTCTTCGGTTCGTAACCAGCTTTGGCGATATCGCTGCGGGCCACCCAGCTAAACCGGGTAGTGCCGTCTTTATTATGCCGGCGCTTCAGGCCGGGCGCATCGAGATCAGCGGAGTGCATCAAGGTTCTCCTCTCCGTCAGGTTGAGACGCCTGAACGGTAGAGAGGCCGTAGCGACGATTCCAGAAGGCAAGAACGGCCGGCCAAAAGCGCCCACCCATAATGGGGTCGACGCGGGGCAGACCCTCGCGCTCCAGCATGGTGGCCTTGGCCGTCCACCCGCGCGGGTCCTGACTGAGGCGACGCGCGATCTCGGCCTCGGAGGGAAAGAGACCCTGCGAAGTGACGGGATTGATCTTCCGCGCGCCCATCTTTCACAGCCCTTTGCTGGAGGAGAAATAGACGACCTTCGCCGGGGCATTTGCCCCGGCGATCTGGCGTTCTAGGTCGGCGATGGCGGCGGCAAGTTCAGCATCAGTGCGATACTCATGCTCCTTACCGTCCGAGTAGCGCAGGCGACGGATACCCGTCGCCCGCGCAGCTCTCAGTTTCTCCAGGCGCTCCTGAAGGACATCAACGCCCGCCATCACGCGCCCTCATTCTTGTAGAGGCCGCGGAAGTCGATGACGCCGCAGCCGAAGTCGAGCCCGGCCGCGACCTTGACGGCGCGGGTATCGAAGTCGATCTCGGTGCGGATCTGCGGCCCCTCGGCGCCGGAGACATAGCCATAGACGAGGCTGGGGGCGGCTGCGGGGTCAGCCACAACGTACCAGGCATTGCCGACGATATTGGCGTCCACCACCAGCTCCATCGTGCCCGCCCACGGGTTCACGTCACCCGCCTTGGTGGCAGTGACGGCGGCGAGGATCTGGCGGCCGCCAAGCTCGGTGTCCGGCCCAACCACGAGGAAGCGGGGGGCGAGGTTGAGCGGCACGCCGTCGAGGCTGCGCTGCTTGCGCAGGGAGGCGACAGCGAGCGAGAGCCCGGAGAGCGAGAGAGCGACGGCGAGGGTGGCTACGTTGCCGTGGTCGGCATGGAACAGCGCCTTGCCGTCGGAGAGGGCGGCATTGGTGGCGAGAAGGCCGTAGACGCGGGCGTTCTCGTCGCTGGCGGCACGGATGGCGATGAGGGCGGAGAAGTCCGCCAGCGCCGAGAGGTCGTCATTGATGAGAGCGCGGCGGCCGATGGCGATGCCGGCATTCAGTTCCTTCGCCCGCACCTTCTCGCGGTTCTCGGAGATCGTGCCGTAACGCAGTTCGCCAGCCTCGCTGGTCTCCTGAAACGTCGGGAAGTCACCGATGCGCAGGAAGGCGTGATCGCGGAAGTCGGTGAATCCGCGCCGGGCAGCGATCAGGCGATAGGTCGGTTCGGCTGCGGCGTAGTTGGCGAGAAGGGCCTTGTTGGCCGCGTCCGCCAGCAGAAGGGGGAAGTCGCTGGTGGAGTGAGCGCCGACGGCACGCTCCATCAGCGCATTCTGGTCGCGCAGGTTGAGGCGCTCGCCGCGCGCCTGGGCGAGGTCGCCGATCATGTCCAGCATGCGGAAGCCGGCATAGGCGCGGGCGCGCCCTTCCAGCTTCACGCGGCCGGGGGCGAGGCGATGGGCGAGCGCTTCGCCCATGGCGGAGCGGATCGCGGCAGGGTCGGTGTGGTCGTGGGTGACCGTCGCCACCGTCGGCCGGATCGTCTGCAGCGGCGCGCTGCGGGTCTGCATGGCGGCGAAGGCGGCGGCACGGGCCGCGTCCGTGGTGGCATTGGCGTCGATCTGGCTGTCGATCCAGCCCTGATCGAGACCGGCGACGCTTGCGATGGAACGGATCTCCAGATTGATGGCCGCGCGCTCAGTGGCGGCCGGCGGGTTGAGGGACGGCGCGGGCGCCGGGGCGGAGGGAGCGGGCGGGTTCGCCGGCTCGGTGCTGACCGTCATGTCGTGGCTCCTGATGCCTGCATGCGGGTCGGCGGGGACAACGACGAGGCTCGCCTCGATCAGGGTGAAGCGCTCGGCCACCTTCTCGCGGCGACCGGTCTTCGCATTGGTACGCTCCGACCAGCGCTCGACGGCGTAGCCGATGGAGATGCCGAAGGTGGCACCGTCCGTCAGCTCGGCGGCAATGCGCTGGGAGCGGGGATTGTGGCGGGAGAGCGTGGCGCGCCCCAGGAGGTCCCCGCCGACGACGCGCAGCGTGTCGACGCTCCCGAGCTGGCGATCCACGCTCTCCCTTCCGTGGCTGTCGAGCAGGGGCACACGGGCGGGCCACATCGGCTGCGACAGGAGGAGGATCTCGTCATAGGGACCGTGCACGTCCCAGCGCTCGACAGCGGCGCCGGTCGAGAGCACAGCCTCGAACGTCTGGCTGTCCGCGTCCCAAGAGGACGCGGGGAGCGGCGCGCGGCGGGTGAAGATCTCAGCAGGGGCGCTCATGCCACGGTCTCCTCAATGGGCGCCTTTGCCGGGGCGGCGGGCGCCGCCTTGGCGGGCGTGCTGAAGGCAAGGCCGAGGCGCGCCTCGCGGGCCTTGTCAGCGGCAATCTCATCATCAAGCGCGCCGACATCCATGCCACGCGCTGCCACGGCCTCGCGGCGGCTCATCAGCCCGGCGTTGATGGCGTCGATCTCCGCCTGCACGTCCTTGGCCGGGTCCACCCATTGCTGCTTTGGCGTGATCCAGCGCACCGGGAGAAGGTCCTGCGGGCGGGCGGCAAGCCGGCCCTGCAGGCTCTCGATCATCGCCCAGCGGCGCCAGATGGGGCGCAGCGCCTGGAAGACGATGACGTTGTGCTGGATCATCTCCACCCGGCGACGCCACTCGACGAGGCCGGCACGGATCGAGGAATAGTTGACGCTGGAGAGGTCGCCGGTGAGTACCTCATAGGGCAGGCCGAGGGCGGCGGCGATCTCGTGCAGGGTAATGCGGGCGAAGTCGTTCGCCTCCTGCGCGATGGCTGGCGGGTTGGAGAAGGTCACGTCCTTGCCCGGCGGCAGCACCACCATGGCGCCCGGCTCCAGCGAACCGATAAGCGCATCGCCCTGGGCCTCCCCACCAAAGGGAAGGGTGGCATCGTTGGTCGTGATGAGGCCGGCGAGCAGGGCGCCGACCTTCTGGCGGGTGAGCTGGGCGCCGTGCCACTCGTCGTGCTCGGCGAGGCGCAGGATCGCCGGGGCGAACCAAGAGACGCCGCGCACCTGGCCGGGGAAGTCCGGGCGGAACAGATGCACCACATCCTCGGCAGGCACGCGCACGGGCTGAAGGTTCAAGCCGAGGCCGATCTCGGGGCGCTCCTTCACGATCCAGTAGGCGACGCGGGAGCCGAACATATCGAACTCCACGCCGTTGACGATGCGCCCGCCCTCGGGGAGCGGGCGGGTGAGCGAAGCGTCGAGCTGGTCGGGATCGAGCACGCGAATACGCAGGCCGGCCGGGGTGGCAATCAGCAGCGCCAGCGCCTCGCCATCTACCACCATGCCGCCGACCATCAGCGCGGTGAGACCATAGAAGTCCATCAGGCCGTCGGCGTCCGCCTCGTCCGTCCACGCCGTCCAGCGCGCCGATACGTCGCCGGTCACGGCCGGGACGATGCCCGTGCCGACCAGAGCCGCCGCCCAAGCCGCCTTGCCGGCGGCGCCGTGCGGGTTGTTCGCCACCAGATAGCGGGCGCGATAGCTGGTCGGCGCCCGCGCCGCCTGCGCCGCGCCGTGCTGGTTGCGCATCGCGCCCCAGCCGCCCGTGCGCCGGCCTGTCGCCGCGCCCTCATAGGAGCGGCTCCACGTGCGCCAGCCACCCGTGGCACGCTTGAGGAGGGAGGAGAACATGCCGCTCATCACTCGCTCTCACGCTTGACGGAGACCACCGGACGCGGCGCCTTCTGCGCGATCTGCTCGCCGAGAGCCTTGCAGTCGATCACGATGGCTGAGGCCGCCTTGCCGCACTCGTCACGCATCTTCACCCAGTCTTCCAGGAAGCCGGCGCGAACGATCTCGCCATCCTGGGCAACGATCAGGAAGCGGGCGGTGCGGTTGCCATGGAAGCCGACCAAGGGAGCGTCGGCTGGCGGGACGCTAACCGCCTCGGCGAAATGCTCAATCATTGGACCCGCCGTTCCAGCCGCCATAGTGGCTGTGCCGACTGCCACGCCCTGCGAGGTAAGCGCTTGCAGCGCCATCAGATAACCGAGGTCATAGGCGTAATAGAGCGCACGGTTGCTGACGATCTTGGTCTTGAGGAACTTGCGGCGGCGCCAGTCACGCAGCACGATCTGGGAGATGCCGGTGATGGCCTCCACCTCGGCAGCACTGAAAGCCTCGCGGTCGATAGTAATGCGCTGACCAACCATGTGATGCCTCCCACGTTATCGAGATGGATAACACGAATTTTGATGCGTGGGAAGTATCACGTTCTATTTTTGTGCTCGGCGGGAAACGTTGGGAGCTGGACGGCCTACGTCTGTGGGATCCTCGCGCGCTGGTTAGTCTCCAGCCGAGCATGGGTGGCTTCACCGTCCGCCGCTCTCCTCGCTGCCGCGGTGCTTGGCACCCTGTCACTGCGAATCCACGATATGACCGATCATCGCAACCAAGGCGATTTCGGAGGCAAACTCGGAGCCTTCGAAATCGCCTCGTTCCATCGGCGCAAGCGCGCGATCATGTCATCGGACCTTCGACCTTCGCGGATGAGCCAGCAAAGCCGAATGCATCCATCGCATATCGCCTGATTGTTTGGCCCCGTCACCATCAAGCCAACCGCATCCCAAGGGAGGCCGCAGAAAGTGCAGAGGTGGGGAACGAAGGGACTGGACGCGCTCATGCCGCCCTCCCATGCCGGCACGTGGCTTCCAGCAGACGCTGATCTCTGATCTTCACATCAGCGACCACCAATGCGAGCACGTTCTCATCGAACCAGTCGGCCGACACCAGACGATCGCCATAATGCTTGTTGTCGACGGTGAGCCGTATCTGCTCCCTGCCACCGAGCACGTTCGACGCCCGCCTGAGATCCCAGCTGCCGAAGGGGTTACCGACGAGATAGATGCCCTCGCCCTCATACTTCGTGCAGGGCCGCACCAACACATAGTCCCAGCCGCCGCGCAGCGTCGGCTCCATGGTGTCGCTCGGCACCCTCTCAAGCCGCAGATGTGGCGAGAGAAGAACTTCGGTCGGCACCGCTTGTCCGAAAAGGTCGCCGCTCATGCCGCCCCCCTGCCGAACCAGTCGTTAGAGGATCGGCTCTTGAGCCCGGCGTCAAAGAGAGCGCTGAACGAATTAGCGGTGACAGACACCATGGCCATCCGACCGGGGGAGAAGGTTCCATCGGGAAAGACCATCGAGGCGAAAACCTCGGGATCCGGCAGATGCACGATCGGGTTCTGACAGGCGCCGGGATAGATCTCGGCCAGCGCCACCTCGATCTCGCGCACCGCCCGTGCAATGTGCTCCTGCGGCGAGAGGGGCGCCACCATTGACGCCGGGGCTGGCTTTAGGGTGGCGGTGCCCGCCGGCATCGCGACAAAGGCCGCGCCAAGGCAAAGCGCCTGGCGCCGGCTGGAGGAGAGGCGCACCGAGGCAACGGGTTCTGTGCTCATACCCGCACCTCCGTCACCATGCTCGACAGACTCGCCTTGAGCGTGGCGAGGAAGAGGTCTTCCCAGGTGCCGCCATCGTCCGCGTCATGAACACCCAGCGGCAGACCGGGATTGGCCTGATGAACATAGGAGACCAGTGCCAGCATGCCCGCGAGCGTGGTGGGGACGGTCCCGATCATGCACTCGAAGTACCAATCAGCTTCGGTCACCAGCTCGCCGAGGCGCTCTTCCCCGTCACGCGTGGTGTCGCAGGCCTGAACATCAGCCCAGAGCCGCTTATGCTCGGCGATAGCGGCGAAGATGGGATCGGGCGCGTCGCTTCGCAGGCGCCCGCCGTGAGGCGTCAACAAGCAGACCGCGGGGACAGCCAAAACGGTAGCCGCAATGAGACCGCTATGAACAACATCGCGCCGGTTCATGGTCTGGTCTCCTTACTAGTCGGCTGAAAGTTCTGCATCGGGCAGTGCAAGGATCCGAAGGAACGCCCGGTAACTTTGGCAAGCGCCTGCAGCGTGGCGTTGCTGGCGTCGCGGCGCTCGTTTCGCGTCAGATCCATGCGCTCCGCGAACCAGAGCTCATCCTGAAGCAGCTCGGCTGCATCCTGATCCGCGATCAGGTCGGTGAACGTGTCCGCGTCATGCGGCTCGTCGACGACATCGCCGCCGGGAGGGTCATCTTCCTCCGGAAAGTCATCCATTTCTGCGGGATCGGCATCTTCGAGGTCAGGATCTCCATCCATGTCATCGAGTGCGGCGAGGAGGGCCTCGACCGCGCGCTCCATCCGGCGTCGCAGCGCTGTTGTCTCGATCATCTCGAATCTGCGGACAGAGTTCGGGTGTTCGCGAACATGGATGCCCATGCGCGTGCTCCTGTGGTAGAAACTGATCAATGTTCAGAAAATGCCGGAGTATTTTCTGAACGTCAATCAGATTCTGAACAGGAGTCAGTTTTGATCGCCATTCAGTCCAAGATGGCACGTGCCGCGCTCGGCCTGACAGTGCGGGACTTGGCCGCCCTGGCGGGCGTATCACACGACACCATCGTGCGGTTTGAGGCCGGCGAGGAGCTGAAACCCCGCACAGTGGAGGCCATACAGCGCGCGCTGGAGGTTGCAGGCGTCGAATTCATCGCTGAGAATGGAGGGGGTGTCGGCGTGAGGCTAAGGAAATGTTAGTAAGCGAATGGCTTTCCACAGAATTGATTCACATTTTAACCCCGACGATGATTAGTAGCGCGGCTGCCTGGGTTTTTAGTATTTACTATAAGGCCAAAATTGAAAAATCTATACAACATAAATTTGATGTTCGTATCGAAAATATTCGTGCAGACCTCCGTAAAGAAGAGGAAAATCTTCGAGCGGAACTTAGGGCAAAAGGAGATCAGATCGCCGCGCTTCGGAGTGGCGCTTTGTCAGGCCTCGCAAGCCGATATGCCGCGCTCGATAAGCGCCGCTTTGAAGTATTAGAGAAAGTTTGGACTTCTGCTGTTAAAAAGAGCCACCTAAAGACAGCATCTAAGATGATGGAGCGTATTAAAGCCGATCCTATGCTTGAGGCGTCGGAACGTTCAGACATCGACGGTGACAAAGCGCGTCAGTTTGCTGAAATAATTTGGAAATCGTCGGGTCTCGATAAATTAAATGATCATGAATGGCCTCAGACAGAGCGGCCATTCGTTCCGCCATTGGTCTGGGCATTATACTCCGCCTACAGTTCAGTGCTAAGTTATGCTCCAGCTCAGCTTGCTGCTATGCGCAGCGGTGCAGGCAAAAAAATCCTTGCTGATCCTCAGCCCATGCTCGATCTAGTTAAATCTGCCGCCCCTCAGTACGCCGCGTTCGTCGATGATTTTGGAGCGTCAGGACTGCCTTTTTTGATAGAACAACTGGAAGACGCTTTGCTAGCGGAACTGCAGAAGTCGCTAAAAAGTGCTGAGGTTGATCATGAAAGCCTTGAGCGGGCGGCAGAAATTCTCGCAGCAGCCGACCGGCTTGCAAGCGCGATCAAGGATCCAATCGATCAGTCCGGGACGGCGATATCACCAGAGTAACGTTAAAGCACCGAGCGCAGATAGCCAGGTACGTACATCAAGCCAATGACGTAATTCTCACAGCAGAGAATAGCGAGGAGTCAGGATGCGGCTAAGGGGCGGGCGATGAAGCCACCCAGTTTGCCTTTAAAACTGATGCGGGAAGAAGCCGCCATCCGTCAGATCGAGGCTGCGATCGCTGCACTCGAATGTGGTGAGTTCGATGTAGCTATTACGCTGGCCGGGGCCGCGGAAGGAATGTTCGATTTGCGGAAAGATGGTGCGATTTTCGACGGCTTGGCTGGGGCCGAGCGCGCCCTGGAGCGAATGTGCCGGAAAGAGTGGATCGCTTTGCTCAATATGGAGCGGGACTGGCTCAAGCATTCTAGTAATACAATAGAACCGATTTCGATTGAATTGTTTGATGCGGCTTTAATGATTGCGAGAGCCTGTAGCAAAGTGGTGAAATGGACGGCGCGCATGGAAGAGTTTCGGCACTGGTATGTTTCTTGGCTAAAGGAACGTAGTGTTTAGGGCTGGCGACAGACGCCAATTTCGTTACTGCGGAACCCGATGTTGGGATGCCGCTTATGCATCTACTACACGACGTGCGGCGTATCGCACCTCGGGTAGCGGGTCGCTAGCTGCCACATCGCGCCAGATGCGTACCGGTTCAGTAGCAACCCCCTCCGCTTCCAGTGCTTGAGCAAGGCGAACGCACTCGGCGCGAATGAGGGGCAAGGAAACGGCCCGGTCGGATTCAAAATCAATGTCTCCGTCGGGAGAGCCATAGTCCGTTCCCACACGAAGCTCATCAAGAACCTCGACGATCTGATCGAGCTCCGGATCGCCGCAGCAGCCTGCCACGATCAGGCGCCGCGCGAGATATATGAGGCTGGCCAATCCGCCGATCCTCCCGCGTTCCAAGGCCCGCAATGCCCTATTCCGTAGAACATCGGGCAGGGGCGACGCTTCACCGGCTTCGGATAGACGCAGCCAAAGGTCGATCGCGGTGACAGCTGCGGGTGTCGCCCGGCGGTCGCCCGTGGCCAGTACTCGACGAAAAGCGTTTGCGATCTCCAAGTCAACGTCTGTGTCCAAACCATAGAACACTGGAAATGCAGCCAGGGTTTCGGGAAGCTCCGTCTCTCGCATGAAGGCCAACGCTGCCTTTGCCCGCTCCACCGTGCGATCATGATGAGCGAGTGCGGGCGCAGCTACCATCCCCAGGACACTAGCCATCATCTTGTCGCCCTTTTCTTGGATCCCCCGGCTCAAGACTTCGTCGATCGGATCACGTGGCAGCCGTTCTGGTCGCCATTTGGTCACATTATCGAACAGGCGGGCCGCGTCGTTTTCGTTCGGCCGGAGGTGATTTCTTCGGCCTGAGACTGTGGCGACCAACTCCTCCGGATCTGCTTTCGACTCGGACCCGTCAGCTGCGAAAAGGTGAGCATAAACCCGCGAGTGAACATCGATATTCGGAGGTGCCGGTGCGCTCAGAAAGGCATGAGAAAAGAGGTTCGTTCCCTTAGGAAGTGCCGTTCCCGTCTCTGGAACGCCCTCCCATAGCGCCGCGGCAAACGACGAGATCTGGCTGGAACTCAGCTGCCCATTCTCGTAAAGGTAAAACAAACGAATGGTAGCCTCAGCTCGTGAAAGCCCGCCTGGGGCAAGATGTTGAAGGAATGCGGCTACCCGAGTGTCAAAGATCGCTTCGCTTTCGCTTCGCCTCACAAAGCGATAGGCATCTGGGCCGGGGTTGTACCAAGACATAGATGGGCCGCCCGCATCCTTCTCAACAGCCATGGGAAATTTGAGAAGTTCGGACGACAATTCAGCGCGCTCGCTGGACGGAACCGCGTCGAGGGAGCGTTTCAGCAAATTGCCTATCGGCTCGTTCAGCCACCAGTGATTCAGCGCTTCATCGCTTCCCATCTCTACGGCAAGGCGCGCATGTGCTTTGGCGGTATCCGCATCATCTATCGCCGTCACTCGCGATAATGCCTCGACGTAGAGGCGCAGTGCGTCAATGTCCCCAATGCTGTCAAAGCGCTTGCGAACGCGGGCGTGCCAGTACGTGACCGCATGTTCAAGTCGTTTCCGAAGTTCCACAACTGCCTCGAGGCCAAGGCGAGCTATGGGTATGCGGCCAAGATGGATTTCGATTGGGCCTTTGGAGTGGCTCGGCCTGGTCGCAAGAAAGGCGGAGTACCAAGCTGCGGTTGGTTCGAAGGCAAGCCGGAGCGCGTCAGCCAAACTAGTGCCAAGCAAGTTCACGTGCCGGGTCCGGATCGGTAGTCCTGCCGTCTCCGCCAAGTGCCTTAACTCGCTTAGCGGCGTCACCCCCGCGGCATTGCCGAATTTGAGGGTATTCCGATTGTCACGATAGGCACCCGTATCGAAGCTGGGCTCGATCTGCCTCGCTTCTAGTCGCTTGCGGAGCCCAGCCTCCACCTCCGACTCAAGCGCACGCAACTCTGCCCATGGGTCATAATCACGCATTGCCAGTCGATCGAGGCCATTCAACTCTGCAAAGAGGGCGCCGTCGTCCTCCCACCGCAACGAACGGACGAGCATCTTCGCCCAGGCCAATCTCGATCGAAGCGCGATGCTGTCGGGGTCACGTAGAACCCTTGTTCGCAAGTCGCGAGCCGCCGCGCCGACTGTCCTTTGGGCTCCCTCTGTGTCCCCAACCCAATAGAGCAGCGCCGCCCGCCGGAGCCCCCAAACGGGATCATCGCCATCGATTTTGGTGAGGTTTTCTGCCACGAATGCGAAGTCAAGCCGGTCGCGCGCGAACAGACATCTCTCGTACATTACAATGGCGGGCAAATCTTCCGGCACCGTGAGCGCTTCAAACCGTGCCGCGCAGCTTGCGAAAGCGCTTTCATCGTCGGCGGCACGGGCAGCGCCAAGCAGGGTCCGCGCCAGCGCACCTATCGAACTGGGCTCGGCGTCGGATAGCGAGCCCTGCGTAAAAATCGCGTGCATACGCTCTGTTAGCCATGGAGATAGAGGCTGGCTCCCGCGGTCATACCGCCAAGCCAACTCCAAAAGAGCCTCCTGCCGCTCGCTCTCTGGCAATGTATCGAGAGCAAGTGGGAGATTCTCAACAGCGGTCGTTCCATGTCGAAGCGCAATTCGCACTTCCTGTGGACATATCAGCCAGTCGGGGCATGCCTTGCGATCAGATTTCCATTTATCTAGTGCAGAACGAAAAGCTTCAACGACCTTACTCGAATTTCGAAAGTCGTTTTGCCTCGCGTGTATATCATTGCCACCCAGCCTCGGATAATTACCTGAAGATATAGGCACCCAATCATCCGGCTCCGTGGGCCTCGCGTCCTTCAGGTGTGCCAGAAACAATGAGATGGCGACCGCATGACGCCGGTCATCCCGCTCTCCTGAGACTGCAGGGGCCAGATCAATAGGAGCCACGCCACGTGCCTCCAGAAGGCGCCGCTTCACAGGCGGCAGATCAAGTGCCCCGACAAGGTAAATGCGCCTGGCGCTGCCGCCTAACCGGTCACGCACCCAACCAGCCCACTGCAGAAAGTTCGGATCGTCTCCCGAGAAACCTAGCAAGCACAGCTCGTTCTCTATGAATAACTGTCGAGCCGTATTGACAAACGCTGCATGGCGCTCTGGATAGGTTCGGTAATGCTCCTCCGAGATCACAATGCTTGTTGGGTCTCGGAGCGAGCCGTGCAATTTAATGATCCGCGCTCCTATAGCGTGAGCAAGATCGCTTTCCCTAAGAACCGGATCGTAACTGCGTCGCGAGTCTTTTACTGCACGTTCAAGAAGTGTATCGTAGTTAGTGGTCAGTACATCTGCCCAAGGCAGGTCGAGTAAGTCTCGATGGATCTGGCCGGGCTCGAAGGCATCATCTCGAATCCGGCGGCGCAGAAAGTCGGTCAGCGCAGCGTCCCCTAGACCGGATCTGAACTCTTCTGCAAGTCGCAACGGATCTCTCGGGGCGCTAGCGCGGTGCACTCCGTAGAGCTCACGCGCCATGTCCTCAGCGAGTTCTAACCACAGCGGCAATGGTGGAGTATCAATCGAGAGCGGTCGGGCGCCGCTACGGCTGACACCAGCGCCGATGAGGACAGCCGCACCGCGCAAGGTTCCCCGCGACCATAGCGCGCTGCTAAGTTGGTCCAATGCTGCACGATCGGGAAGATCAGCTAACAAATTTGGAGGGTGCATTCTACTATAAAGAACTTACCAGCACCGTTCGGATGAATCGGTGTTCAAGTGGGCATCATAGTCCTTTTTTCGGCACGTTGCCTGCTGTCATCGATGGCCGTTTTTTATCAATGTAGCGCGTCGATCCACATGTCACTTTGAGGCGCCAGACCGATGGCTCCGGAACTTATATAATAACGTCCTCGTCGAGCGATTCGGCTGGAGGGAAAAATTTCTTGGGCATTCAGTATCATCCGAGAATCCGGACGATTTTGCTTTGCGATTACGAAATGGGCGGTTTCTGTGAGCCGGAAATGGTGAAGCGCCGCCCGGCTGTAGTCATCAGTCCTCAACTTCCTCGTCGCCCGAACCTTTGCGCCGTTGTTCCTCTCTCGACAACCCCTCCCGAGCACGATGTGCCCTATGTCGTGGCTCTCGAACTCCCGTTTGCCTTGCCCGCTCCATTTGATCAAACGACATGTTGGGCTAAGTGCGATATGGTTGCTGCCGTCGCTCTCCGCCGCCTCGATCTGTTCCGCACGGGCCGGGACGTCTCCGGGAAGCGTAAGTATCAGGAGTTCCGCCTGCCCGGGGGTGATTTCGAGCGCATCCGTCAGGGCGTGTTGCGTGGTCTCGGATTTGTTAACTTGACATTAACCGACGAGTAACCAATTTGGGTACGTCTGCTCGCGGGCGCGCCTGTCGAGCCTCAAGACCCTTCGGGGCAGCCCCGCCAAGGCGATAACAAGCCCGGCGGGGTTTTGTTTATGTTGGGTGCTACCTAGGCGCTGCCAGCCACTTCGACCGCAGCACGCTGGGGGCCTTAGGTGCCTCGACGCCCGCGATAGCCGACTCTGCGGTCGGTGTGGCCGCTCCGTCAACCTTCGCTATCATCTCCTGCAAGCTCATGCCCGCCGCATACAGTCCATGCAGGGCAGCCGTGGCGTAGACGCGGCAGTCGAGCGGCTCGTTGCGCACGCCGGGGTCAGGCACCCATTCGATCCGGGCCACGCCCTTTGTGTAGCGGCGCACCGGGCGCTCGGCGACGAGGCCGGTGAACCAGTGATAATCACGCTCGGCCGGCCAGTGGCAGGCGCCGGGGCCGCCATCGTCGATGCGCAGCCGCGAGAGCAGCCCGTGCTTGAGCGTGTCGACGCCGACAATGTGAACGGGGGCGAGGCTGGCAGTGCGCAGTTTCGGCGGGCGCTTGGGCCAGGGCGGCACGCCCGGCCCGCCGCGCCCCTTGATCGCCCATATCCGGCGGTTGAGCCGCTCGGCCGAGAACCGCATCACCTGGTCGGTGCGGTGCCCGCCGGAATCGATGGCAACGGCGAGGACGGGAAGGTCAGGAACGGCCTTCGGGTGGCGGAAGCGCCGGGCGAGAAGCCGATCGAGCGCCGCCCACACTTCCGGGCGCGAGGTGTCGCCATGGATGATGTCATAGTCGAGCGACCAACTGGCCTCGCCGCGGCCCCAGCCGACAAACTCCACCTCGATGCGGTCGTCCTGGGTATCAACGCCGGCAGTGATGGCGGCGACACCCTCGGGGAGAAGCTCAGTCCATGGTGGATCGCAGGGGACGCCACGAGCCGCAAGGCTGTCCGGCGCCAGCGGCGCCATATCCCGATCCTCATAGGCCTCGCCGAGCTTCAGATTGGTCCATGTCTTCATCCGCGCCGGGTCGCGCTTCGAGGTGAGGAAGTCGGCAGCGATCTCGCCCCAGCTTTCAAAGGGCGAGTAGAGCGCGGAGAGGTGGAAGCCGGCGGTGAGCCCGTCTCCCTCGGCCGTGGCGCGCCATTCGCCCTTGGCGAGCATCGCCGGCTTGTCGGCCTCCTCGATCACGCCGCCGCAGGCCTCGCAGGTATAGAACGCCTTGCGCGGCTCACCTTCCGGCCAGGTCACGCCGCGCCAGCTCAGCGCCTGGTGCGTGCCGCAATGCGGGCACGGCACGAAGAACCGGCGCTGGTCGCTCTCGGCATAGGCCTTCTCGATCCGCGACACTCCGGCTTCGGTCGGGGTGGAAATGAGGAAGATCTTGCGCCGGCCTCGGAAGGTCACGGTGCGCTGGACAGCCAGAGCCACCGGGTCGCCTTCGCCATCGGCGTCCGCCGGGAAGGCGTCCACCTCGTCGAGCACGAGGTAGCGCGCCGGGGTGGAGCGCAGGCCCGTGGCGGAGTTGGCTCCGGTCATGATGAGGGCGCCGCCGGGAAACTCCTTCAGCCCGACCGTATTGCCGGGGTCCTTGGAGCGGGCGGGAGCAATACGGCTCCTGAGCGCGGGCGTGCCCTCGATCAGCGGCTCGATGCGGGTGCGCGAGTTACGGCGCACCATGTCGATGGAAGGCCAGACGGCGAGGATCAGCCCCGGCGCATGCGCCACCCAATAACCGATGGCGTTGAGTCCGGCCTCAGTACCGCCGGTCTGTGCGCCCTTCATCAGCACCACGCGCTCGACGGGCGAGGCCGTGGAGAGGCAATCCATGATCTCGGCGAGATAGGGCACGCGCGACGTGCGCCACGGCCCCGGCTCGGCATTGGTGCCCGGCAGGGTACGGTTGGCGTCCGCCCATTCGGTCACGGTAACCTGAAGCTCGGGACGCAGGCCGCGCCGCCAAGCCTCATCCACCAGCTGCGCGGTCAGCCGGTCAAGGTCACTCGTCATCATGGCCGAGCCCTCCGACGGGGACTGAGGACAAGCTGTGCAGATGCTCTCGCACCAGCCGATCCATTACCGCGACAAGCGTCGCCAGCTCGGCTCCTGTCGCGGCCGAGATCTCTGGCGCAGCCCGGTTGACCCACCCGATCCAGGCATCACGTTCGAAGCGGGCCCGGCTTTCGATGGTGCGCAGTGCTGCCGAACGACCGATCAGCGCCCCGCCCATCCGCTCCGCCCGCAGGCGGGCGATTTCCGCCTCCGACGCATCTTTCATGGCGCGTGGGGATAGAGTGTCGAACAAAGGCGATCCGCCGACCACCGAGCGGCGCCGGTTCGCATCGACATTCGCCTTCACCCAGGCCTTGCCACGCTCGATATGGATGCGGCCATTCGGCTCGACCGGTAGGCCGGCAGCAATGAGCTGCGAGACACGCCCCGGCGACACGCCGAGCAACTCGGAGAAGCCCTTTTTCGAGATCGTCTCGACATCGGCAATCGTGAGACCGGGACGGGGCGTAGAGCCCTGCAATTCCTGCATGATGCCCCTCATTCCCGCCCACTAAGTTTAGGCTCAAATCCGGGTAAATCTAACGAGGTCAAGCGCTGTCGCCTCCCGCATACGTGGACCGTGGGGAGGACCCGCGACAGGCGTCGGAGGGCGGCCGCGATCTCAGACTTCGCCTCGTGAAAGGCCTCGGGGTCGCGGTGCGAGGGCTCAAGCCGCCCGACCCGCGCCGCCAGGTCCTGCAGCACGGCGGCCAGCGCCGGTTCATTGAGGGACGGAGACGCCATGCCGGCCTCCCTTTCCGCTAGGGCGGCTACCACTAAAGCCGGGAGGTCGGCCTCCACCTGCTTCCTCGAAGGCCTCTTTTCTTATCTCTATGCTCATCGTGGGGCGCAAATTCGTGGTCGCAGAAACCGTTTTGCACCCTGTCGGGCGGTGCGCGGTCGGTCCGCGCTTGAGCCAGGCGCGCCACTCGGGCGAGAGGATCTCGATCAGGTTGGTGAGGTTCTTCTGCCCCGGCCTCGGGCGGGAGGTGACACGCACCAGCCCTAGCCGCCGCGCTTCGTTGATGGCGTTGCGCACCGTGGTGCGGCACACGCCGGCGAGGGCGGCAATCTTGTCGAGCGGCAGATCGCACACACCCCGACCCTTCACCTCGCCACCGATAACGGCCAGTGCGGCGCACTGCCCCTCGGTGAAGCGGCTAGCCAGATGGCGCGGCATGGGCGAGGAGCGGGAGAGCTCGCGCCGCCGTCGCAGCGAGGCTTCCTTGTCGGGTGAGCGCTGCACCCGGCGGGGCCGAAACCGGAGTGCCACCTTTACCTGCTTCGCCGCGCAATCGTCAGCGACACCGGCTTCTCTCTCACCACCGCTGCAGGAGCGACGGCTGCGGATCAAGGCGTCGAGTGTCGTCGCCTCGTCGTCGCTTAGCCGCTGGCCCGCATACAAGCGCCATAGATCCCGGCTGATGCCATCGAGGTGCTGGCGCTTCGTCGAGAGAATGGCTGTTTGGAGAGCGGCGGCTGCTGTAGAGAGTGAAGCGCTCATGACGCTGCTCCCCGGGTCACCGCACCGGCCGCAGTTTTCATGCTTGGAAAGTGGCCGATCAATGTGCCGGAGAGCGACAGAGCATCGAAACCGCCCGTCGCACATTCCTTGACGCTTCCGAGCCGCTCCCGACCGTTATAAACGGCCACGGACAGGGTCGAGTGGATCCCGGTTAACCTCCGGTGCATCCTGCTCTTCGTGGCGTCGTGATGCCCATTGCGTGCTTTGCCCATACGAACCTCTCTCGGTTCGCGTGGGGAACGTGGGTCATGCTATGTCAAACGGTGCTTGGGCTTCCCAAGCTGCATACGAGGGTTCGATTCCCTTCGCCCGCTCCAGCCTCCGCGCTCCTGTGGCGTGCGTCGCGAACCAGGCAAGCTCGCAGCCCCTTGATTGGCCTATCCTGCCAGCGGCTCACGAGGATCGCTGAGCGGCGAGAAGCTGGCATCCGCCAAACTCCCCCATTACCGCACGATCCGCCACAAAGCTCTGCACCAAAGGCGCGGCGGTCCCGTACTCGGTCACCTTGTTCGCACAGAACACGATGCCACCGAGGGGCCGATCGCCGAGAAACGCCTGCGGATCCGCGAACACTCTCTCGATGCTTGCTCGCGGCGCCCAGGCCGGCAAGGTGAGCGACTTGCGCTGAGAATAATAGGCAACAGCGGAGGACCAGTCCTCACCGATAACGATTAGGCTCTGGCTGGGCTGTGTTTGCGCCTTCGCGATGAGCGCGATTTGGAGCGTCCGGTCCTGAGCATGATCGTTCTTTATTACGTTGATATAAGTCTCTTGAAAGAACAACACTTGTCCCACAGCGACCGCGATGAGACACGCAAGAGAAATCGCTGGATAACCGCGCTTGAACAGCGCACCAAGAGCGATTCCAACCGCGATAATCAGGAAGAGACCGTTCGCCACCTGATAGTAGGTGTGGACCATATGGAGATTTGTAAAAACAATAATCGAGGTCAAAAATCCAATCAGAGCAAGTATGGACAGCACCAGGGATTTACGAGAAACAGCACTGAATAAAATGGCCGCAATGGCAATCCAATAAAGTGAACCCGTGATTTCGGGCACCATGCGGGCGAAGATCACACCTTTCCAGAGCTTGAGGCTCAGCTTTTGATCGAGAGTCCCGAAATTCCACGATGACAGAGCCGTCGATGTCAGGTGACCGCCGAACTCGTTCGCCAGCTTCACCTGATCCGAATAGCCGACCCAGACCCAGGCGACGGCGAAGGGCACAATGACGAAAAGGCTCAAAATGAGAGCCTCCGCCAACAAGCGAGTGAGCCGTTCCCCGTCCCGCAACCGCGCGATCAGCGTCCATGCGGTGCCCAACCCGCCCACCAGGACAAAGGCCGGGAAGGTCGTGGACTTGGCGAGCACAGCCAGACAACCCGCAACAACGGCACCGGGAACGGACAACCAGCCACCACGCGTCAGATAATGTGCCAGCAGAGCCAGCCAAAGCGTGGAGAAGAAGAGCGCGCACGACTCAATCAGAAAGGTGCGGCTCCAATAGAGGTACAGGGGAGACAATACGTACAGGATCGCCGTGGCGAGGTAGCTGGCGGTCCCCAAGCGTAGCGCCCGAAACAACAGCCAGAGCGGGCCAAGAGTCCCGAGGAAAAAGCCAAAATTGACAAGCCGGCCGGCGACATCGAGCGGAACACCGAGCATCGCAAGGGCCGATACGACGAGCTGGTAGACAGGAAATTCGAAAGGTACAGCCCACGGCGCGCCGAGAACCGGGGTCTCGTAGGCGATCCACGGCCCGCCTTGGAGGATCCAATATGACGTCAACGCGGTCTGCGTTTGACGAAAATTGTACATGTCCATGATCGGATTCTTCAATCCGACAAACAGGACGAATAGTGCGAACGAGAGTGACAAAGCCAAAAAAAGGCGCAGCGAATTCAGATAGATCGATGCCCGGCCAGCGGAGCGGAAGCGCTCTTTGCTTTCGGTTCCACGTTGCATCTTTCGGCCTCACATCCAGCGAAACGAAGAGGTGATCGTTCAGTATCGTCGCGTCCATTCTGGAAAAATGATTCGCCAGTTATGACGCACAGTGAGCATAAACTCCTATCGCAGAACGGCGCGGAGGAACAGGCAACATGCAATTGTTGCCACGCCAATCTCGGTTACCCACACGCTCATTCGCCTATATTGATCTAGGCGCCTCTCATGGCCTTTAAGAACCGGCAAACTCGCCATCGAATCGAAGAAGATCGAAATTGTTGAACGCCCGATCATTGACGGACGTCACGGGCGATGGTTGTGTCCCCGGTGCGGAAGCGGGATCAAAGAAGATCGTTATGCAGGCGTTATATCCTCGTTCCCACCGAGGCTTTTTTGGATTCGACGGAATGCCGGGCGTTTATCTCGTAGCTGGTTTGGCTTGTCTCGGCCCTGCCACCGTCACTTCGGTTTGGAGCTCGGCCGATGCCCGTCAGCCCCGCTGAAATGCCGGCCTCGCGCCGCGTGGTCGTGGTGGACCTCGATAACACCTTGATCAAGGCAGATACGCTGCACGAGCAACTCGCTCGGATCGTGTTTCAAAAGCCGCGCCTGCTGCCACAACTCCTGGGGGCGCTGTTCAAGGGAAAGGCGGCATTCAAGGACTTCTGCGCCGAGGCCGTCGTCCTTGATCCGGGGAATCTCGACACCTGCGACGAAGTGCTGGCCTATCTGGCGAAGGAACAGGAGCGCGGCAGCTATCTCGTGCTGTGTACCGCCGCCGATCACCGCGTTGCCCGCCTCGTCGCCGACCATCTCGGCATTTTCGACGAGGTGATCGCCACCGAAGCCGGCGTCAATTTGAAGGGTGAGGCCAAGGCCGCCATGCTGGCGCGACGCTTCCCGCAGGGCTTCGTCTATGCGGGCGACCACGCCTCGGATCTGGTCGTATGGGCCAAGGCCGATGGCATCGTGCTGGTTGGCGTCAGCGCCAGCGTCGCGCGCCGTGCGAGCGCTCTGGGAAAGCCGATCATCGCGGAATTCCGCAGCCGCGCGCAGCGCCCCCGCCTGCTGCAGGTCTGGCCGCGCGCGCTGCGCGTGCATCATTGGTCGAAGAACCTGCTGATGTTCGTGCCATTGATCCTGGCTCACGCCTGGGGCGATCTCGGCATGGTCGTCCACACCGGGCTGGGATTTGCCCTTCTGCTGCTGATCTCCTCATCCAGTTATCTCATCAACG
The DNA here is from genome assembly GCF_026625645.1 of Ancylobacter sp. SL191. Lineage (NCBI taxonomy): Bacteria > Pseudomonadati > Pseudomonadota > Alphaproteobacteria > Hyphomicrobiales > Xanthobacteraceae > Ancylobacter > Ancylobacter sp. SL191. The sequence continues at coordinate 2,108,052 of NZ_CP113056.1, read as the reverse complement.
ACATCGCCGACATCGACGCCGACCGTCGGCACCTGACCAAGCGATACCGGCCGGTGGCAAGTGGCCAGCTGCCGCTGATGCAGGCGGTGCTGTTTCCAGTCCTGGTCATTCCCTGCACCTTGGTCGCGGCCTTGGTGCTCGACCGAGCCTTCGCCTTGGCTCTCGGCGCCTATCTCGTCCTCACGCTCGCCTACTCCTTTGGGCTCAAGCGTATCCCGCTGCTCGATACCTTCATCATCGCGGTCCTGTTCACGCTCCGCCTGATCATGGGCGTCGCGCTGCTCGGGGGACCGATGCCGATATGGCTGCTCACCTTTTCGATGTTCTTCTTCTTCTCGCTTGCCACGGCGAAGCGCCATGTCGAGATCGTGCAGGCCCGCGGCGCCAAAGACAGCATGCTGAGGGGGCGCGGGTATGAGGCGGACGACTGGCCGCTCACCCTGACATTCGGGATCGGCTCGGGCCTCGCCTCGCTCATCATATTGGTCCTCTACATGGTCGACGAGGCGTTTCGAGCTGTGGGCTACGGACGACCCGAATATCTCTGGGCTGTGACACTTCTGGTGGCGATCTGGATCGGACGAATCTGGCTTCTCACTCACCGCGGTCGCATGCATGACGATCCGGTTTCCTTCGCGCTGCGCGATTGGCCAAGCCGGTTCCTCGCCATTTGCGTTGCCGTGTTCTTCCTGGCCGCCCTGTGAGCGCGTTTCTCACCCGAACGGATATCGTCTCGTGGGGGCGCGTCATTCGGGCACCCCATGGCGTGGCACACCCGCAATTCCTCGATCAACTACCTAGCCTGCTGGCTGAGGGAGCCACCCACGCCAATGGCGTTCTCGCCAGCGGCCTGCGTCGATCCTATGGCGACACCGCGCTGAATGCCGAAGGGGCGCTGATCGAGACGCGCTCCCTCGACCGCCTCATCAGCTTCGACGCGGCAAGCGGACTTCTGGAGGCTGAGGCGGGCATCTCGATCGCCAAGATTCTCGCCTTTGCGATACCGCGCGGTTTCTTTCTGCCGGTCACCCCCGGCACGAAATTCGTCACGCTGGGCGGAGCGGTCGCCAACGATGTCCATGGGAAGAATCATCACCGCGCCGGCACCTTCGGGCGATGGGTGCGCCGGCTCACGCTGCTGCGTTCGGATGGCTCACAGCATGTACTGACTCCCGACGACGCGAGCGGCTTGTTCGCCGCGACCATCGGTGGGCTCGGCTTGACCGGGGTTATCACCCGCGTGGCCCTTCAACTGAAGCCGATCGTCAGCTCCGACATGATCGTAGAAGCGATCCCTTTCGCAGATCTCGCGGGATTTTTTGCCCTGTCGCGTGAGAGCGCGGAGACGCACGAATATTCCGTTGCCTGGATCGATTGCCTCGCCGGCGGACGAAATCTGGGGCGGGGCCTTATGAGTCGCGCCAATCACGCCTCCGCAGGCGAGCTCAAGGCCGCCAGCAAAAGCGGCCCGACGGTGCCGGTGGACATGCCGGAGTTCATGCTCAACCGTCTGTCGATCTCGGCCTTCAATAGCCTCTACTACTGGAAGGGATCGCGCAGCCCCGGGACCAGAAGCATCTCCTACGATCCCTATTTCTACCCTCTCGACGGCCTCCAGCACTGGAACCGGCTCTATGGACGGCGCGGTATGTACCAGTATCAGAGCGTGGTCCCGCCCGCGGTCGCCCATGACGCAACCACCGCGATGCTGAAGACCATCTCAAGCGCCGGCACGGGCTCGTTTCTCGCCGTGCTCAAGGATTTCGGTGACGCTCCCTCCCCCGGCCTTCTGTCATTTCCGCGCGCCGGAACGACATTGGCGCTTGATTTCCCCAATCGTGGCGCCGAGACACTCCATCTGCTTGCGCGCCTCGACAGCATCGTGCGAGAGGCTGGCGGGCGGCTTTATCCCGCGAAGGATGGGCGTTTACCGGCCGACCTCTTCAGGTCGGGCTATCCCGAGATGGAGCGCTTCGTGACCCATCTGGACCCGGGACTCTCCTCCTCCTTCTGGCGGCGCATGCAGGGATAGACATGGCGAACCCCAAACTCAGCGTCCTCATTCTCGGAGCCGCCTCCGGCATCGCGCAGGCCACCGCTCGCCTCTACGCCGCCGAAGGTGCGGCCTTGGTGCTGACCGGCCGCCACAAGGAACGCCTCGACCAGATCGCCGCGGACCTCAGCTTGCGCGGAGCCTCTTCAGCCACGAGTGTCGAACTCGATTTCCTGGCAGTAGATCCTCGCACGGCATGGCAGGAGTTGTGGGCGGAACACGGCCCCTTCGACCACATCCTCATCGCCTATGGGGTACTCGGCGATAATGCGCTGGCCGAACTGCAGCCCGTCGCTGCGCAAGACATACTGGCGGTCAACTTCACCTCGGCTGCCGCATGGTCTCTGCTGATTGCGGAAGAGTTGGAGCGTCGCGGCAAGGGCTCGCTGGTCGTGCTCGGGTCAGTCGCCGGCGATCGCGGGCGACGGGCCAATTACATTTATGGTGCGGCCAAGGCCGGCCTCGCGACCCTGATCCAGGGCATCGCCCATCGCTTCGCCGACAAGGGTCCGCGCGCCGTGATCGTCAAGCCGGGCCCGACGGACACGCCGATGACCGCTGGCATGACAAAGGGCGGGCCGCTATGGGCGACGCCCGAGCAGGTCGCGAAAGTGGTGCGCCGGGCGGCCGACACGGGAGGGCCCGTCCAATATGCACCGGCACGCTGGCGATTGATCATGCTGATCATTGGGTTCATTCCGTCGCGCATCTTCAATAAGATGAACCTGTAATGAGCAAAATCGTCGTCACCGGCGCTGCCGGACTGGTTGGACAGAACCTGATTGCACGGCTCAAGCAGCGGTCGGATGTCACGCTGGTGGGCATCGACAAGCATCCGGCCAATGTCGCGCTGTTCCGCAAGGTGCATCCGGACGTCCCGATCATCGAGGCAGATCTGTCTTTGCCCGGCGACTGGACGGAAGCCTTTAGGGGCGCGGATGCCGTTGTCATCAATCAGGCCCAGATTGGCGGGCTGGATGAGGGGGAGTTCGTCGCCAACAATGTCACGGCGACGCACCACATTCTGGCGGCCATGGAACAACATGGCGTGGGCTATTTCGTCGGCATCTCGTCTTCGGTGGTGAACTCACGCGCCGATGATTTCTACACGCGCTCAAAGACGGCGCAGGAAAAGCTCTTCCTCGCGAGCCCGATCCCGCATGTTATCCTGCGCCCCACCCTCATGTTCGGCTGGTTCGATCGCAAGCACCTCGGCTGGCTACGGCGCTTCATGGACCGCACGCCGGTCTTCCCGATACCCGGCGACGGCAACTATCTGCGCCAGCCGCTTTATGTCGGCGACTTTGTCTCGGTCATCGCCGCCAGCCTCGCCACGCGCGCGACCGGAACCCATGACATCTCCGGGCATGAGAAGGTCAGCTATGGCGCGTTGATCGGCATGATCCATGACACAGTCAAACCGCGCGCCCGCCTGGTGCATATCCCCTACCGCATGTTCTGGCTCCTCCTTTGGCTCTATGCACGTTTCAGCCGCACGCCTCCCTTCACCACGAGCCAACTGGAAGCGCTCGTCATCCCTGAGGAGTTTCCCGTGACCGACTGGCCGGGAACGTTCGGGGTTGCGCGCACGCCGCTGAAACAGGCGCTGGCGGAAACCTATCTCGATCCGGTCTACGGCCAGATCGTTCTTGAGTTCTGAGGGGGTCCGTTTGGCACGCGTCGTGGTGATCGGAGCCGGCCTGATGGGTCTTGCCGCAGCCTGGGAGGCTGTCGGGCGCGGCCATTCGGTCGATCTTGTGGAGGCCGATGCGCACGCCGGCGGCATGGCCGCGCATTTCGATTTCGACGGCGTGTCGATCGAGCGCTTCTATCATTTCGTGTGCAAGTCGGACGCGCCGACCTTCGAGATGATGGCCGAGCTCGGCATCGGCGACAAAATGCGGTGGCGCGACACGTCCATGGCCTATCGTATGGCTGGGACGCTCCACAAATGGGGCGACCCCGTCTCGCTGCTGACCTTCCCGCACCTGACCCTTGTGGAGAAATTCCGCACGGGGCTGCAGATGTTCCTCGCCACCAAGGCGCGCAGCTTCGCGTCCATCGAACATCTGACATCCCGCCAATGGATCGAGCGCGGATCCGGCAAGGGCGTCTACGCCAAAATGTGGAAGCGGCTTCAGGAGCTCAAGTTCTACCAATATGCCGACCATGTCTCGGCCTCCTGGATCGCGACGCGGGTGCGGCGCATCGGCAATTCCCGCCGCAGCCTGTTCCATGAGCAACTCGGCTATATCGAAGGTGGCTCGCAGACCCTCGTGGATGCGCTGGTCAGTGCATTAATGGCCAAGGGCGGGCGGCTGCACCTCGCGACCCCAGCGGAACAGGTTCTGACCGCCGACGGGCGCGTCACCGGCGTCCGGGCGGGTGGCAAGGAATTCCCGGCCGACGCCGTGATCTCGACCGTGCCGACGCCGCTGATCAGCACCCTCGTCCCCGATCTGCCGGAGGCCGACAAGACCCGCTACGACGCCATCAAGAACATCGGCGTAGTGTGCTTGTTGTTCAAACTCAGGAAGTCGGTGAGCCCGCATTTCTGGATCAACATCGTGGAGCCAGACATCGAGATCCCCGGCATCATCGAGTTCTCCAATCTGCGCCCGCTACCGCAGACGATGGTCTACGTGCCCTATTACATGCCGGTTACGCATCCAAAGTGGAACTGGCCAGATGCAGCGTTCACGGCGGAGGCCTTCGGCTACATCAAGCGGCTGAATCCCGCGATCACCGATGATGACCTGATCGACGCCAAGGTAGGCCGCCTGCGCTACGCTCAACCTGTCTGCGGTCCGAACTTCCAACAGATGATCCCATCCGTGCAAACCGCCCTTGCCGGGCTGCAGATTGCCGACACCTGTTATTACTACCCCGAGGATCGGGGCATTGCCGAAAGCATCCGTCTGGGCCGCGCTATGGCGCAGGTCATCCAATGAACATTGGACAGGAGCTCATATGGACGACCTTGCCAGTATTTATCGTGAGCGTTTCGCTAATACCGGACGGGAGACGCACTCACTAGCCTATACGATCAACGATAAGACGCGGACGCGCGGGCCGATTATCCGGACCTACCGCACCCTGCCGATCGCCTGGGGCATATTTGGCAAGCCGCATCTCGCTCTAGCGCGCAAGCGGAGCGCTTCGTGACGTCACGATTTCTACTATTTCTCTTGGTCGGCGCGACCGCCGCCGCAGTCAATATCATTGCCCGCATCCTGCTGAATTATGTCGTATCCTTCCAGATTTCGGTCATATTGGCCTACCCTCTGGCCCTCACTTTGGCATTTTATCTCAATCGCCGTTACGTTTTCGACGCTGACAGTGGAACAGTTGCTGGGCAGTATTCCCGCTTCATCTTGGTGAATCTAGTCGCTCTCGTTCAGGTATGGGCGGTCAGCGTCGGCCTCGCCGACTGGGTACTCCCAGCCATCGGATACGACTACCATCGCGAACTCGTCGCGCACGCCATAGGCGTCGCGAGCCCCACCTTCACCAGTTATTTCCTGCACAAGTTTTTCACGTTCCGTCCAGAGCGGAGCAGCCTTTGACACCGCCAAGCAACCGCCCGTCCAGAGCAGAGCTCAGTGACTCACGGTAACGCGCTCAGCGGGCGCGAACGTAGGCAATAGCGTTTAGATTCCAGGCTAACTGACCACCGGAACTGATAGCCAGATCAAGCAACCAGTCCCCCGCAGTATTCGCAGTTAGCTCGGGCGGAACGTCGGTCGGCAGCAGCGCCCGCCTGAACAGACACACACCCGGGCTTGCTATCTTATTGCCACCAGGCTCACCACGGGACCATTCGACCGCAGGACATGTGCCGGACGGGGCGCGGGGCCACTCTTGCAGGCCCTTCGCACTGGAGCTGGCAATCTCGATGGCATTGTCGTCCTGATCGAAACAAGATGCGTGGCCGGACGCAATCAGAACACTTCTGTCGCTGAAGTGGTTGTACAGACTTTCCACAAAACTAGGTTCGCAGAAACCGTCACTCTCACACATCCAGATGAGTTCGCCGGTACTTGCCTCAATACACCGTCGCCAGGAATCGGAAAGCCGGCGGGAGTGCCCATCAGCTGCGATCAGGCGTATGCGGTCAGGGTATCGCTCGCAATAGGCTCTGATGATGCTCGAGATTTCATCCGTCGGCGCATCAACATGGATAATGATCTCGATATTCGAATAGCTCTGTGCCAGTACGGATTCGATGCGACGAGCCAACTCTGGCACATAGTGACCAGCAAGAACGATGGCCGCAATACGAGGGGTGCCAGCACGAATCTCCGAGACATGCGAAGGTGGCACCGCCTCCCGCCCCTCTGCAATTCCGTAGAGCACCCAATGTATGAAGGGATTTGTACCCGCATCAGCAACATCTGGCCAGCGCGCGAGATAATAGGTGGTGACGAATTCTTTTCCGGGATTGCGTCCCTCCTGCCAGCCCGCAGTGATGTAATGATGAAATGTATCTATGCGTGCGTCGCGAATATCCGGGTAAGTATCCAAGTAGTATGAGGGGTCAAACGCCGCCCGCACGCGGTCGATCTCTTCGGGTGAGAGACCCTCGAGCCCCGTGGGCGTGATCGACGCATGGCTGACAAAATGAATTCGCAACCACCGAGGAAGTCTAAACGGCATTGATGGGCCGCGCTTCGCTGCACCTGTACGGACGCTTCGTACAGGGGCTTCGCCAGTTTGGGACGCCATTGCTGGAAATCGGGGTGGCCGCACACGCCGTAGGCTTTCCCCATAATGCTGCTTGAAAACGTCCAACAAGCATCCAGATATGACAGCCAGATCACGTTGGAGAACGGCAAGCTGCCGGTTGGCAGCCTTATCCTCCGCGCGCCGTCGGTCCAGGAGATCCGCGGTGATCCAGCGTCCCCCAATTTTACCGAAAAAGTCCTGCACCGCGTGCGTATTGTCGGGCCCGAGACCGGAAAGCAGCTTCATGATCTCGGGCGCCTCACGGCCGACGGCGAGGACGCCGAGCCCATGCCCGTGCAGAAACTCAAAGGACGGATAGATGGTGCGCAGCTCCTCCCAGAGCCGCCACACACCAAAGCCTCGTTCGCGGACATTGATGTCGTGGAACAGGATGACACCGCGCTCGGACATTTTGGGTAGCCAGCCCTCGAAGTCTGCTTTCACCGCCTCGTAGGTGTGCAAGCCGTCGATGTGCAGGAGATCGACAAAGCCGTCGGCAAAATAGGGCAGCGCCTCATCGAAGGTCATGCGCATCAGTTCGGCGAACGAGCCAAAGCGCGTGGCGATAAAGGGCTGCAGATCGGCAAACACGCCCTCACCATAATGGCCCGCATGGTCGTCACCTTGCCAGGTATCGACGGCATAGCAGCGACAGCTCAGATGCTGGCGCAGCACGGCCTCACAGAAGGCAGCGAACGACACACCGTTATGCGTGCCCAATTCTACGATGCAGCGCGGTCGGAGTTCCGAGACAATCCAGTGAGCGAACGGCACATGCCCCCACCATGCGCTCATCGACCCCGTTCGTGTCGGCATCCACAACGCCGGGTGGCCTTGGAGCCGGACGATATCAGCGATCTGCGTCTCGTCGAGAGGCATTCTAGCACTCCAAGGGGCACGTCGATGGTACACGACAGGATGGATGCAGCCGAAAGGCACTTCATTCGGCACCACGCCTGGATAAACGCGCCCGTGCATCAAGGGAAGCAGCGCTTTCAGGAGCGGTTCTGAATATTTTCTACCTTGTAAGACAATCCAAAACTTACACTCGGCAAAGCTGCAATCGTCGGTGACAGCTTTACCATGTGGTGTTTGCCACGCGCAGGCCCGCGACGCTTAGTCCAGCCTGGCGAGCGGCAAATGGGATCAGCCGCTCGATCGCATGAAGCAGCGTGCCGTCGTCAGGCGCCGGCTCCTCCGGATAGTCGTCCACGGTCAGACGAAGATCGAGCAATGGTTTCAGTGCCGCTGGGCGCGCCCAGAACATCGTGCCCAGGGGGAAATCGAACTGCATGGGCAAAGGCTGATCGATGCCCATGCGTCGCGCGAGCGTCTGAGCAAGGTCCAGATTCGCGTTCCAGCCGACTACATGCGGGTCTTCCGCCATCAACAGGCCGAGCGATGCGTCTTCGGCGAAGGCGGCGATCGCCGTGTCGACCATGGCGAAGCGCCCACCCACCAGATTCTCGAACAGGAAGTCACGCCACCGCTCGCCCATCTGGGCGTCGGTCGAGTGGCTACGTTTGCCGTGCACATGACCGATAACGTCATATTCCCCGCCGGAGATGACGTCAGCGAGCACCGGAAGCAGCGGGCCAATGTCACGCCCCCGGTTCGGCACGACCCGAACTTGCGACGTGCCTTGATAAGCAGCGAGCGCCGAACGCAGTTGTTCGGCCTTCGCCTCCGTTTCGCATGTCAGAATCAGATGCGGTCGGCTCTGGTTCGCCGACAGGCGCGCCAGCAGATCATCAACAAGTTCAGGATAGTGGAAATGGCCATGAAGGGCGGCCCTCAGCCCTACCGCGCGGCCGGCGTCGTCACGGGCAGCGGGAAGGGGCGAATAGACACGCCGCGACCACGCACCGGCGGGCTGCCCGTTCTCAATCCAGTGCGCCAGAGGATCGCGCCCGTCGACGAGACACGCGTCCTCGTGCGCGAGTGCATAGATCCCCGGATGGAAGCCGGCACAGGCACGCCGGTAGGGTCGCGACCGGTTGGCATGTGCGAGTTCCACGGTCGATCCACCCCACAGCCGCCAGCGGATCATCGCTGTCTGGGCCAGTACGGCGCGGCTGGCTGCCTCTTCACCGGGCGCAAGGACAAAGGACGGATCGAGCGCATTCGCCGCCGCGATCAATTCTACATCGCGTGTGTTACGGCGTTCCGCCGCGGCGCGTCCCAACGCGTCGAGACGCTCGATATAGGTCGGCATATCGAATGTTGCCTGGGCGAGGCGCTGCACCGACATCTTCAGCTGGACCAGCTCACTGCTTTCGCTGGCCAGCCGACAGATGGCCCCCGCCGCAGCGTGCGCATCAAGGTGGGGCATTACCAGCTGGCTTGTGGTGGGATCGGAGGCAAGGATTTCCGCCGTGCCGGCAGCGCCCTCAAAGCACAAGACCGGCACGCCAAAGGTCATCGCATCAATGGCGACGTTCGGCTGGGGGTCCAGGCGCGAACTGAGCAGGAACAGATCGGCCTGCGGGTAGAGAGCGTCGAGGTCATCGACCGGAGGGCGCATGATGAGGCTGTCGCCGAGGTCGGATCGCTTGATCTGCTCGTCGAGATAGATCGAGTAGCCGAGTTCCCGCTGCGGGTCGAACCCGTCGCCGATCCAGATGAACAGAAAGGGGATATCGGGCCGCAGGCGGCGCGCAGCAGCAGCGGTCGCGACGAAAAGCTCCACGCCCTTTCGCAGGTGAACCGAACCTGCGCCGAGCACGACAAACGCCTCCTCGCGCCCTTTCGGTCGCAAGGGCTCCGGCGGACGCCGTTCCGCGGGGCTACCCGCTTTCGGAATCGGAATCTCCGATCGTCCTTGCGGAATGAGGTGGACGCCCGCGCGCAATTCGAGCCCCTGGTAGTAGGTCGCGGCCGATTCAATGGTCATCTGCGAGGAAAACACGAGCTCATCAGCCCACCCGAACACATCCTCAAGCTTGGAGAGCGGACGCGTATAGGCGGCAAATTCGTGGAACAGCGCCACCACGGGAATGCCGGACCGCGCGAAATACGGCACGAGGCAATGGGTCTCGACGCTGTTCGCGATGACATAGAGCGGGCGGTAATTCGCCACGAGAGCGTGGGCAATCGCGTCCGCACTTTGCGGCTTGCGCCGCAACCAGAGGAGAGCGGCGGTCGTGAAGGTCGCGGCCCTGCGCAAGTCGCCCTCGATCTCGCCCCCGCCAAACGGCACGCAAATCACCTGATAACGGCCGACGAGGCCGCGAATGATGTTCCAGCCGAGGATCGGAGCGCCTGTTCGTGAGGCTTCGTGCAGCAGAACCATCACGACATCGCGCGGATCCCGCGGGTCGCGCTTACCGAGCAGGCGAGGAACCAAGTGCCGTGAGACGACGTTTGATCGCCCGAGACGAGAGGCCATAAGCTTGCGAAAGATGCCACGTACACGGCCCTTTCTGAAGAAGATGGGATTCAATCCGTGAGCAGGCATCACATCAACGACCCGTCATCGGGGGCCGTCACTGTCACGCACCCAGGTACACACACAACTATGAGTAAGCCTTTGGACCGAAACATGAGGGAGGTCGGGTGCGGGGCCATCATCCATCAACTCGTGAGGCGCCCACTCCAATGGAGATTGCGCTGCGCTTAAAGGGTGTCGGCCAGCGCATAGATGCGCTGCACACGGATATACCGGAACGATTTTAATATGTTGAGCCGCGATTCGATAGGTAGCAACCGATCAGGGAGATTTCACGAAGCACTTGGCCTTACTCGGCAACCACCTGCGCTGTGCATTGCCGCCCCGAATGGGAGCTCGGAACACACCGTCAACGCGGGTGCGAGAGAGGGGCATTGTTCTGGCGGATCCACCGCCACAGCCGCTCAAGCCCTTCATAGAACGACACGTGTGGTTCCCAGCCGAGTTGCATCTTAGCGGCCTGAATGTCGAGAATGGACCGAGGCACATCAATTGAGCGACCGGGCTGGTAGCTCACGCGCAACTCGCGGCCGGTGACCTTACGAAGGCCGGCAACCACCTCATTGATGGAGACGCCGACACCGCTTCCCGCATTGAACGTGCCGCCTTGGCCCGCGACGACGGCAGCGACGCAGAGCGTCGCCAAGTCCTCGACATAGACATAGTCGCGCACAACGCTTCCATCGCCCCATACGTGGATGGGCTCATCATTCAGGACGCGGTTCATGAATGTGGTGACGACGCCCTGGACGCCCGTGTGCCCCTGCCGCGGCCCATAGGGATTGGAGGGACGGATGATCGTCGCCGACATGCCATGGGCGCGCGCATACATCTCTACATAGCTCTCTATGGCGACCTTGACGATTCCATAGGAGTTGACCGGCCGTAGCGGGTGCGTTTCCGGCGTCGGAACAACCTCCGGCACACCATAAACGGTGCCGCCCGATGAGGCGTAAACGATCTTTCGCACCGAAAGCTTGAGCATCGCCTCCAGAACGGCAATCGCCGGCAGCAGATTGTCGCGGACATCCGCCTGAGGATCGAGCGCTGCGGTACCGGGAACAGTGGCGCTAATCAAGTGAACGACGACATCAACGTCGACCAGCGACTCGTAGAGACGATTCACGTCCCGAAAGTCCGCAAACACATAATCGACGCCCTCGAGGGGCGCGCGGAACTTCTCCGGCCCTCGATCCAGGACGCGAACGCTCAGGTTCGCCGCAAGCATGGCATCGACAACATGGGAGCCGATGAAACCGCAGCCACCGAGAACGAGAACTCTCAACCTATGCCCCCCTTGGAGCATGCCCCTTTGATGACAACGCCTTGCAACCCAGCGATGCCGCTGAGGAAGCTCTCCGAAGAGAACGAGACAAGGTCTTTTCGGCGTCCCGGCATTGAAAATTCGTGCCCAATGGCGACCGCCGGACGAACCTGAAGCCAAGGCGTTGGCCCTGCCGCTGCAGGAACCTTAAGGATAGCAGAGCGGGGCAACCGAGCATTGGGCCAAATAGACTTAGGTTTATCTACGTAAGGCACCCAAACCACGTAACGACCCTAACGCACCATCCACGATCTTTCACTTTAGCATTGGACAAATCTACAGCCAGAGCAAGGCAAAAGGTTAGACCCACCGACACACGTCAAGGCGCGCGCTCTGCGCGAAAAGAGAAAAATGCTTTATAAATCAATATTTTGCTGGACGGTTTCGGGCCAACATATTGAGCAATAAATGACGGTGGAGCGCGCCCCTCCTGTATCAAAATCCCGGTTACTAGATACCCCTTCGTTGAACGCGACGAGTTCCTGGACAACGTATGTTCCAGCAGGCGATTCGCGCGGAGTGGCGGGTTCCGCATCGACTCAAAGACCGGACAGACAACACCACCTTGATTATTATTCTAATAATTCCAATTATTTAGCTTCAACGAGATATCATTTCACCATCCATCTGCGAGGCCTTATCAGTGTCGGGACGACTGCCCTGCACGGGTGTCGCCTCGATGCTGGAGATACCCATCATGCGCTTGAGCCCGCACCTTCCTTGGTCCTTGGCGCTTGGCATGGCTCTCCTGGTCCTGACGGCTTCGCTCGAACCCGTGCGGGCTCAATCCGCGCCCACGCCGCGTGACACCTCACGCATCGTCGCCATTGGCGGCGCTGTTACCGAGATTCTCTATGCGCTGGGCGTCGGCGATCGCATCGTGGCGGTAGACACATCCAGCACCTATCCACCCGAGGCCCTGAAGACCAAGCCGAATGTCGGTTATATGCGCGCCTTGTCGCCGGAAGGCGTGCTGTCGGCGGGGCCAAGCCTCATCATCGCGCTTGAGGGCGCGGGGCCTCCGGACGCGGTGAAAGTGCTCAAGGGCGCCGCCGTGCCCTTCGAGACCGTCCCCGAGCCACGGGATGCCGGCAGTGTCGTCGCCAATATCCGCCGGGTAGCTGATCTTGCCGGCGTACCGGAACGCGGCGCCGCGCTGGCGCAGGCAGTTGAGCAGGATTTCGCCGCGCTCGCCGCCCAGCGGGCCCGCATCACGAGCCCACGCAGCGCGGCCTTTGTCCTGTCAGCTTCGGGAACCGCACCAGTGGTCGGTGGCGCGCATACTAGTGCCGACGCGATCTTCGCGCTGGCGGGTGTCGAGAACGCCATGCGCGCGGTCAATGGTTATAAGCCCGCCGTTGACGAGGCGGTTCTCGGCGCCCAGCCCTATGCGATCATCCTGATGAAGGACAGCAACCACGCGGTAGGCGATGACGCGATCGCCGCCATGCCAGCCTTTGCCGGCTCGCCCGCGGCGACGGCGAAGCGGCTCTATCGGTTGGATGGCGGATATCTGCTGGGATTTGGCCCACGCACGCCCCAGGCAGCCCGCGATCTCGCGGCACTGATCTACCCCGAACTGGAGCTGGCGACCCTCCCGAACCATCCTTGGACAGCGCCGGCGGCACCGTGAGACCGAGGACTCGCTGATGAGCGACGCACAAGCATCGCACCTTGCCGCAGCCCGATCGGCGCGCTGGGTCGGCAGCACGCGGCAAGGGCTGCTGGTATGCGGGGCGCTCCTCCTCCTCGCCTTCCTGGCCTCACTGGCGATCGGACCGGTCACCATCGCACCCCGCCGCGTGCTCGAGATTCTGCTCGGCGCGTTAAGCGGCACACAGCCGAGCGGCGTCAGCCTGCGTGAGAGCGTCATCGTGCTGGACATCCGCCTCCCGCGCACGCTGCTGGGAATGCTGGTTGGCGGCGGCATTGCCGTGGCGGGCGCGCTGATGCAGGGCATCTTCCGCAATCCTCTCGCCGATCCCGCGCTCATTGGGATTTCCAATGGCGCCGCACTGGGAGCCGTCATCTGGATTGTACTCGGCGCCCACCTCGCGCCGCTGATGCCGGGACTGCTGGCCGAAGCCGGCCTGCCCCTGATGGCCTTTCTCGGGGCACTCGCTGCCACGTTGGGGCTCTACGCCATCGCCACGCATCAGGGCCGCACATCCATTCCCACCATGCTGTTCGCCGGCATCGCCATCGGCGCGCTCGCCGCCGCCGGCACCGGGCTGATGGTGTTCATGGCGTCGGACCAGCAATTGCGCGACTTCACCTTCTGGTCGTTCGGCAGCCTCGGCGGCGCGACCTGGCACAAGGTGGCGAGCATGTTGCCCTTCATGGCGCTGCTTGCTCTCGTCGCCGCGCGTCTTGGCCGGGCGCTCGACGCGCTCGCCCTCGGCGAAGCCGAGGCCTTCCATGTCGGCGTGAATGTTCAGTGGACGAAAGCTCTGGCCATCGCCGCGATCGCTGCCGGGACTGGGGCGGCCGTTGCGGTGGCGGGGGTGATCGGTTTCGTTGGACTGGTGGTGCCTCACCTCATCCGCCTCGCCATGGGGCCGGGACACCGGATGCTCCTGCCGGCCGCCGGCCTGCTGGGCGGCGCGCTGCTACTCGGGGCGGATGTCGTGGCGCGCACGATCGCCAGCCCCGCCGAACTGCCGCTTGGCGTGGTCACGGCGGCACTCGGCGCGCCCTTCTTCATCGGTCTTCTGCTGAAGCGCCGCGCAGCGCTGTTCGGATAGGAGCAGGTATGTACGAAGCCCGCGATGTCCATTTCCGCGCCGGGCGCCGCAGCCTGCTCTCCGGCGCTTCCGTGCGTGTGGTGCCCGGCCGCGTGACCGTGCTGATTGGCCCGAACGGAGCGGGAAAATCGACGCTACTGAAAGTGCTCGCGGGCGAGCATCGACCGCACGCCGGCGACGTCCGCCTCGCGGGAACCGATATCCGCCAGCTTCGTCCCTTTGAGCTCGCCAGTCTCAGGGCCGTGGTGCCGCAGAGCGCCCAGCTCGCCTTTCCGTTCACAGTGGCGGAAATTGTCGCGATCGGCTCCGAGGGTAGCCGCGAGAGCGCCCGGCTTATCCGCAGGGTGCTCGATCAGGTGCAGCTCGGAGGATTCGAGGCCCGGCCCTATGACGAATTGTCGGGAGGCGAGCGCCAGCGTGTGCAAATCGCCCGGGCGCTGGCACAGCTCGCGGGCGGCACCCGCCCCGGCTATCTACTGCTGGACGAGCCGACCGCCAGCCTGGACCTAGCCCAGCAGCTGCTCGTCATCCGGCATCTGCGGACGCTGGCGGCAGAGGAGGGCGTGGGCGTACTCGCCGTTCTGCACGATCTCAATCTCGCGGCTATGGCCGCCGATACGATCGTGGCGATGCGGGATGGCACGGTGCTGGCGGATGGCGCGCCGGGCACTGTCCTCACGGACGCGACCATTCATGCGCTCTACGGGGTGCAGGCACGGGTCGGATGGACCCCGGCGGCACCGTTCCTGCTGCCGCAGTCGGTGGAACACTGACGCTGCGGCCGGGCGAGGCACTCGTCCGGCCAGCTTGATGAGCCTTGAGCTCAGAGCATTTCCTGCCGAACGAGTTCCAGCACGTGGTTGAAGGCCGCCGTGGCAGCGACCTCGGCCGCGCGCTCCTCGGCTTCGGTCAGTTCGACCGAATCCAGGCCCGCTGTGAAGCGGCGCCAGTGCAGGCCCCGCCCCTCGGCGTGGCCCGCGAGGTGGCGGGCACCAAACTCGCTGGAGAAGCCGATCTTGGCCGCGTCCTTGGCAAGGAAGGCCGCGCCCATGTTCGAGCCCTCGACCACATAGAGCCAGCCCAGGGCCTCGGCCAGCGGACGCTCCGGGCCGAAGTCGGCAACCGGCGCCGTCACGCCGAGATCGGCGAAATCCTGCTCCAGCGCGTCGAGGCGCGAGCGCTCCGCAAGGTCCGGCAACAGGGTCTGGAACGCCGGCGCGGCGTAGAGCGGCTCGACATGACGATGCAGCCGGTACTGGAAACGCAGGAAGCGCTCATAATTCGCGCGACTGGCGAAGGGCTGCGCACTCATGACGGTGGTATCCACCACTTCATGCGCCGCCGTTGTCGCCGCCTTCAGCCGCTTGGCGCGAGTGTCCGGCTGGATATCCGTCACGATGGTCATTGTGTCCGCCTTCACGTCATCTGTTCCCGACACCGCCGCACTCACTTGGTGATGAGCGCAGGCGACGCCTGTGCCACCTCGCCGCCGCCAAATCGAATGGTCAAGCCGGCCTTCACCGTCAGGCCAGCGCTGGGGAGGAAATTCTCGTACTGCGTATATTGTTCATCCAGCAGATTTTCCACCGAGACGCGCCACAGCGTGTTGGCGTTCGGCTGGTAGCCCGCATAGAGGCTGACAAGATTGAAGCTGTCGGTAGGCTCATAGACCGAATTGTCCGGAAGGTCGTCCGCCGTCACCGCCGCCACCGCCGTCCAGCTGACCGCCAGCGTCAGCTTCTCATCCAGGAAGCGGAAGCCGAGTGTGGTGGTGATCTGATCAGGCGGGATGGTCGACAGCGGCTGGCCGGAATCGGGGCCCGCCGTGACTTCGCCTTCGGTGGTCTGGCCAGACAGCTTCAGGAACCACTGGCGCGCATCATAGGTGCCCTCGAATTCGAAGCCGCGCAGGCGCGCCTCCTCGACGTTCTGGTACTGCGCCAGCGAATAGGAGTTGTAGGAGACGCAGCGCCCACGCACCGAGTAAATGCAGGCAGGGCCGCCATACGTCACCAGCTCGATGTAATTGTCGACATCGTTCTGGTAGTAGTTCGCCTTAACCCTCAGCGTGTCGCCGCCCTTGAACAGGTTGTCCTGCTTGATGTTGACGCCGATTTCCTTGTTCTTTCCGACTTCAGCTTCGAGATCGGGATTGGCGACGAACGTGAAGGGTTCAAGGCCGCCGGTGAAGAAGGCCGGGTGAGCGCCAGAGACCAGCGCCTCGGTAACGGTCGGCGCGCGATAGCCTTCCGCATAGGTGGCGTAAACGGTCAGCCATTCAACCGGCGTCACACCCACAGTGAACTTCGGCGAGACACGGCTGCCATCCGTGCCGCCCGCATCGGAGCTCAGCGAGTAGGCGTCGTAGCGCAGCGCGGCGATGGCCTCGAGCCAGGTGGAGTAGTTCGCCTTCCACTGCACGAAGGCGCCGCCCACACCGCGCTCGCCCGAGGGGTTGTAGCCGTCACCGAAGCCATAATCGTCGGTGTTGTTCACGTCGTCGTGGAAATAGTCGCCACCATAGGTGATGGCGTTCTCCACCGAACCCCAGTCGAAGCGGCTGGTGTTGTTGGCGTCGAAGCCGACCGTGTTGATCACGAAGCTGCGGGGATCGCCGATCGCGCCCGTGATCGCGCTGGCGCTGCCGGCCACCTTGACCTGGTCCTGATCGACCTGGTTCCAGTAGACCGCCGAACGCCAGTCAACCAGCTTGTCGTCGGGGTTCTGGTAGTTCCAGCTCAGCGTGAGGGTGCGGTTGGCAACATCGGTGCCGTAGACGGTCGCTGTCGACGTGGCGCTGCTGCTGGTGTCGTACTGGCTCTCATAATTGAGGAAGCTCAGCTTGACCTCGTGGAAGTCGGCCGGGCGGACCGTGACCTTGGCGAGGCCGGTCCAGGTCTCGTAGCCGGTGTCGGCCACGACATCGCCGTCGCCGTCCTTGTAATCATCCTGGTTGCGGTAGGTGCCGCCGAACAGCACATCAATGTTCTGGCCGACATGAGCCGCCGCCAGCAGCGAACCATAGCCCATCGGGCCGTTGGTGCCGCCTTCGGCATCGGCTTCGACGCCCCAGCTATTGCCCGCCGCGATGATGTCGTCCGCATCCTTGGTGCGCATCGTCACCACGCCGCCAATCGCGCCGGAGCCGTAAATGTTCGACACCGGGCCGCGCACCACGTCGACATCCGAGATGAGGCCCGGTTCGACGAAGAAGGTGCCCGCGCCGTTGCCGTGGCCGAGCTGGGTGAAGTTCTGACGGGCCCCGTCAATGATCACCGCCACGCGACCGAAATCCTGCAGACCGCGAATGTTGATCGCCGTCTGGCTCGAATTGCCGTTCTGGATGGCGGTGACGCCGGGCATGCCGAGGAAGAGATCCTGCGTCCGAACGGGCATGATCATCTCAAGATCGTCGGGTCGCACGACACTGACCGCGGCCAGCGTATCAATCCAGCTTTCCGGCGTGAGGGTGGCAACGACGGTGACGGGATCAAGCTCGACGAACTCGTCGGTGGCAACCACCTGCGTCGTCGAGGCCGCCTGCTGCGCCAGCGCGGGCGCCGCCACAGCGAGCGTCAGGAGGGAGACGCCCAGCGAGAGTGCACGACGGGTGCGGGTGTGGTGGCGCGTGCGTGTCATTCGGTGTCCCCAAGCCGGCGCGCGTCGGAGTTCTCACCCCAAGCCGCCCCCAATATTTGAAGATTCGGGACTCGCGCCCCGATGAACTCGAATGACTGCTTAATTTGAGCAAAAACTTGAGTCAATTAATGTATTCGTTAGTTTAAATAGTTTCAAAGAAAGCCATCTTTTAGATTAACTCTAAGAGAAGACCCTCTTTTGAACGATTATATGAACTAGCGTTGCTGAAACGACCCGCACCCCTAACGGGACGGGTGGAAAAGAGCGCAAAGCACGCAGCGCGTGCAGGCAAAGGCCTGCACGCGGCGCTTGGGCTCGGAAAGATGAGAAAGGTTCTATTCGGCCGGGCTGTGGACGAGGCCCGGCGCGATCTCGGCATGGGCCACATGATGGATGCGGCCGATCAGCGAATAGACGGCGGGAACGACGAAGAGAGTGAGCACTGTCCCGAGCGTCATCCCGCCCACAATGACCCAGCCGATCTGCGACCGGCTCTCGGCGCCGGCACCCGTCGCGAGCGCCAGCGGGACCGCGCCGAGCACCATGGCGCCTGTGGTCATCAGGATCGGCCGCAGACGCAGCACCGCCGATTCGATCACCGCGCCGAGCCGGTCGTGACCGGCCTCCTGCTGCTGGTTGGCGAACTCGACGATCAGGATGCCGTGCTTGGTGATGAGACCGACGAGGGTGACGAGGCCGATCTGCGAATAGACGTTGAGCGTCCCGCCGGTGAGGTAGAGCGCCGCCAGCGCTCCCGTCATCGACAGTGGCACCGTCAGCATGATGATGACCGGATCGCGGAAGCTCTCAAACTGCGCCGCCAGCACCAGATAGATGAAGCCGAGCGCCAGGATGAACACGACGAGCAGACTCTGGCCCGTCGCCCGGAATTCACGGCTCTGGCCAGCCACATCCGTTTGCACTGTCTGCGGCAGGATATCGCGGGCGGTCTCGTCGAGGAATGCCAGCGCCTCGCCCTGCGCGAAACCGGGCGCGAGATTGGCCGAGATGGTCGCTGAACGCAGCTGGTTGAAGCGCTTCAGCTCCTGGGGCGCTACCGTCTCACGCACCGTTACAAGGTTGGAGAGCTGCACCATGTCACCGCTCGCCGACCGCAGGTAGATCGTGTCGAGCGTGGCCGGGGAGGCGCGGTCCTGTGCGTCCAGCTGGACATAGACGTCATACTGCTCGCCGCTCACCTCAAAGCGCGTGACCTGCCGCCCGCCGAGCAGGCTCTCGAGCGTGCGACCAAGCGCGGAGACGTCGATGCCCAGATCGGCCGCCTTGGCGCGATCCACCGTGATGGAAATCTCCGGCTTGTTGAGCTTGAGGTCGCTCTCGACGCTGGTCAGGCCGGGGTAATCGGCGACGCGCGCGAGGAAGCGGTCGACATACTGGTCGAGCTCCTCATAGGTGCCCGAGGTCTGCAGCACGAACTCGATGGGGCGCGAATTATTGGAAGCGCCGAGCGAGGCGGGATTATTGGCGTAGGCATTCACGCCGGCGATGCGCCGCAGCTGCGGCGAGGTGGCGGCGACAATCTCCTGCTGCCGGCGGTCGCGCTCGTTCCAGTCCTTGAGGCGACCGATGACGAGGAACCGGTTCACCTCGGGCATGCCGTTGATGATGAGCACGCTGTCGATCTCCGGAATCTTGTTCACGATTCCGTCGATCTGGTTGGTGTAGCGCGAGGTGTAGCCGAGCGTCGAACCTTCGGGCCCGCTGCCGGTAACGCGGACGATGCCGCGATCCTCGACCGGCGAGAGTTCGGAGGGCAGGACATAAAGCAGCACACCGCTTGATGCGCCAACGAGCAGCGCCACAAGCAGCACCAGCGGGCGTACCTTGAGCGTTGCAGTCAGCCAGCGGCGATAGCCGTTCTCGAGCCCACTGAGACCGCGCTCGATGAAGGCGGAGACGCGGCCCGGCTTTGCCTCATGCCGAAGAAGCCGCGAGCACATCATCGGCGTCAGCGACAGCGCGACGAAACCGGAGATGAGCACGGCTCCGGCGAGTGTCAGGGCAAATTCCAGGAACAGCCGTCCGGTGCGCCCCGAGGCGAACGCCACCGGGGCGTAAACCGCGGCGAGCGTCAGCGTCATGGCGATGACCGCGAAACCGATCTCGCGCGAGCCCTTGATGGCGGCGGGGATCGGCTTCATGCCATGCTCGATGTGCCGGAAAATATTCTCCAGCACGACGATGGCGTCATCCACCACCAGGCCGATGGCCAGCACCATGGCCAGCAGGGTCAGCGTGTTCACGCTGAAACCCAGCGCGTACATGATCGCGAAGGTGGTCACCAGCGAGATCGGGATGGTGACGATGGGGATGAGCGAGGCACGCCAGGACCGCAGGAACAGCACGATCACTAGCACCACCAGCACCACCGCCTCGAAGATGGTGTGGAACACCGACTTGATCGAGCGGTCGATGAACACGGCGTTGTCATTGCCGACCGTCGCGCTCATGCCTTCGGGCAGGCTCTGGTTCACTGCCGGCAGCACGCCGCGCACGCCGGAGGAGACGTCGAGCGGGTTGGCCACCGCCTGCTTGATGATGCCGACGATGATTGCCTGCGCGCCCTGGAAGCGGCTAGAGCGCCGTTCATCGGCCGCGCCGAGTTCGACCCTCGCGACCTCGCCGAGGCGCACCTGCGCGCCGTCGGCCCGCTTCACCACGATGTCGTTGAACTGATCGACCGTCGACAGCGCGGTGCGCGAGAGCACGTTGAACTCACGATCCGTGCTTTCGATGCGCCCGGACGGGATCTCGACATTCTGCGCCCGCAGCGAGTCCTCGATGTCCTGCACCGTCAGCGCATAGGAAGCGAGGCGCTCACGGTCGATCCACACCCGCATGGCGTAGCGCCGCTCGCCATAGATCTGCACGTCGGCGACGCCGGTGAGGTTCTTGAAGCGGTCGACCACATAGCGGTCGATGTAGTCGGTCAGCTCCAACCCGTTCATCCGGTCGGAACGGAACACGACGAAGACGACGGGCTGCGCGTCCGCCTCGACCTTGGAGATCACCGGCTCGTCGATCTCGTCCGGCAGACGCTGGCGCACGCGGCTGACACGATCGCGCACGTCGCTGGCCGCGACGTCCGGGTTGATCTCCGGGCGGAAGCGCACGGTGATGCGGCTGGATTCCGAGCGGCTGGTGGATTCGAGAACGTCGATGCCCTCGATACCGGCGATCGAGCCTTCCAGAACCTGCGTGACCTGCGTCTCGACGATGCTCGCCGACGCGCCGGTGTAGCTGGTGACGACGGAAACCACCGGTTCGTCGATGTTCGGGTATTCGCGCACCGTGAGACGGCTATAGGCGACGATGCCGACCAGCACCATCAGCAGGCTGAGCACGGTCGCGAAGACCGGGCGGCGAATGCAGATCTCGGGAAGTCCCATCCTCGCCTCCTCAGCTCTGCGGAGCCGGCGGGGCGCTCACGATATCGACAGCCGCATTGGGACGCAGCCGTCCCTGCCCGGCGGTGACCACGGTCGCGCCGGCCTGAAGGCCGCTCACAACCTCCACCTCACCGGCCTGGCGCTCGCCCAGAATCACCTTTTTCTGCAAGGCCTTACCGGCCTCAATCACCCAGACAAGCCGCTCCTGCCCCCGCGGCACGACAGCGCTCTCCGGCACGAAGACGGAGCTGCGCACATCACGACCCTTCAGCACCACGCGCACGAACAGACCCGGGCGGAGCGTGAGGTCGGGATTGGGCAGGCGGGCGCGGACGCTGAGCGCACGCCCGTTCACGTCGATCAGCGGATCGATGGCGTAGACGGTGCCGGTGAAGCTACGTCCAGGCAGCGCATCCACCATCACGTCCACGGACTGGTCGGCAGCCACGCGCCCGAGCTGGGTTTCCGGCACCTTGAAGTCGACCTTGAGGGTGTCGATCTTCTCCAGATTCACCAGCTCCGTGCCGATGGCGATGTAAGCGCCGGGGGAAACCGAGCGCAGACCCACCGTTCCATCGAACGGCGCGGTGATCGTGTGCTTGGCGATCTGCACCCGCTGGGAATCGAGCAGCGCATTCGCCGTGTTCAGCTCGGCCCGCGCCTCATCGAGTGCCCGCGCCGTGCCAGAACCGCTCTGCTGCAGGCGCTGCGCCCGCTCGTAATTCGCCTTGGCGAGTTCCAGCCGCGCCTCGGTTTCCTCACGGGAGGCGTTCACCAGCGCTGCGTCGAGCTGGATCAGCACGTCGCCCGCCTTGACGTGCTGACCTTCCCGGAAGCGGATATCCTGAATGCGACCGGCGACCTCGGAGGCGACCTTCACCGATTCATCGGACTGCAGACTACCGATGGACCGTATGTCGGTGGTCACATTGGCCTGACGCGCCGAGGCGACCTCGACCGCAATGCGCGGCGCGGCGCCGCGCGGCTCCTGCGCCGCCGCCTCTCCCTTGAAAGCGGGCAGAGCAGCCAGCCATCCCTTCTGGTAGGCGAAGGCTCCGCCTCCCACCACGAGGGCAAGACAGAGCATCAGGCCGGTCCGACGTCGCATAAGCTCCCCTTCGCTGGCCGTTGTCGCAGGCAGATATATTACGCTGCGACACAGCAGACGGCGCATGGCGTGCCAACTTAATTCTCCGTCATAAACGGGGACAGTCGGACACAATTGCGCGGCAAGGTATTAGCTTACACCTTTCTGAGAGTGGCGCCGATGGTTTCGCCCGATCGGCGCCGGATGCTTCAGCCGTTCTTGACCATGACGTGCCGTACGACCGTGTAGTCCTCCAGCGCATAGGCGGAGAGATCCTTGCCATAGCCGGACTGCTTGAGCCCGCCATGCGGCATCTCGCTGACCAGCATGAAATGGCAGTTCACCCAGGTGCAGCCATATTGCAGGCGCGAAGCCGTCGCCATGCCCTTGCCGACATCGCGGGTCCAGACCGAGGAAGCGAGGCCGTAATCGCTGTCATTGGCCCACCCCACCGCTTCCTCGACATCGGAGAAGCGCGTGACGGACACGACCGGCCCGAACACCTCGCGCCGGACGATCTCGTCGCTCTGCAGCGCCCCGGCCACCACGGTGGGCTCGTAGAAGAAGCCCTTGCCGGTCCCGGCCCCGCCCGAGAGCTTGCCGCCGGTGGCAATCTCGATGTGATTGAGCTCGGAGGCGCGCTCGACGAAGGAGGCGACGCGGGCGCGCTGGCGGGCAGAGATCAGCGGACCGATATCGTTCTGCGTGTCGTCGGTCTGGCCGAATTTCAGCCCCGAGACGGCGGAAGCGAGGTCGGCGACCAGCTTTTCATAGACCTTCTCGCCGGCATAGATCCGGCACGCCGCCGTGCAGTCCTGCCCGGCATTGTAGTAGCCGAAGATCTTCACCCCCTCGACGACCGCCGCGATGTCGGCATCGTCGAACACGATGACGGGAGCCTTGCCGCCAAGCTCGAGATGCGTGCGCTTCACCGTCTTGGCGGCGGCGGTCAGCACCTTCTTGCCGGTGGCGATATCGCCGGTGAGCGAGATCATCGACACTTTCGGATGGTTGATCAGCGCGTTACCCACGCTTTCGCCACGCCCGACGACGACGTTGACCACGCCCGCGGGGAAGAGGTCGGCGATGATCTTGGCGAGCTTCAGCAGCGTCAGCGGCGTCTGCTCGGACGGCTTGATGACCACCGTGTTGCCGCCCGCCAGCGCCGGCGCGAGCTTCCAGGCCGCCATCATCAGCGGGTAGTTCCACGGCGCAATGGAGGCGACGACGCCGATCGGATCGCGCCGGATCATCGAGGTGTGGCCGGCCATGTACTCGCCCGCCACCATACCGTGCTGCGTGCGCGCGGCACCGGCGAAGAAGCGGAAACAGTCGACGACGCCGGGAATCTCGTCATTCAGCACCGCGTGGCGCGGCTTGCCGCAGTTGAGCGCCTCCAGCGTGGCGAAGGATTCCGCCTCGGCCTCGATGCGGTCGGCGAGCTTGAGCAGGAGATAGGAGCGCTCGGCGGGGGTGGTGCGCGACCAGGTGGTGAACGCCTTGTCGGCGGCGTTCACGGCCGCATCTATCTGTTCTGCCGATGCCTCAGGCAGATCTATCAATGTTTCCTCAGTCTTCGGGTTGAGGACGTTCTCCACCGTCTCCGTGCCGGCGACGAATTCGGAGCCGATGAGCATTTGCGTATCGGAAAGGGCGGCCATGAACGTCTCCTATTTGCCTGAACCGGCCACCGCCTCGCCCTCGCGGGTCAGATAGTACGCGGCGAGGATGGGGAGGAAGGTGACAATGATGATGAGGACGGCGACGACATTGGTGACCGGTCGCTGCCGCGGGCGGATCAGCTCGGACAGCATCCATATCGGCAATGTCGATTGCTGGCCGGCGGTGAAGGTTGTGACGATGACTTCATCGAAGCTCAGCGCGAAGGCGAGCATGCCGCCCGCCAGCAGCGCCGTGCCGATATTGGGCAGCACGATGAGGCGGAAGGTCTGGAACGCATCCGCCCCCAGATCCATCGACGCCTCGATCAGCGAGGGCGACAGCCGCCGCAGCCGCGCGACCGCGTTATTGTAGACGACGACGATGCAGAAGGTCGCGTGGCCGAGCACGATGGTCCAGAAGGAGAACGGGATCTCCATCAGCCCGAAGGCCTGACGCAGCGCGATACCCGTGACGATGCCCGGCAGGGCGATCGGCAGCACGAACAGCAGCGAGATCGGCTCCCGGCCGAAAAAGCGCGTGCGCGCCAGCGCCCCGGCGGCGAGCGTGCCCAGCACCAGCGCCAGGGCGGTGGCGATGGTCGCCACCTTCAGCGACAGCCCGACCGCCGCCCAGATATCCGCCCGCCCCCACACCACGCCGAACCATTTCAGCGTGAAGCCCGGCGGGGGAAAGGCGTAGCTCTTCTCTTCGGTGGTGAAGCAGTAGAGCAGGATGAACAGCAGCGGCAAATGCAGGAAGGCCAACCCGCCAAGGGCGGCGATCTTGAGGGTGAGCGGCGCGCGGGTCATCGGGTGCTCCCTTCAAAAGCAGCATATGACGCCTGCGGCGGCTTCTCTGCTGGATCCCGGATCGGCGCTGCGCGTCGCGCAGCTTGTCCGGGAAACAGAAAATGGCTCGTGTCCCGGACAAGTGACGCCGCAGGCGGAACGCCGATCCGGGATCCAGCGAAGACTCTTTGGCCAGCACTCCTCATCCCCTCACAGCGCATCGAACGCCCCCATGCGCTTGGCGAGCGTCAGGAACAGCGCCATGACGAGGATCGGCACCAGCGAGAAGGCGGCGGCGAGCGGGATGTTTCCAGCCGTGCCCTGCTGCATGTAGACCGCCTGGCCGAGCACCAGAGCCGAGGTGCCGATGATCTGCGGCACGATGTAATCGCCCAGTGTCAGCGAGAAGGTGAAGATCGCCCCGGCCACCAGCCCCGGCAGAGCCAGCGGCAGGATCACCGTGCGGAACACGAGGCCAGGGGAGGCGCCGAGATCGCCGGCCGCCTCGATCAGGCTTTTCGGCACGCGCTCCAGCGCCGCCTGCACCGGCAGGATCATGAAGGGCAGCCAGAGGTACGTAAACACCAGCACCATGCCGGTATAGCTGACCGAGAGCGAGGGCCCGCCTACCACCGGCAAGGCGAGCCAGGCTTCCAGCGCCCCGCCGAGGCCGAGCCGCCCGGCGAACCAGCCAATGGCGCCTTCCTTGGCCAGCAGCAGCTTCCAGCCATAGACCTTGACCAGATAGCTCGACCACAGCGGCATCATCACCGCCAGATAGAACGCCGCCTTGGCGCGCGGGCCAGCATAGCGCGCCGCGTAATAGGCGATGGGAAAGGCGATCACCGCGCAAAGCACTGTCACCACAGCGGAAATCGCCACGGTACGCAGCACGATGTCGTAATTGGCCGGACGGAACAGCTCGATCAGCGTCGCCGTTGTCGGCTCGCGCACGATGGTGCCGGAGAACTCGTCGATGGAGAAGATCGACTGGCCGAGGAAGACGAACAGGCTGCCGAGATAGATCAGCCCCAGCCAGAGCAGCGGCGGCACCAGAAGCAGCAGCGTCAGCAGCCGCGTGTGGCGCACCAGCCGGTCGGAGAGCCGGCGCAGCAGCCCGTCGCGCGGGGCGGGCAGGTCGAGTGTGGCAAGGCTCACCGCTCGCCCTCCATCGGCTGGAGCGCGCCGCGCGGAATGGCGAGTTGCACCGTGCCGCCCACCATCACGCCGGCAGAAGCGGCCGGAACCAGCGCGGTGAGCGACAGGCCGGCCTCGGCGCGCACCGACACGCGGCGCACCGGGCCCTGATAGGACACGTCCGTCACCTGCCCGCTGACGAGCACCGCGTTTTCCGGCGTCGGCAGGCCATAGCCGACAAGGCCGATCTTTTCCGGCCGCAGGCTGGAGGGCACTTCCTCGCCACCGAGCGCCGCCGCTTGCGCCGCGCCGAGCACATTGGCCGAGCCGACGAAGCTGGCGACAAAGCGGGTGGCCGGGCGCTCATAGACCTCTTCCGGCGGGCCGACCTGCACGATGCGCCCCTCATTGAACACGGCGACGCGGTCCGCCATGGACAGCGCCTCGCTCTGGTCATGCGTGACGAAGACGAAGGAGAGTCCGAGCGCGCGCTGCAAGCTCTTGAGCTCGCTCTGCATTTCCTCGCGCAGCTTGAGATCGAGCGCGCCCAGCGGCTCGTCCAGCAGCAGCACTTTCGGCCGCACCACCAGCGCGCGGGCGAGCGCCACGCGCTGGCGCTGGCCACCGGACAATTGCGCCGGGCGGCGCGCTTCCATGCCGGCGAGCTTGACGAGGGCGAGCGCCTCGCGGGCCAGCCGATCCCTCTCGGCCCGGCCGATACCGCGCACCTTCAACCCATAGGCGACATTGTCGCCGACGCTGAGATGCGGGAACAGCGCATAATCCTGAAACACCGTATTCACCGGCCGGCGATAGGGCGGCAGCCCCTCGACCGCCTCGCCGAAAATCTCGATATGGCCGGCGTCGGGCTGCTCGAAGCCGGCGATCAGGCGCAGGCACGTCGTCTTGCCCGAGCCGGAAGGGCCGAGCATGGCGAAGAACTCGCCCGGCGCGATGGCGAGATCCACCCCGTCAACCGCCCGCACCGCGCCGAAATGCCGGGTCACTCCGGCAAAGCGGACGGCGGGTGTGGTGGCGGTAAGTGGATGAACATGCATAGGAAAAATCCGACGAGGGCCGTTGGTGATAGCGACGCTGCGCGAAGCTTTGCGCGTGGTCCCGGATCGGCGTTCCGCCTCCGGCGTCACTTGTGCGGGACACGGGGCCGGTTTCCCGGACAAGCTGCGCGGCGCGCAGCGCCGATCCGGGATCCAGCGCAGAATCCCGCCAAAGGCGGACTTGATCCCCCCTCTCCCGCAGGCGGGAGAGGGCCGTTGGGCTGCAGGGCTGGCGACGTCAGCGCCCGCCGAGCACGGCGATGTAGTCGGAGACCCAGCGGTAATAAGGCACGCAACCGGCGGGCTGGGTGGCGCATTTGGCGACCGGGGTGCGCCAGAAGCGGATCTTCTCGAAATCGCCCATGCCGTTGGTCGCGCAGCCTTCCGCGCCCAGCAGTTCATTGCCCTTGCAGGCGGCGGGAACGGCGGGCACCGAGCCGAACCAGGCGGCGAGATCGCCCTGCACCTTCGGGCTGATCGAGTGCTCCATCCACATATAGGCGCAGTTCGGGTGAGCGGCGTCGACATGCATCATGGTGGTGTCGGCCCAGCCGGTCGCGCCTTCCTTCGGAATGGTCGAGGCGATCGGTTTCTTCTGGCCCTGCAACAGGTTGACCTGGAACGGCCAGGAGGAGGAGGCGACGACGCCCTCATTGGTGAAGTCGTCGATCTGGATCATCGCATCGTGCCAGTAGCGCTGGACGATCTTGCGCTGGGCGCGCAGGAGGTCGAGCGCCGCCTTGTACTGCTCCTCGGTCAGCTCATAGGGATCCTTGATGCCGAGTTCGGGCTTCGTCGCCATGAGATAGAGCGCGGCGTCGGCGATGTAGATCGGCCCGTCAAAGGCCTGGATGCGACCCTTGTTCGACTTGCCGTCCGGCAGCGTCTGTTCCTCGAACACCACGCTCCAGCTCTTGGGCGCCTCGCCCTTGAAGGCTTCCGTGTTGTACATCAACACGTTGGAGCCCCACTGATAGGGCACGCCGTAATGCACGCCATTGACCGTGTGCCAGGGCGCGTCCTGCAGGCGGCTGTCGACCGTGCCCCAGCTCGGGATGAGCTTGGTGTTGATGGGAGCGACCTTCTTGCCGGCGATGAGGCGGAGGGAGGCGTCGCCGGAGGCGGTGACGAGGTCGAAGCCGCCCTCATTCATCAGCGCCACCATCTCGTCGGAAGTGCCGGCGGTCTTCACATTGACCTTGCAACCCGACTTCTTCTCAAAATCGGTCACCCAGTCATAGGCCTTGTCGGTCTCGCCGCGCTCGATATAGCCCGGCCAGGCGACGATATCGACCTGGCCCTCGCCCGGACCGATCGCGGAAAGTTCAGCAGCAACAACGGGTTGAAAGGCAAGCGAGGCGCAGGCGGCGAGCGCCGGCAAGCGCAGATAAGAGGTGAGATGCGACGTCGGCATGATCGTGATCCCTCTGGTTCCCCGGGCGTTTTCCGCCCTTTGAAACCAGTGTGCCGCCGCGATTGCCCCTGCGCCACACCAAAGATCAGAAAGCAGGCATCGGAAAAACCGATGAGTAGGATTTGGGCGGGATTTTGCGGGAGAGCGGGGTTTTTCGTCGTGCAGACAAAGGTTTGGTCGCCTACCGCCCCCGCCCGGCATGGCGCGTCGCGGCCAGAGCGACGAAGCCCGCGGCGGCGGCGGAGAGCGGGGAGCCGCGGCGCCAGGCGGTCGCCACCTCCACCGCCGGCACATCGTCGGTGAGCGCGCGCGCCTCGATCTTGTCGCCTTCGAGCGACCAGGGGCGGTAGGTGAGGTCCGGCAGCACGGCGACGCCCGCCCCGGTGGCCACCAGCGAGCGCACCGCCTCGACCGAGCGGGTGCGGAA
The DNA here is from genome assembly GCF_026625645.1 of Ancylobacter sp. SL191. Lineage (NCBI taxonomy): Bacteria > Pseudomonadati > Pseudomonadota > Alphaproteobacteria > Hyphomicrobiales > Xanthobacteraceae > Ancylobacter > Ancylobacter sp. SL191. The sequence goes on along the minus strand of NZ_CP113056.1, from coordinate 2,079,136 downwards.
GGCGACCGGCGGGCGGATGCCGAGCCGGCGCCACACGACCTCTGAGGCCTCGGCGATTTCATCAATGGTCAGAAGCACATGCGGCTCGCTCGAGAGATCGCGCAGGCTCAGCCGCTCCTGCGCCAGCGCCGGGTGGCCGAGCGGCAGCCAGAGCCGGTAGGGCGAGATTTCCACGGTCTCCGTCTGCAGCGCGCCCGAGCGGCGGTCCTGCGGCAGTACCATCACCGCGACGTCCAGCTCGCCGCCGATCAGCAGATGTTCGAGATAATCACCGGCATCCTCCACCGCCTCCACCGTCACACCGGCAAAGGCGCGGCGAAAGCGGGCGATGAGGTCGGGATAGATATAGCCGGCGACCAGCGGGGTGACGCCGATGGAGAGCCGCCCGCTCAGCGCCGTCGCCTCCGCCCCGGCAAGCGCGCGGCGCGCATCGGCGACATCGCCGAGGATTTTGCGCGCATGGCGCAGGAAATGATGGCCCTTCAGCGTGAGATCGGCGCCGCGCGCGTGGCGTTCCAAGAGTTTGAAACCCAAGTCCAATTCCAGCTCGCGCAGCGCCTCGGTCACCGTCGATTGCGAGATGGAGAGCGTGTGGGCGGCGGAGGACACCGAGCCCTTCTCCGCCACGGCGATGAAATACTGGAGCTGGCGCAGCGAGAAGGCCATCGGAAATTCCGCGCGACGGGGTATTTTCCGATGGTATCAGCCGTCGTTTTTCGACGCCAGAGGCGGGGCGTCACGCGTGGCCAGTCAGTGCAGTCAGGTGGACGATCAGGCCAGTGTGTGCAGGGCAGTGGCCGATCAGGCCGATCCGCTCACTTCGTCAGCAGGCTCTTCAGGTCGAACCCCTCATCGGCCGCTTCCTCCGGGGTGAGGCGCGGCGTGCCGGCGAGCAGGCGACGGCCGAGCATGTGGTCGGCCGGGCGGTTGACGCTCTCGATCGCGGTCAGCCGGCGCTCATGGAAGCGGAACACCGAGAAGCGCCGCGAGGCCGGGTCGCCGCGCAGCACGGCGAGGTCCGTCGGCCCGGCAATGCCGACCATCTGCAGCTTGAGATCGGCCTGGTCGCTCCAGAACCACGGCACGGCGACATAGGCTAGCGCCTCCCCGGCCGGCCCGACCTTGCCGGTCAGCCGGGCGGCGATGGAACGCGCCTGATCGACCGCGTTCTGCACCGATTCCAGCCGCGCCATCATGCCGGCATGCACGCTCGGATAGGCCACCGCGTCGCCCAGCGCGGAGATGGCGGGGTCGGCGGTGGCGAGATGCGCATCGACCACGATGCCGTTCGCGACCTCCAGCCCCGCCTCGGCCGCCAGCTCGACATTGGGCGTGACGCCGATGCCGACCAGCACGAAATCGGCGGGGTAGACGATGCCATCCGTCGCCTCGACGCCGGTGACGTGGCCCGCCTCGCCCACCAGCCCCACCACGCCGGCCCCGCAGCGCAGATCGACACCCCAATTGCGGTGCTCCGCAGCGAAGAAGGCGGACATGTCCGGCGACAGCGCCCGCGCCATCGGCCGCGAGGCGGCTTCCAGCACCACCACCTCATGGCCGAGCGCGCGGGCCACGGCGGCGAATTCCAACCCGATGAAGCCGGCGCCGATCACCACCACGCGGCGCCCGCCGGGCAGTCGCTCCTTCAGGGCATCCGCGTCGGCACGGGTGCGCAGGTAATAGACGCCCGCCAGATCCTTGCCCGGCACGGGCAGCGGCCGGTTGCGCGCCCCGGTGGCGAGGATGAGATGGGCATAAGGATGAACGCTGCCATCCGCCATCCGCACGCGCCGCGCCTCGCGCTCAATGGCGACGGCCCGGCCCTCGACCAGCGTGATCGCATGGTCGGCATAGAAGGCGGCCGGGCGCAGCTCGATCTGCTCGGGGCCGGCCTCGCCCTTCATATAGGCCTTGGAGAGCGGCGGGCGCTGATAGGGCAGGCCCGGCTCGTCGCCGATCAGCGTCAGCGGCCCGGTGAACCCGGCCTCGCGCAGCGAGGCGGCGGCCTGAAAGCCCCCCTGCCCCGCGCCGATGATGACGATGCCGGCCTCGCTGCCTACTTCACCGCTCATGCCTCACCCCCGGCGCCGCGCGCGCCCTTGTCGGAAGAACGCTCAAGCGCCACCAGCCGGTCGCGCTCGTCATAAATGCCGCTGTGCAGCCGTTCCATGAACTCCGCCTCGGCAAGACCCGGCGGGATGGGCGGCAGGAAGGAGACGGTGATCGTCCCCGGCCTTATCTGGAAGCTGCGCGCCAGCCAGAACAGCCCGGCATTGTGCACCATCGGCACGACGGGCAGGCCGAGCGCCTTGTAGAGCAGCACCACGCCGCGCTGGAACTCGCCGCGCGCATCCACCTTCTGGCGGGTGCCCTCGGGAAAGATCAGCAGGCTGCGCCCCTGCGCCGCCGCCTCGCGGCCCTCGCGGAACATCTTCTTCATCGCCGAGCCGCCACCGGCGCGGTCGATGGCGATCATCGGCGAGTGGCGGAGGAACCAGCCGAAGACCGGGATGCGGTACAGCTCTTCCTTCAGCACGATGGCGACATCGGGGACCAGCACGGCGATGGCGATGGTCTCGAAGGTCGACTGGTGGTTGGCGACATAGAGCGCGGGCGTCGCCGGGCGGTTCGCCTCGCCCTGCGTGCGGTAGGCGACGCCGACGAGACGCAGAATGGCCAGCACCCCCTTCGCCCAGAAGCGCGAGAATCCCCGCGTACGCGCCGGCTCGCCCCGCCAGCGGTAATAGGGAATGGTCGGCGCCAGCAGCGCGGTCCAAAGCACCAGCAGGACGAGGAAGATGGCGGAGCGCAGGCGGGACATTTACAGCTTCGCGGAGGGCTCGGGAGACGGGCGAGGTTCGGGCGACGGGTCTAGCAGATCACGCCGGGAGGCGGCACCCTGAAAACCGTCATGAGGGAGCCACCCGGCCGCGACCAACCATCCCCCCACGCTGTCATCCCCGGACTTGATCCGAGGATCCACGACTTCAGCGCGCGATGGCCGAAGACGTGGATCCTCGGGTCAAGCCCGGTCCTGACGTTGGCGAGAGCGATGGGGCTCCCGTTCCCCGGACAAGTTGCGCGCAGCGCAACGCCGATCCGGGGCCCAGGGGAAACCCCGCCGCAGGCGGCTTGACCTCTGAGGAGCCGGGAGAGGTGTCGGCGGAGACTTCGCAGGATAAAGCCAAAGACTCTTGCGCTGGGTCCCGGCTCGCCTTCCGCTGACGCTTCAGGCGTCCGAGACACGGGGTTCATCCCCCACGCTGTCATCCCCGGACTTGATCCGGTCCTGACGGCGTTGGAGGTGGAAGGCGCCCTCTGTTGACGCGATCAGCCGTGACTGACGCCGCTCCCTACCCCTCCACTAGCGCGAAAGCGTCGACGTCGAACATGCCGTGGTCGGTGATCTTCAGATGCGGGATCACCGGCAGCGGCAGGAAGGCCACTTGGAGGAACGGCTCGGCCAGCACGACGCCGAGCGCCTTGGCGGCGGCGCGCAGCGGGATGAGGGCGTCATGCACCTCCTCGAAGGAGCCGGCGGACATGAGGCCGGCGACGGGGAGCGCCAGTTCGGCGGTGACCGTTCCGCCTTCCGCCACCACGAAGCCGCCCTTGATGGCGATGAGCCGGTTGACCGCCACCGCCATGTCCGCCTCGTCCGCGCCGACGACGCAGATATTGTGGCTGTCATGGCCGACGGAGGAGGCGATGGCGCCGCGCTTCATGCCAAAGCCATGCACGAAGCCACAGCCGATATTGTCGTTCTTGCCGTGGCGGGCGACGACGCAGACCTTCACCGCGTCCTTGGCGAAATCGACCTGCTTCTCGCCGTCGACCACCGGCAGGTCGAAGGTGAGATCCTCGGTGATGATGCGGCCGGGCACCACGCCCATCACCCGCGTCGCCGGCGTGGTGGCGGGGATGCGGAAATCAGCCGCCGTGACCTCGCGCGCCTTCATCGAATCGAGCCCGACCGGCTCCACCGCGCCGCGCGTGGCGAACAGCGCGTCCGTCACCAGCCGCCCGGCGGAGATGACCTGACGCACCGAGCAGGACTCCAGATCGTCCAGCAGCACGATGTCGGCGCGGCGTCCCGGCGCGATGAGGCCGCGATCGGTGAGGCCGAAGGCATTCGCCGCCGACCAGCTCGCCACGCGGTAGACATGGTGCAGCGGCGCGCCGCGCGCGATGGCAGTGCGGATCATGTAGTCGAGATGACCTTCCTCGGCGATGTCCAGCGGGTTGCGGTCATCGGTGCAGAAGGCGAGGAAGGCGGAGGTGTCGGCGGTGATCAGCGGGATCAGCGCGTGCAGATCCTTGGAGACCGAGCCCTCGCGGATCAACACCGTCATGCCCTTCATCAGCTTCTCGCGGGCTTCCGCCAGCGCGGTCGCCTCATGCTCGGTGCGGATGCCGGCGGCGATGTAGCCATTGAGGTCGCGGCCCCCAAGCAGCGGCGCGTGGCCGTCGATCCGCCCGTCGGAGAAGGCGGAGAGCTTGGCGAGGACGCCGGCCTCCTTGAACAGCACGCCGGGGAAATTCATGAACTCGGCGAGGCCGATGCCGGAGGCGTGGCCGGTAAGGGCGATGAGGTCGCCCGCGTCCAGCTCGGCGCCCGAGGTCTCGAAGGCGGTCGCCGGCACGCAGGAGGAGAGCTGAACCCGCAGATCCATGATGGTGCGCTCGGCGCAGCGCTGGAAATAGCGGATGCCCTCGGCGCCCAGCACATTGGCGATCTCATGCGGGTCGCAGATCGCCGTGGTCACGCCATGCGGCAGCACGCAGCGGTCGAATTCCAGCGGGGTGACCAGCGAGGATTCGACATGAAGATGCGTGTCGATGAAGCCCGGCACGGCGAACAGGCCGGAGCCGTCGATCTCATGCGTGCCCTCATAGCGATCATAGGTGCCGACGATCCGCGCGCCGACGATGGCGATGTCGGTCTCGGTGATCGCGCCGGTGATGACGTCGAGCAGGCGGACATTTTTGACAACGAGATCGGCCGGCGCGACGCCGCGCCCGGCATCGATGAAGCGGCCGATCTCGGCGGGGGAGAGCTTGCTCATGCGGCATCCTTCCAGCGGCTGGCGGCGTCCAGCTTGTCGATCTCGGCCGGGGTGAGGTCAAGCGTGGCGGCGGCGATGAGGTCACCGAGCTGTTCGGGGCGGGAGGCGCTGGCGATGGCGGCGGTGAGGCTCGGGCGCGCCATCACCCAGGCGAGCGCCACCTGCGCCGGGCTGACGCTCCGTGCGGCTGCGACCTGATCGAGCGCGGCGAGGATACGGTCGCCGCGCGGGTTGAGATAGGTCGCGACCACCTCCTCGCCGCGCGCGCTCTTGGCGGCGTCGGCGGGCGTGCGGTACTTGCCGGTCAGGAAGCCGGCGGCGAGCGAGAAATAGCTGATGACGCCGAGCCCGTTGCCCCGGCAGATCGGCTCCAGCTCGGCCTCGAAGCCGGCGCGCGCGTAGAGATTGTACTCCGGCTGCAGCGTCTCGTAGCGCGGCAGCTTCTCGCGCGCCGCCACCGCCAGCGCCTCGAACAGCCGGGCGGGGCTGAGGTTGGAAGCGCCGATGAGCCGCACCTTGCCGGCGCGGATCAGCACGTCATAGGCGCCCAGCACCTCCTCGAACGGGGTGTCCGGGTCGTCCCAATGCGACTGGTAGAGGTCGATATAGTCGGTCTGCAGCCGGGTCAGCGAGGCCTCGACGGCGCTCGCAATATAGTCGGGCGCGAGGCAGACCTTGCCGCGCCCCATGTCGGAGCCGACCTTGGTGGCGATGGTGAGCTTCGCGCGGTTGCCGCGCGCCTTCATCCAGCGGCCGATGATCGCCTCGGATTCGCCGCCCTGATTGCCGTCCGCCCAGCGCGAATAGACGTCCGCCGTGTCGATGAAGGTGAAGCCGGCCTCGACCAAAGCGTCGAGCAGGCGGAAGGAGGTCGCCTCGTCGGCGGTCCAGCCGAACACATTGCCACCAAAGCACAGCGGCGGGACCAGAATGTCGGAGCGGCCAAGACGGCGCAGTTCCATGGGTCAATTCCTCCGGCAGTTGGGCGGCGGAGTGTAGGGCAGGACTGGCCGGGCGCTAACCACCCCTGTGTTGTATCTTCGCCGGGGTGGTCCGACGCGTGATACCGGGAGCGCCGTCATGGCCGGACTTGGTCCGGCCATCCACGACTTGGCCGGGTTCGGGCAGCAAGAAATTCGTGGATCCCCGGGCTGATCCCCGGATCAAGTCCGGGGACGGGGATGACGATGGGCGAGCCTCCGCCCCCTAGAACGCGTCCTCGTCGCGCGAGCCGACCTCTATCAGCTCCACAGCGTCGCGGGCGCAGACGTCGCGCAGCGAGGGGGAGGAGACGACATCGGTGACGAAGGTGTCGATCTCCGCCATGGCACCGATGCGCACGGGCGCGGTGCGCTCGAGCTTGGAGCGGTCGGCCACCAGAATGACCTGCCGGGCATTGTCGATGATGGCGCGGGCGACCTGCACCTCGCGGTAGTCGAAATCGAGCAGCGTGCCGTCCTCCTCGATGGCGGAGGCGCCGATCACCGCATAGTCGACGCGGAACTGGCGGACGAAATCCACCGCCGCCGAGCCGATCACCGCGCCATCGGCATGGCGCACCGGGCCGCCGGCCATGATCAGCTCGATCTTCGGGTGGCGGTAGAGCAGCGTCGCGACATTGAGGTTGTTGGTGATGACCAGCAGGTCTTCATGGTCGCCCAGCGCGCGGGCGACCTCTTCCGTCGTCGTGCCGATATTGATGAACAGCGAGGCGCGGTTCGGCACCATGTCGGCGGCGGCCTCGGCGATGGCGCGCTTGGCACCCTGTGCCATGGCGCGGCGGGCCTCATAGGCGAGGTTCTCGACGCCCGAGGCAACCACGGCCCCGCCATGCACGCGCGACATCAGCCGGCGCACGCAGAGATCGTTGAGATCCTTGCGGATGGTCTGCGGCGACACGTCGAAGCGCGACGACAGATCCTCGACGCTGACGCGCCCCTGCGCCCGCGCCAGCATCAGAATGTCCTGCTGGCGTGATGAGATCGCGTTCATTCCGGTGCGTCCGCCATTCCCGTAGGTCCGCTCCTGCCCCCGCGCCGGCGCGACGTCCGAGAGAATGATTCCAGTCAGCAATCCTGCACAACCGGAGGCCGCACGCAAACAAAGGCTTAGCTGCGCTGCAGCATCAGCGCGCTGCCGAGACCGCCGGCAGCGGCGATGGCGGCAAGGCCCAGAGCCTCCGGCTTCTCCCGCGTGAGTTCGTGGAACAGCCGCACCGCGAGGATGGCGCCGGACGCGCCCACGGGATGGCCGCGCGCCAGTGCCCCGCCGCCCCGGTTGAGCGGCTCGCCCCGCAGATCGAGATGGCGCCGGTTCTCCAGAAGCTGCGGCGCGGAGGCTTCCATCAGTTCGAGCACGGCGAGCACGTCGAGTGCGCTTCCCGCCTGATCGAGCACCGCCCGCACTGCCGGCACCAGCGCGTCATAGGGCCGCTCAGGTGGACCGCCCGCCGACGCTGACGCCGTGACGATACAGGAGGGCAGGCCAAGGCGCTCCGTCACCTTGGCGGAGACGATCAGCACGCCGGCGGCCGCATCCGCCTCCACCGCAACCGTGGTGGCATCGAGCGCGCAGGCGCCCTCGCCGGCGACGAGAGGGGCCCGCGCGGCGAGGCGAGGGGTGAGGTCGCGGGTAAAGGCGTCGTGGTCGAGCCCGGCCACCGGCACGATCTCCGCCGCCATGCGATCGCGGGCCGCGCGGGCCTTGGCGTGGCTGTCCACCGCGACGCCATGCTGGGTGGCACGGTCAAAGCCGCGCTCGGCGGCCAGCGCCGCCATCGCTTCCAGCATGTCGGGGTCGGCATCCGGGAAAGGGCTGAAGGGCGGGCGCTCATAAAAGGCCGGCGCCTCGTCCGTCCCGCGCGGACGGCGGGCGCGCAGCGGCGCGCGACTCCAACTTTCCACCCCGCCGGCCAGCACGATCTCCGCCGCGCCGCTCGCGACGAGCTGCGCGCCGAGCGCGATGGCGTCGAGCCCGGAGCAGCATTGCGTGTCGAGGGTCAACGCCGGCACCCGCGCCGGAATGCCGGCCGCCAGCGCGGCGAGACGGGCAACATTGCCGCCGCCGGACAGCGCATTGCCGAGGATGACATGGCCGACCGCCTCGGGCGGGATGCCGGCATCGGCGAGGCACGCGCGCAGCACCGGGGCGGCAAGATCATGCGCCTCCACCGCGTTGAACGCGCCGCGCCGGGGCGCCACCGCGGTGCGGCGGGCGGCGAGGAGATAAGCGCCGCTCATCGGCCCAGCCTCGCGTGAGACAGCCTCGCGCGCGCCATCTCCTCCAATGCCCGCAAATCCGCCTTGCCGCCGGAGGTTCGCGGCCAGTCGGCGAGCGCCAGGAAGCGGCGGGGGATCTTGGCGGCGGGGAGAAAGGCGCGGCATTGGGCGCGCAGCGCGGCAACGTCAGGCCCCTCGGCTGGGAAAATCCCGCGCAGCACGGCGACGAGTTCGACGCCGCGCAGATCGTCGGCCATGCCGAACACCGCCGCCTCCTCGATGCCGGGCAGGCGTGTGAGCACCGCTTCCACCTCCTCCGGGTAGACATTGAGCCCGGCGGTGACCAGCATCCGCTTTTCCCGGCCATGCAGATAGAGGAAGCCGGCCGCGTCCAGCCGTCCATGGTCGCCGACGCTCATGAAGCCGTCGGCATGGCCGAGTTCCGCGCTGCCGCCGCAGGCATAGCCGTCGAACAGCAGCGTCGAGCCGACCCAGATGGCGCCGGCCTCGCCCGCCGGCAGCTCGCGCCCCTGCGCGTCGCGGATGGAGAGGGTGACGCCATGGGCGGCGCGGCCGACCGAGCCGGGCGGCACGGGCTCATTCGGGTGGGCGATGGTAACGAAGGAGAGTTCGGAGGCGCCGTAGAATTCGCCGATGGCGGCGCCGGGGAACAGCCGCTCCACCGCCGCGCGGGTGTCCGCCCGCCATTTGGCGCCGGAAATGAGGATCAGCCGCACGCCGGGGCAAGGGACGCCCTGCCCCGCCTCCACCAGCATCTGCAATTGAGTGGGCGTGAGATAGAGCACGCTCACCGCTTCCCGCGCGATGAGGCGCAAGGCGCGGCGGGGATGAAAGGCGCGCATCATCACCGCCCGCGCGCCGATATGCAGCGCATGGACGATGGCATAGAGGTGCAGCGAGGCGGCGAGGCCGCCGGGGGCCATCACCACATCGTCGGGCGTGAGGCCGAACTCGACCGCCGTGACGGTGAAGCTGTCGATCCAGCTGCGATGGCTGCGCCGATACCCCTTCGGGATGCCGGTCGAGCCGGAGGTGAAGCCGACATAGAAGGGCGTGTCGGGTGTCGGCGGCGCGGGCGGGGGACCGGGCGTGTCGTCGAGGGCCGGGGCGGCGTCGAGCGTCAGCGCCGGGGCGAGCGCGGCGTCGATGGCAGTGCGGGTCGAAGACGGCCAGCCGGGATCATAGACCAGCGCCTGCCGCCCGCTCACCGCGCAGGCGAAGAACAGCTCCACCAGCGCGGGATCATTGACCATGGCGAGCGCGATGCCCGCGCCCGGCGCGGTGCGGGCGCCGAGCCAGCGGGAGAGGCTGTCCACGCGGGCGGCGAAGGCGGCGCGGGAAAGGCGCTCGCTGTCGCACACCAGCGCGACACGCTCCGGCGCGACAGCGGCGAGCGCGGGCAGCGCCGCGCCGATGGTGGTTTCCATCAGGCGTTGCGCGAGAGCAGCGCCTCCGGCAGGCCGCGCGCCACGGTCTGGGCGACCAGCGCGGTCAGCACCGCCTTGATGGCGTCGCCGGGGATGAAGATGAGGCAGGCCTTGGTGGCGTCGAGCAGGGAAAGCTGCGTCTTCAGCGCCATGCCGACAATGCCGAAGGCGTAGAGCACGACGATGCCGCCGACGACGGAGGCGACCAGCGCCGCCGGGAACACCGGCGCCTTGCGCAGCGCCTGCATGATCGCGCCGGCGACGATGGCCGCCGCCACCCAGCCGAACAGAAAGCCGACCGAGGGGCCGAAGAACACGCCGAGCCCGCCGCGCCCGCCGGCGAGGATGGGCGCGCCGAGCGCCACCACGAACAGCATCAGCGCCATCGCCGCGCCGCCGCGCCAGGCCCCGAGCATCACGCCCGCCAGCATCGCGCCCATGCTCTGCGCGGTGATCGGCACGCCGCCGGCGAGCGGAATGTCGAATTTGGGCAGCAGGCCGAGCACGGCGAAGATCGCGGCGTAGAGGGCGATCTGGACGAGCGAGCGATCCTTCATCGGCGGGTTCCTCTCGGGGCACCGCCACGCGCGCTCAGCGCCTCGGCGGTATGATGGGACAGGCGGAGCGTCTGGATACAGAACGGCGCCAGCAGACGCCAGCCGCCGCGTTTTCCGCTGCGGGCACGATAGCTCTCGTTCAGCGCTTCCCACAGGGCGAAAAGCAGCGGGATGAAGCGGATCATCATCGCCACCATCAGCGCGAGCGCGCGCGGTGAGAGGCCGACCCAGGCGAGCGGGCGCAGGAGCGGCTCGATCGCATCCATCATCGCGTCCATGCGCGTGGTCATGGTCACGGCGTTGGCGAGCAGGATCATGGCGACGAGCCGCGCCAGCACGGCGAGGCCGGTGGCGATGTCGCCATTCCAGGCGTGGAACAGCAGCAGGAGGACGAAGAGCGGCCACATGGCGCGCAGCATCACCAGCTGACGCAGCGCGGCCTTCCCGAGCGAGGCATAGAGCGCGAGCACGGCGAGGATGAGCGCGCTCATTACCGGCAGGTTTTCCAGCGGCGCGATAAGCAGGCTGATCAGCGCCAGCGCCGCGAGTTTCCAGCCGGCGGGGACGGCGTGCAGCCAGGTGCGCTCGGCGAGATAAAGCGAGATCACGCCGGTGCCTCGGCAAAGGCGCGGTAGGCGGCGAGCACCTCGGTCGGCGGCCCGTCCATGCGCACGCGGCCCTCGTCCAGCCAGAGCAGCCGGTCATAGCCGGCGAAGGCGTCGAGTTCATGCGCCACGAGAACCACCTGCTGCGGCAGGGTGGCGATGAGCGCCTCCAGCCGGCGGCGGGTGGGCAAATCGAGGCTGGAAAACGGCTCGTCGAACACGATCACCGCCGGCTCCATCACCAGCACGGCGATGATGCACAGAAGCTGCTTCTCGCCTTCCGACAGCGCATGGACCGGCCGCTCGGCCCAGCCCGCGCGGCCGAAGCGGGCCAGCGCCGGCACCGCCCCGTCGCGCGCCTCGCGCCGCGAGCGGCCGGCCTGTTCGAGGCTGAAGGCGATCTCCTCGGCGACCGTCGGGAAGATGATCTGGTGGTCCGGGTTCTGGAAGATGAAACCGACTTTGCGCGGCAGCTCGGCCGGGCTCTCGGCGGCGTTGATGCCGTGGACGGTGACGCGGCCTTTGTCCGGCGTCAGCAGCCCGTTGAACAGGCGCACCAGCGAGCTCTTGCCGGAGCCATTGGTGCCGATCAGCCCGATCCGCCGCTCGGACAGCGCGAGCGACACATCGTCCAGCACCACCCGCCCGCCGCGGGTGAGGGTGACGTGATCGAGCAGGATCGAGGGCGGCTGCGGCACGGGGCTTGTCCGGCTGGCGACGAAAGGGTCTCGCGCCGCCTTATGGAACCGGCAAGGCCTGCTGTCGATACGCCGCCGGTTGTGCGCTCACCCCGACCGCCCCTTTAGCGTCGCCAGGGCGAAGCGGGTCAGGCGGTCGAAGGCGGCGCCGTCGCCCGCCCGCGCCCGCAGCACCGCGCCCTCATAGAGGTCGATGATGAAGGCGGCGGTCTCTGTGGCATCGAGGCCGGCATCGACCTCGCCCGCCTGCTGCGCCTCGACAATGAGGGCGGCAAGATCCGCCTGCCAGCTACCGAAGACGTCGCTGAGCTTGGCCTTGAGGTCATCGCCGAGGCCGGGCGCGGCCAGTGCGAGAACGCCATAGAGGCAACCGGCGACATCGCCCTCGGCCATCGTGTCCTCGACGAGCTTTTCCAGATGGCGCTTGAGGCGAGCGAGAGGGGTGAGCGCCGCATCGGCGAACAGCGCGCGCCGCTGCGTGCGGTACTGCCCGGCGTAAGCCTCGAGCACGGCGCTCGCGAAGGCCTCCTTGCTGGAGAAGAAATGATAGAACGAGCCCTTGGGCACGGCGATGGAGGCCAGAAGCGGGCCGAGCCCGGTGCCTTCATAACCCTGCTCCAGCATCGCCTTGCGGCCGGCAGCGACGATCTTTTCGCGCGTCGACATTTTGCTCCCCCCTCACTAGACGACTGGTCTACTTTGCCCTAGTTAGAGAGCGTTCGCAACCGTCGAGGGGCCGCCATGTCGACCATTCACACGCAGCCCCGCCTGCCCGTCTCCGCCCTGCTGCGCAGCCGTTCGGGCGGCTTCGCCATGGTGCTCCTCGGCACGGTGCTGTGGAGCACGGCCGGCTTCTTCGTCCGGCTGGCGGAGATGGATTCCTGGTCGATCGTGCTGTGGCGCTCGCTCTTCGCGGCGCTGGCGCTGCTGCCCTTCTGGCTGCTGACCGGTCGGAATCGGCGGGCCGCCCTGCGCAGCCTCCTCACCCCGCTCGGCCTGTTCGCCGTGTTCCTCGGCGTCGCCGGCAACGTGACCTATATCGTCGCGCTGCAGCTCACCTCGGTCGCGACGGTGATGACGGTGGGCGCCGTGCTGCCTTTCGTCGCCGCCGCCATGGCCTTCCTGGCGCTGGGCGAGCAGCTGAGCCTGCGCTTTGTCGGCGCGGCGGCGCTGGCGAGCCTCGGCATCGTCATCACGGCCGGGGCGTCGATGTCGCCGAACGATCTGGCGGGCATCGGCATGACCTTCCTGATGGTGCTGAGCTGGGCCGGGCTGCTGGTGCTGGTGCGCAAGCATCCCGCGCTCGACCTGACGCTGGTGAGCCTCGCCTCGGCGCTCGCCGCCGCCCTGGTGGCCCTGCCGATGGTGCCCGCCGGCCTGCCGCCGGCGCACGGGCTGATGGTCTGCGCGCTGCTTGGGGTGCTGACCTCGGGGCTCGCCAATGTGCTGAGCCTGATGGGCGGGCGTTACATCCGCTCGGGCGAGGCCGGCTTCATGATGCTGATCGACGTGGTGCTGAGCCCGCTCTGGGTCTGGCTCGCCTTTGCCGAGAAGGTCAGCGCGGCCCAGATGGTGGGCGGGGCGCTGGTCATCGCCGCCGTCGCCTTCTACCTGATCCGCGATGCCGCGCGTCGCCCGGCGGTCTGCCCGGCCACCTGAGGCGGCCGGGCCGTCGCCTGACGGCGCAGCCTCACAGCATCTCCAGCGAGCGCTTGCGGCTCGGCGGGGGGAACGCCTTGTCGAGCGCGGCGAGGTCGTCCGCATCGAGGCGGATGTCGCGGGCGCCGGCATTTTCGCGCATATGGGCGGGGCGGGACGCCTTGGGGATGACGATGTTGCCGGGGAAGCGCAGCGCCCAGGCGAGCGCGATCTGGAACGGCCTGGCGTTGTGCTTGGCGGCGATCTCGGTGAGCACGCCGGCGGTCTTGATCCGCCCCTGCTCGATCGGGCTATAGGCCATCAGCGGCATTTCGTGCTGCTGGAGCCAGGGTAGAAGATCCCATTCCGGGCCGCGCCGGGTGAGATTGTACAGCACCTGATTGACCGCGCAGGCCTCCCCGCCCGGCGTCTCCTCAAGCTCGATCATGTCGTCCGTGTCGAAATTCGACACGCCCCAATGGCGGATCTTGCCGGTGCTCTTGAGGTGCTCGAAGCCGATGATGGTCTCCTCCAGCGGCACGCCGCCGCGCCAGTGCAGGAGATAGAGGTCGAGCCGGTCGGTCTTCAGCCGCTTCAAACTGCGCTCGCAGGCGGCGATGACCCCAGCGCGGCTGGCATTGTGCGGGTAGACCTTGCTGACCAGGAACACCTTGTCGCGCAAGCCTTCCAGCGCCTCGCCCAGGAAGCTCTCGCAGGCGCCCTCGCCATACATTTCGGCGGTGTCGACCAGCTTCAGGCCGAGCTCGACGCCGAGGCGGACCGATTCGGCCTCCTCCTTCCGCGCCGCGGCCCGCTCGCCCATCATCCACGTGCCGATGCCGAGGGCGGGCACCTTTTCACCGTCGGGAAGCGTCACCTTGCTCATCATCCACCTCGCGCATGCTCAGGGTTCGTCTCAAGCCGGATTGCCATCGCAGCGCCGGGCGCGCAACCATGCTATCAGCGCGACACCGCCATTCGCACGCCCAGCCTAGCCGTCGTGGAGCCCGATGACGCCCGCCCCCTCCCCCGCTTCTGAAGGCACGCCGGAACCGGGGCTCGCCATCGGCCTGTCGGCGGTCATCGTGGCGGTGACGGGGGACGACCCGAAAGTGCTCGCCATCCGCCACGCCAATGGCCGCGAGGGGCTGCCGTCGGGCCCGCTGGAGCGCGGCCACCGCACGCTGGAAATCGGCCTGCGCAGCTGGGTGGAGCGGCAGACGTTGCAGGAACTCGGCTATGTCGAGCAGCTCTACACCTTCGGCGACCGCGACCGGGGCGAGGACGGCGCGCGCGCCCTCTCGCTGGCCTATCTCGCGCTGGTGCGCGAGGCCCGCCCGGCCGGCGACGCGGATGCGGCGTGGGAGAGCTGGTATCGCTATTTCCCGTGGGAGGACTGGCGCGACGGCCGCCCGGCTTTGCTCGACGCGCTGATTCCGGGCCTGCGCGCCTGGGCGGCCTCGGCCACCAATCCGCGCATGGCGGAGACGCGGGCCGAGCGGGTGACGCTGTGCTTCGGCGGCGATTCCGGCTGGAACGAGGAGCGCGTGCTCGAACGCTATGAGCTTCTCTACGAAGCCGGGCTGGTGGCCGAGGCGCTGCGCGAGCGCGGTTCCGACCGCGTGGCGCCCGGCTCTTCGGGCGCGGAGATGCGCGAGGACCACCGGCGCATGCTGGCGCTCGCCATCGCCCGGCTGCGCGGCAAGATCAAATACCGCCCGGTGGTGTTCGAGCTGATGCCGCCGAGCTTCACCCTGCTCCAGCTCCAGCGCACGGTCGAGGCGCTGTCGGGCGTTCGGCTGCACAAGCAGAATTTCCGCCGGCTGATCGAGCAGCAGCGCCTTGTCGAGGAAACCGGCGAGACCACCGCCGAGACGGGCGGGCGCCCCGCCCGGCTCGTGCGCTTCCGCCGCGAGGTGCTGATCGAACGCCCCGCCCCCGGCGTGCGTCTGCCCGGCGGGCATGGCAGGCGGGGCTAGACGGTGGGACGTCCGCGCCGGACGGCTGACCTTTCCCAGTATCCACAGCCGGTCGCGAGGACGACCCGCGCGCCTCGCTCGCGCCACATCGAGAGCTGCCGCCGAAAATGGTCCGCCGGCCCGTTGATCTGTAAAAAACAAAAGCGCGGGCCAACTTTCTCATGGTAGGTCATCACCGCGTGAGGTGACGGCGACAGGCGCAATTCCTGCTTACTGCCACGTGGATATACAGGAATTCAGGTACGTATAAACTGATGAACGACCGTCCCGAGCTGGACGACGCGTGGCGGAAGGACACATCCCTCCCCCTCGCGCTCGGCCTCAGCGATCTCAGCGACAAGCCCTTTCGCCTGCGGCGCTCGCCCCGGCGCAAGCCGCGACTCCGGCGGCTTCTGACGCCCTTCACCAAGCTGGCGACGCGCCTCCTGCGGCTCGGCACGGCGGCGCGACTGGTGATCACCGACATGCGCGAGAACTGGGGCGGCGCGGCCTCCCGACTGCTGGCGCAGTATCCGGGCGCGGCCCCCGGCGGCGGTGGGGCGGTCGCGCTCTACGCGCATTTCGCGCCGCATTCCGGCGTCAGCGACATGGTGGTGCGCCAGCTACGCGCCTATGCCGGGCTGGGCTTCCGCATCGTCTTCATCTCCAGCGCGCCGCGCCTCGACGCCACCGACCGCGCCGCCATCGCCGAACATGTCGAGCTGATCCTCCACCGGCGCAATTTCGGGCTGGACTTCGGCGCCTGGAGCGATGCGCTGGCGCTGCGGCCGGAGCTTCTCGACGGGGCGGATGAGCTGCTGCTGGTCAATGATTCCGTGCTCGGCCCGTTCAGCCCGCTCGACGACATGATGGACCGCCTGCGCGCCGGCGGGGACGGGCTGTTCGGCCTGACCGACAGCGTGCAATACGCCCCGCATCTGCAGTCCTATTTCCTGCTGGCGCGCGGCGAGGCGGCGATCGACGATGTCGCCGGCTTCCTGCACGACCAGCGCCTCACCGCCAACAAGCGCGTGGTGATCGAGCGCTTCGAGGTCGGCCTCAGCGAGCACATGCGCGATCTCGGCCACCGCGTCGCCTCGGTCTGGGGCTATGACGACATCGAGAACGCCGTGCTCCAGTCCGAGAGCGACATCGCCGCGCTGCTGGCGGTGCTGCCGGGCAACCGGACGCTGGCGGCGGGGCCGGGCGGGCAGTTCACCCTGCGGCGGCAATTGCTCGATCTGCCGCTCAACCCGGTGCACCACTTCGCCGGCGTGCTGATCCGCCGCTGCGGCTTTCCGTTCCTGAAGACCGAGCTGGTGCTGAAGAACCCCGAGCGCCTGCCGGAGGCGGTGAACTGGCGGACGCTGGTGCCGGTGGACGCGCCGGTGCCGGTGGCGGTGATCGAGGATCATCTCGCCGCCTATGAGCGCCCGCGCCGCCGCGCCCGGCCGCGCCGTCCGGCCGCCGCGCCGGCCCTGCCGGGGGAACCGGCCGCAGCAATGGCCCCGCCGACGGTCCTCCCGCCGTGGCACGCGCCACTGCGCGCGGCCTGGGCGCGGCGCGCGGCGCCCCCCGCACCCGCCATCGCGGCGCCGACCCTGTCGGCCAAGGCGCTGGCGGCAGCTCTGCCGCAGGTGCCGCTGGTCATCGCCTTCAGCCATGACGACTACGCCGCCCATTGCGGCGGGGTGCAGAATGTCATCGCCGCCGAACAGCGGGCCTTCGCCGCCGAGGGGGTGGGCTATCTGCACCTCGCCCCGGCGCAGGCCGCCCCCGGTCTCGCGGCTGTCGATCCGGCGGCGTGCTATTCGGTCCGCATCGACGGCACGCATCTTGGCCTCGCGCGCCTTGACGCGCTGCTCGACGCCTGCCGCGAACTCGGGCGGCAAAAGGCGGTGATGGCCGGGCTGGTCCACCACCTCGCCGGCCATGCGCCGGAGCAGGTGCAGGCGCTGATCGAGGCGACGCAGGCACCCGAGCGGCTGTTCTGGCTGCACGATTTCGGCACGCTCTGTCCGAACCCGATGCTGCTGCGCAACGACATCGCCTTTTGCGGCGGGCCGGCAGCGGATTCGGCCGCCTGTACGGTCTGCGCCCATGGCCCCGCGCGCCCCGAGCATCTCGCCCGCGTCGCCGCCTTTTTCACCGCGCTCCAGCCGGTGGCGCTCGCCCCCTCGGCCTCGGCGCTCGCCTTCTGGGAGAGCCGTATCGACGGACCGGTGACCGGCACCGCCGTGCTGCCGCCGGCCCGCCTCGTCGCCCTGCCCGCGCCCGGCCTTCGCCGTACCGGGACGCCGCTGCGCGTCGCCTATCTCGGCGCGCGCGCCTCGCATAAGGGCTGGCCGGTCTTCGCCGCGCTGGCGGAGCGTGTCGCGGATACAGGCCGCTACGAATTCCTGCAGCTCGGCATCGACGCCGCGCTGCCGGCAAGCCCGGCGGTGCGGTGCGTGCCGGTGCAGGTGAGCCCGGATCACCCCACCGCCATGATCGACGCGCTGCTGGCGCAGCAGGTGGACGTGGTGATCAACTGGTCGCTCTGCCACGAGACCTTCTCCTTCACCACCCATGAGGCGCTGGCCGCCGGCGCCTTCGTGGTGACCCACGCCCAGGCCGGCAACGTGCCCCACGCCATCGCCGCCAACGCGCCCGCGCAGGGGCTGACGCTGATGGATGAGGGGGAACTCGAGGCCCTGTTCGTCGAGGGCCGCCTGCAGGAGGTGCTGGCGCAGGCTTCCCGCGCGCGCCACATGCTGGCCTTTGGCGGGGCGAGCGCGGAATGGCTGCTCGCCCGCCGGGCCGAGACGCGCATGCGGACGCTCGCCCGCCATGGGTGACACGCACATGGCCGCCGGCACCGTCCACTGCTTCACCTCGGCCTCGCTCGCCTATGCCGACCGGGCGCTGGTGCTGGGCCACAGCCTGCGCCGGCAGCATCCCGACTGGGTGATCTGGCTGTGCCTCGTCGACCGCCCGCCGGAAGGGTTCGCGCTCGATGCGCTGACGGCGGCCTTCGACCATATCGTACCGGCGGAAGCGCTCCCCATCGCCAGCGTGCGCGGCTGGCTGTTCGGCCATGACGTGGTGGAAGCCTGCACCGCGGTGAAGGGCGCGATGCTCGGCCACATGCTGGATCAGGGTGCCGACCGGGTGCTCTATCTCGACCCCGACATCGCCGTCTTCGCCCCGCTGACCGCGCTCGCCGACCAGCTCGACACCGCCGATGTTCTGCTGACGCCGCATGTGCTGGTGCCCGAGCCCACGGCGGCCGGCGTGCTCGACAATGAGATCGGCGCGCTGAAGCACGGCATCTATAATCTCGGCTTCGTCGGCGTGAGCGGACGCGGCGAGGGGCGCCGCTTCGCCCGGTGGTGGGACGAACGGTTGCAGGCGCACTGCATCGACGATATCCCCGCCGGCCTGTTCACCGACCAGCGCTGGTGCGACCACGTGCCGGTGTTCTTTCCGGGCACGCAGATCGTGCGCGATCCCGGCTGCAATGTCGCGAGCTGGAACCTCGCCAACCGCCCGCTCAGCATCGGCACGGACGGGGTAATCCGCGCCGCCGGCGTGCCGCTGCGCTTCTTCCACTTCACCAAATTCACCGGCATCGGCCGGCTGATGCTGGAACGCCAGGGCGGCACCGCCAGCGCTCTCGCCGAGGTGATGGCCTGGTACGCCCACGCCCTCGCCGCGCAGGCGCCCGCCGGCCTGCCGGCGGGTTGGTGGGCCTATGGCCACTATGCCGACGGCCGGCCCATCCCGCGCGAGCACCGGCGCCGCTGGCGGGCGGACGATGCGCTGCGGGCCCGCATCCCCGACCCGTTCGCCCTGACCTTCCGCGAGGCCGCCGAGCTGACCCGGTCGGCCTGAGATGAACGAGAGGCGCCGCGTCATCCTCGGCAGCTGCGTCACCCGCGACGCGTGGAAGCTGCCGGAGTTGGGAGGCGTGCCCCCAGCGCTCTATCTCGGCCGGACCTCGCTCGCCAGTGCCTCGCTGCCGGAAGGCGCGGCCAATCCGCTGGCGCCTCTGGTGGAGCGGATTCCACCCGGTGTGCCGGGCAAGGACTTCTCCAAACGCTCGCTCACCGCTGAACTCGGCAAGACCACCGTCGCGCAGATCGCGGCGGCCCGGCCGGACGTGCTGTTCCTCGATTTCGTCGACGAACGCTTCGACCTGCTCGCCTGCGGCGCGGCGCTGGTGACGGAAAGTCTCGAACTGATCGACAGCGGGGTCATGCATTTGCCGCCGCTGGCGCAGGCGCGCCGTGTTCCCCGCCTCTCGCACGAGGCGTGGGCGGCGTGGGAGGCCGGCCTCCTGCGGCTGCGGCACGCCTTTGACACGCGGCAGATTCCGGCCTGCCGGATCGTGCTCCACGCCTGCCTGTGGGCCGACACGTCGCTGACGGCGGAGGGCCCCCGGCCCCTGCCCGATGCGTGCGAGATCCTGCCCGGCCGCATCGTCTCGCGCGCGGCGCATCATGAGCTTCTGCACCGCATGCACGCGGCCTTCGCGGCGCGGTTTCCCGAGGCGGTGGTGATCGAGATTCCGGCTGCGCTGCGGGTCGCGGACCCCGCCCATCGCTGGGGCGCGGCGCCCTTCCACTTCATCCCGGCCTATTACGAGGCATTCGCGCGCGAGGCCGCCCGGCACGGCGTTCCGCTTGGCGCGCGCGGCGCGGACGACAGCGGACGCCGCGACGGCTGAACATAGGCTCGATTAACGGCCGGCGCGCAGCTCTCAGCCCGCGGCCAAGGTCGGCCAATGGGCGGCGTCGATGTCGGCGAGCGCCACCGCCGCGCGAGTGTCCGGCGCGAACAGTTCGCGCAGGCGGGCGACATCGCGCGGCTGCGGCACTCGGTGCGGAAACGGGTTGGCGCGCTCGCGCCGCGGGCTCACTGGCGGAAAGGCGTCGATCCCGGCAAAGGCGGCGATACGCGCGAGCGTGCCGGCCGGGTCGGCCGCCAGCGCCCGCGATTCCAGAAACAGAAGCTGGGTGTCAGGGAACAGCAGAAGCGCGCGCCGCACCTGCCCGAGATAGAAGCCGCGCTCGACATAGGACTGGTCGCGCCAGGCCGGCCCCAGCGGCGCGCCTTTGAGCCGCGCGGGCTCGACCGTGATGGCGTCGGAGAAGGACAGCGTCTCGGTGCCGCGATGCACCTCCATCGACCAGTGCGACCAGGCCCGCTCGATCGGGTCGCGCAACAGCAGGATGATCCGCGCTTGCGGATTGTAGCGGCGGATGCGGGCGAGCGCCGGCGGCCAGAAGCTGCTGATCGGCGTCGCCTCGAACCGCATCACCCCCGCTCTAGCCGGCGGGTAGAACGCATGCAGCCGCTCATAGGGCGGGTCTTCCCAGGTGAGCGCCTCATCGTCGAAGAAATGCGTCTCCTTCACCGAGGGCGCGGCGAGGGCGGGATGCTGGCGCAGATAGGCGTCGAGGCTCGTCGTCCCCGCCTTCTGCACCCCGGCGACG
This sequence comes from Ancylobacter sp. SL191, assembly GCF_026625645.1. Lineage (NCBI taxonomy): Bacteria > Pseudomonadati > Pseudomonadota > Alphaproteobacteria > Hyphomicrobiales > Xanthobacteraceae > Ancylobacter > Ancylobacter sp. SL191. The sequence goes on along the minus strand of NZ_CP113056.1, from coordinate 2,058,471 downwards.
AACAGCCCGACCCGCTCGCTCATGGCGCGGGCGCGCGATGCAGCGCATCGAACAGCTGGGCGAGCGCGGCCCCGTCGCCCGCCGGGTCGGTGGAGGCCCAGAGCGGATTGGGGGTGGAGAGCCGCCGGTGCAGATACTCCGCTTCCAGCAGATCGCTCTCGCGGGTGGCGATGGCCATCACCGCACGAGCGGCGGCGTCGATGCGGGCGTGCTGGGCGGCATTGTCCGCCCCGGCGAGCCCGGTGAGCGCATCATGCAGCGCCTCCAAACGTGGGCCGAGGCGTGGGCCGAAGGTCTCCACCGCATCGAGCCCGCGATGGTGGCGCAGCTCGGCCTTGAGCGGGGCGTCGGCGGGATCCTCCACGCGCCACGGGCCCGGCAGCGACCGGATGCGCGCCGCTGTGTCCCGCCAGTCCGCCATCATATCGGCATAGCCGACGGTGACGCGCGGCAGGTCGCGGCTGTCGCGCTCGGCGGCGATGACATGGCGGGCCCAGAGGAAGCCGGCATAGGTCGCGGACATCGGATCGCGCCGGGCGAGCGAGGCGGCGACCTCGGAAGGGTGGCGCAGGGCCAGGACCACCGCGACTTCCAGGCCGAGCGCGCCGAGCACCTCACGCGCCAGCGGCACGAAGCGGCACATGCGGGGATCCTTGATGAGCGCGAGCGGGGCGTCGGGGTAATCCTCCGCGATCACCTGCGCCATCTCCGCGAGGAGCGCGCGCGCCGCCTCCGCCGGGATGGCCCCGAGCGCGAAGGGCTTGAGATCAAACCAGGCGCTGCCCCCCGCCGCCAGCAGCCGGTCATGAAGGGCGACGAGGGCGGCCGGCTCGAAATAGCCCTCGGGATTGTCCGGGCCCGGCGGGTTGAGGCGCAGTGGCAGGTCCGCGCCCAGCTCGGCGAGCAGATGGGCCAGCGCGGAGGTGCCGCTGCGGTGCATTCCCAGCACGAGGCAGGCGTGGCGTCGGTGCGGCACGGCGAAATCCCCCGGAAGACACAGCACGCCGGCACGCGCTGCAGGAGCCTCCTAGCATGGCTGGCGAGCCGAGGCAGCCGCCCCCGGCGCTGCGAGACGGAACGCCGCTCCAAGGGCAGGCGATCTGCCGCAGAGTTAGCAAAGGTCCGCGACGGTCTTCCCGCAAGATGAGGCTACATATTCCAGTTACGTCCAAAAATCGTCATTGATGAGACCCACGCGCCTGTAGTCAATTGCCGGATGAGGCACGGTGGAATCGGGTGCGCACGGGTAGGATCGACAGGAGCGGGGGCTTCATGGTCAGGCGAATGAAGGCGGGTGTCGTGGCGCTGATCGCTGGCGCGAGCCTGAGCGGGGGCGCCTCAGCGCAATCGGTCTGGGATCCGGTGCTCAGCAACTCGAACTGGTACGTGACCGTGCCGCAGATGCTGGCCTATGCCGCGCCGCCGGACAATTTCGCCAACCCGCTGCCCATCGGTGACCAGACCTTGTGGGCGATCGGCACGTCGACAAATGGCGTGTTTACCGGCACCAGCACCGGCACGCTGGCCATCGGCCCGATTATCAGCGTCTCCACCCTCGGCATTAACGGTCAGGTGTCGCCGAACGGCGAGGTGCTGATGGTGTTCACCCCCAGCTCGGGACCAACCACCATCGGCCTTGGCGTGATGCAGCAGGTGGGCGGCATTACCACCATGGAAATGCAGATGATCACCGGAACGGACCTTCTGGTGACTCACTGGGCCTATATGACGCCCTATGATCCCGCCACCTTCACGCCACCGGAGGCGCAGGTGGTGCCGAGCAATCTCTCGCCCAACTGGGCGTGGACCGCGGGCACGCCCTGGCGGATCGTCAGCCCGGAAGCCTTTGGCACCAGCGCGCCCGGCACCTTCATCATCACCGGTTACAAGAGCGGCTATTTCTGGGGCATCGGCCTCAGGCCCGATGGCTCGCAGTTCAGCCTGCTCGGCTCGATCACGCCGCAGGGCCGCGTGCTGTTCAACATCACCGATGCCAGCAGCCAGCTGCTCACCCTCTATGGCGGTGTCGAGGGTGACCCTTCAACTGCCGAGATGCTGCTCGGCACCTATGATTCCTCCGGCGTGTTCACCGGCGACATCACCTTCACGCAGGTTGTGCAGCCCTATCAGGAAACCGCGCAGGCGACGGGGACCGTCTCCGCGCTAGGTGCCGCCGAAGTGCTCTACGCGGTGGCCGGCACGGCGGACGGGTTGATCGGGGAGATGGCCCCGGTGACCAGCGCGCTGAACAACCTGTCGGGGAGCGCGCTGTCCGGGGCGCTGAGCCAGACCGTGCCGGTGCTCTCCGGCGCGGCGGCGCAGGCCACCGCCAACACCCAGCGCATGATCGGGCAGGTGGTGGCCGACCGGCTCGCCGATGTCGACGCCGCACCCGACAGCCAGGTCTGGGTGCAGCCGCTCGGCGGCGCCGGCCGCCAGAACGCGGTGGACGGCGTGCCCGGCTACACGATGAGCGGCGGCGGTTTTGCCACCGGCGCCGACCGCGTCTTCGGCTCGGCGACGCGCCTCGGGGCACTGTTCGCCTTCGCCTCGACCTCGCTGGAGGCGAGCACCGACACCGACACGGCGAGCCTCGCGGAAGGCTCCGCCGACCTTCAGTCCTATGTGTTCGGGCTCTATGGCGCGCATGAGCTGAGCCCTGGCTTCAACCTCACCTTCGCCGCCAATGCCGGGGTGGTGGACACCTCGACCAGCCGCAGCATCGCTTTCATGGGGAGCGTCGCGGAGGCGAGCTATCAGAGCCTCGTGCTCGGGCTCGGGGCCGGGCTGCACAAGGCCTATGCGGTCTCCGACGGGCTGACGCTGACGCCCGGCGTGCGGCTGGATTACATGACCGTGAGTTCCGGCAGCTATGACGAGAGCGGTGCGGGGCCGCTCGACCTCTCCGTTGATTCCGACGCCTATCAGGAGCTGATCCTCAGCGCCGAACTGGCGCTGCGCTACCGGCTGACGGACAGCCTCGACCTTACCGCGCGCGGCTCGGCCGGCTACAACACGCTGGACACGGCGAGCGCCGTGACGGCGAGCTTCGCCGGCGGTGGCGATCCCTTCGTCACCACCGGCCCGAACGTGTCGCGCTGGCTGTTCACCGGCGGCGTCGGCCTTGCCTCACCGGTAACGGAGAACTTCAGCCTCGGGGTCAATTACGACATGCAGGCCAGCCCCTCCGGCTATCTCAACCAGATCGGCTCGGTCCGGCTGAAGGTCCGGCTTTAAGCGTCTTCCGCAGGGTGGATCCCCGGGTCACGCCCGGGGATGAGGCGGCAGGAGAGCCGAAGGACGCGCGTCCCCGGTTCAGTCTTCCATCGCTTCCAGCTCGCCGATCATCCGCTCGATCAGCGTCAGGCCGGTCTGCCAGAAGGCCGGGTCGCGCGCGTCGAGGCCGAAGGGCTTGAGCAGTTCCGAATGATGCTTGGTGCCACCGGCCGCCAGCATGGAAAGGTAACGCTCGGCAAAGCCGTCCGTCGCGTTCTCATAGACCGCGTAGAGCGAGTTCACCAGGCAGTCGCCGAACGCATAGGCGTAGACATAGAACGGCGAATGAATGAAGTGGCCGATATAGACCCAGTAATTCTCGTAGCCGGGGCCGAGATGGATGGCATCGCCCAGGCTCTCGCTCTGCACGTCCATCCAGATCTCGCTGATGCGATCGGCGGTCAGCTCGCCATTCTTGCGCTCGGTGTGGATGCGGCGCTCGAAGGTGTAGAAGGCGATCTGCCGCACCACGGTGTTGATCATATCCTCCACCTTCGAGGCCAGCATCGCCTTGCGGGCGCGGGCATCGGGGGCGGCGGCGAGCAGGCGCTGGAAGGTCAGCATCTCGCCGAACACCGAAGCGGTCTCGGCCAGCGTCAGCGGGGTCGGCGCCATCAGCGCGCCATTCGGGGCGGCGAGCACCTGATGCACGCCATGGCCGAGCTCATGGGCGAGCGTCATCACGTCGCGCGGCTTGCCGAGATAGTTCACGAGCACATAGGGATGCGCCGAGGGCACGGTGGGGTGCGCGAAGGCGCCGGTCGCCTTGCCCGGCCGCACGCCGGCGTCAATCCAGCGCTTGTCGAAGAAGGTACGGGCAATGTCCGCCATGCGCGGGGAGAAGGTGGAATAAGCGCCGAGCACGGTGTCGCGGGCCTCGTCCCAGGCGATGGTGCGGGTCTCGACCTTCGGCAGCGGGGCGTTGCGGTCCCAGTATTCCAGCTTGTCCTTGCCGAACCACTTGGCCTTCAGCCGATAATAGCGGTGGGCGAGCTTGGGGTAGGCGGCGTGGACGGAGGAGACCAGCGCGTCCACGACTTCACGCTCGACGCGGTTGGCGAGGTGGCGGGAGTCGGCAATGTCCTCGAAGCCGCGCCAGCGGTCGGAGATTTCCTTGTCCTTAGCCAGCGTGTTGGTGACAAGGGTGAACAGCCGCACATTCTCGCGGAACACCTTGGCGAGCGCGTTCGCGCCATCGCGGCGCTTTTCCTCATCCGTTTCGGCGAGGAAGTTCAGCGTCTGCTCGAGCGGCAGGATCTCGCCACGCACCTCGAAGCGCAGGCCGGCGATGGTCTCGTCGAACAGCCGGTTCCAGGCGCTGCGGCTGGAGACACCCTTCTCATGGAAGAGCTGCTCGATGCGATCGTCGAGCTGGTAGGGCTTTTCCGCCCGCACATCCTCGATCCACGGGCGGTACTTGCCGAAGGCCGGCGCGTCGAGCGCGGCTTCCATCTTGGTGTCGTCGAGCCGGTTCAGCTCCAGCGTGAAGAACAGCAGATGGGTGGACGCGTTGGTGAGCTTCTCCTGCACGTCGCCATAGAACTTGGCGCGGACGGGATCGGTGGTGTCGCCGGAATAGATCAGGCCGGCATAGGAATAGAGCCGGCCGAGCAGATCCTCGATCGCCTCGTAGCGGACGACGACCAGCGCCATCTGCTCGCCCGCATCCGCGCCGTCGAGAATGGCGGCGAGCTTGCCCTTATAGGCCTCCTCGAAGGCCGAGCAGTCGGCATCAGCGCGTTCGAGATCGGCTTTCAGCTCGGGCGAGTCCATGCCGGGATAGAGGTCGCTGAGATCCCATTGCGGCAGCGCGCCAAGCGCGGCGGAGGCGACGGGCATGTCGGGCGAACGGGGCACGAGGCCAAAGGCGGACGGCAGCATGGTCACTCCAGGCGAGGCGCAAGTTGCGGGGCGCAACGTTGCTCGGCACAACATTGGCGGGGAAAAAATCCTGTCGGCACAGATATCGTGCCTCGTCACGCGCTATCAATCCACCCCACGCCCATGCGTTCCCGCTTCACATGCTTGCGGGCGCTGGCAGGCAGCGGCATTTTGGCACCGTTGTCGGGCGTGAGCGGGGATCAAGATGAGCGGCGCATGGATGAAGACGGGGCTGGCAGCCCTTGCGGCGCTCGCCCTGAATGTGGCCGCCCCACCCGCCGAAGCCGCGCCCAAGCGCATCGTCATTGTGCGTCACGGCGAGAAGCTCTCACCCGCCAGCCTGTGCGGTCTCGGCAAGGAGCGAGCGCAGGCGCTGGCGACGCAGTATCTCTCGCCCACCGATCCGATGAGCCTGATCGCCAAGGATCCGCCCGCGGCCATCCTCGCCATCACCCTGCACACGCTGGAAACCGCGCGCCCGACCGCCAAGGCCTGGGGCATGGAGATCGCCACCAACAAGCTGATGCTGATGCCGATCCAGAACAACCGGCACGACAATGCGCTGATCAACGCGCAGAACCGCAAGGTGGTGACCGACCTCATGGAGAACCCGCGCTGGCACGGCACGACAGTGGTGATGGTGTGGGAGCATTTCCACATCGCCAGCGAGGCGTTGGAACAGGAATTCGCCGGCGAGCAGGTGACGCTGCGCCAGTTGCTCAAGCTCGACCAGGTCAAGGGTGTGCCCGGCGGGGTGCCCAAGACCTGGCCCAACAGCAACTATAATTTCTTCTGGATACTCGACTATGACAGTCCGACCGCGACCATACCGGCGCGGTTTCACACGGTGCGGCAATATTTCAAGCCGCCTTACGCCAATCTGCCATCAAACGACTGGGGAGCGCCCGAGGGCAGGCCTGCCGATTCCGGCTGCACCTGATCCCCGGACACTCCCCGGATCGTCATGGTCGGGCGTCGTGTGTCAGTCGAAGGTGCGCTTGATCTGCTGACCGGGAGAGTTCTTGCTCTTGTAGAGCGGGGCGAAGAACGGCTCGTAGAACGGGCGGTGGGCGTTCTGGCGCACCTGCTGGCGGCGCACGCGCTCACGTTCGCGCACATCGCGCTGCTCATAGCTGCCGATAGCCGGCAGCGGCTTGGTCGTCGTGGTGGTGGCATGGGCCGGCGTGCTGACCGGAACCATCAAGGCCGCCGCAAGCGCGGCGGCACCCGCGGTGATGGCGATAGTCTTCGAGTTCATGACTGCCTCCCGTTGAAGTGGAATTGCAGTATCAACGAAGTTCTCGCCAAATAGTTTCATCGCAGCGCCTCTCATCGACCTCCCCCCGATGCTGGCTGGAACGGGCACGCCCGCCGCGCATTAGCCCCGAACAGGGTTCGCTCAAGCCAACCGGGAGATTTTCGATGACGAAAGCCGATACCGCCTCCGCGCTGTTTCCCCCGCTCACGCTGCGCGATGGCAACACGCTGGTGGAAATCGCCTCGCTCGACGAGGCGCTGCTCTTCGCCGAGACGCATCCGCTTCACGAGGGCGACTATGAGGGCATGATCCGCCGGCTGCAGAGCGCGCACGAGACGGCGGACCGCATCGAGGCCAGCAACGCCTTCAAATGGTGGGCAGAATCGAACACCATTCTCGTCGAGGCACGCCTGCCGAAATAACTGAGGCTCACAACGGGCCGGCCGGCTCGCTGTCCTCCGGGCGGGCGGCGGCGATCTCCGCCTGAATCACTGGGTCGAGCCGCTCCAGCAGCCCGAAGCGCACCAGCTCCGCATGTTGGGCCTCGATGCGCTTCTTGAGGAAGGCCAGCCGCATGTCCATCAGCAGCACCGGATGGGCGTGGACGGTGGAGGCGAAAAGCTCGTGATTCGCCACGCCCGGGGCGAGGTCGTCGCGTAGCGCGCGGGCCGAAGCGCCCGCCGCGAGTCGCGGCGCGATGGCGTTGTAGTCCTTGGGCGCGACGCCGCTCTGATGGGTGAAGATCGCCCGCAGCGTCGCCTCGTCCTCGATCCGCGCGAGGCTGTCGGCAAGTTCGCTCCAATGGGTGAGCGCGCTCACCTTGAAGCCGCGCTGCTTGAAGTGGCGCGAGACAAAGCGCTCGAAGCGATGGACGACCAGATATTTGTCGTCGACCAGCGGCATCTCCCGCCAGTAGCGGGCGAAGTCGGGGTGGGCGATCAGCCGGCCGGAGAAGCGGAAGAAATAGGACTGGATGTATTCATGCTCCGGCGAGGGCTTGCCGGCATTACCCATGAGCAGCCCGACCACATCCGCTTCATTCGCACGCAGGCGGGCCATCGCGTCGCTGTCGCGGGTGAGCGGAAACCAGATGCTGTCATTGAGCACATAAAGCGCGTCGAGCTTTCCGCCGCGCTCCAGCAGCGTCATCACCCCCTCGCGGTAGCCGCCGAAATCATAGCCGACATTGGGCCGCTCGATGACGAGATGGCTCCGCGCCGCTAGGCGCGCGCGATCCGCCAGCGTGAGCCTCGTGTTCGACACCACGACGGCGGAGACGCCTTGGTCGGCGAGATAATCCAGCGTCAGGAAGGTCGACGCGATGAGCCCGGCGGGCTGGTAGATCAGCAGCACCGCCATTTCCGGCCGCGCGGGTTGCGCGCCCTCGGTCACGGTGAGGCGGGAGGTGCGCTGGCGGTCGTAGAGCCAGCGGCGCAGGCGCCCGCGAAAATACCACGGCAGCGCATTGGCCTTGCGGCCCAGCCGGATCGCCTCGCGCTTCAGTTTCCAGAGGGGAATCATGCCCGCGCCACCAAGGAAAACACGTCCTGCCCTGTGAGGGACGCCCGGGCGGGCCTTATGTCATCGAGCAGATGAGGTTTTTTACGGAATGGTGGGCGCGACAGGGATTGAACCTGTGACCCCCTCGATGTCAACGAGGTGCTCTCCCGCTGAGCTACGCGCCCATTCCGTGGTCTCTTGCGAGCGGGGCTTCCCTATATCCATTCGCCCCGGCCTGTGCAAGCGGTCCTGCAAACGGTCGTGGCGGGGATGTGGATAGTTCCCCGCAAGACCGGCCAAACGGCCGACCTCAGGCCGGCAGCATCACGCCGCCAGCATCTTGCCGACCTCGTTGACGAGATCGCGCAGATGGAAGGGCTTGGACAGCACCTTCGCATCCTTCGGCGCCTTGCTGTCGGCATTGAGCGCGACGGCGGCGAAGCCGGTGATGAACATCACCTTGATGTCCGGGTCGAGCTCGGTCGCGCGGCGCGCCAGCTCGATTCCGTCCATCTCCGGCATGACGATGTCGGTCAGCAGCAGCTCGAACGGCTCCTCGCGCAGCCGGTCATAGGCCGAGCGGCCATTATCGAAGGAGGCAACGTCGTAACCGGCGTTCTCCAGCGCCTTCACCAGAAAGCGACGCATATCGTTGTCGTCTTCGGCGAGAAGGATCTTCAGCATCCCTTGCACCCTGTTCACTCGCGGCGGATGCGCAGGAGCGTTCTCCCGCACGGCCACCCGGCATCCTGTTGCCTCATCGGTACTCCCTCTGCTCTTAGCACATCGTGAATCGCCGGGGGATGCGGGGCGTATCCACAGGCCCGCGGCACGCACGCGCCCTCCCCCCAGCCCCGCGCAGGCCAGAGCGGTCACATCGCTGGGCTGTGCACGACTCGCAGGCTCGTGTTCACGCGCGGCCCGCGCGGGCGCGTTCCTCGTTCCGCACCGGGAACGCTCATGTTAGAGAAGCATTGTTGCACGCTGGAGGCGCTGGGGCCTCGCCGCCATCACCGCGAGGCGCGGCACGGCGACAGACGGGGTTGAGCTGGTCCTTGAGATGATGGCTGTCATTGCCGAAACCATCGATCCCGCCTTTGAGGTCGTTATGCCGGCCCAGCCGGCCCTGCCGTTCCTGTTCAATTCGCCCCATAGCGGCATCGTCTATCCGCGCGCCTTCGTCGAGCAGTCGCGGCTCGATCTGCCGCTGCTGCGCCGCTCGGAGGACACGCTGGTCGACGCGCTGTTCGCCGACGTCACGCAGCTCGGCATGGCGTTCATGCGGGCACATTTCCCGCGCTGCTATCTCGACGTGAACCGCGAGCCCTATGAGCTCGACCCCCGTATGTTCGAGGGGCGCCTGCCGGCCTATGCCAATACACGCTCCATGCGCGTTTCCGGCGGGCTCGGCACCATCGCCCGAATCGTCGGCGAGGCGCAGGAGATCTATGCCCGGCGCATCCCGATCGACGACGCGATCGCCCGCATCGACACGCTCTACAAGCCCTATCACCGCACGCTGCGCCAGATCATGACGCAGTTGCAGCGCAGCTTCGGCATGGCGGTGCTGGTGGACTGCCATTCCATGCCGTCGGGCTGCCAGCGCGAGGACCATTCCCGCATCGACATGGTGATCGGTGATCGCTACGGCACGAGCTGCGCGCCGGTAATCGCCGAGGTGCTGGAGAATGAGCTGCGCCGGCGGGGCTATTCGGTGGTGCGCAACAAGCCCTATGCGGGTGGCTTCATCACCGAGCATTACGGCAACCCGGCCTCGGGCGTTCACGCGGTGCAGATCGAGATCAACCGCGCGCTCTATATGCATGAGCCCACTTATCGGGCATCCGATGCCTTCGAAACTGTCCGTACCGACCTTATCGGGGTAGCGGCAGCCCTGGGTAAAATCGCCCAGGTGGAACTCACGGCAAGCCGAGCCGCGGCGGAATAAGCCCATTTTTCAATGACTTGCGCCGAAAACTACAAAAATGTGATCGCACCATGCAAAAGGCCGCATAACAGCCTTGCATTTTGGACATGAGAGCTATACGAATTCTGCACGCTCGGATCCGGGCAGTTCATCCCTCACCCAAAAAGGGTCGAGACCGCGACAAGCGGCCGGGAGAGAACGCCCTGAAAACCAGCCACCCGGACAGGGTGTCGGGAACGCCAAGCGGATGTGACGAAGATCGGCAGCAGCCGGCGCGACCCATCCGACCCGACACAAAAGAAAGAGGCCGCCCACGCGAAGCGAGAGCGGCCCAAGTCTAGGGAGGAAACGCCCAAGGAGGGCAGTACGGAGCGACGCCAATCGCTGCGTACGAGTTGGAAGATGTAGGTGCATTGCGGAATAATCAAGGCACCCACCGCCACTTTCTGGCATACCAGATACGCAAACCTCGCCGTGTGACATAATTGCCGCGATAAGGGCCCGCCCGGCGACCGCTACATCTTCATAAAGGCTCGCTTCCCGCCTCGCCCACCGCGAGACGCCCGATGCGGGCCTTGCTTGTTTTGGGGCCAGTGCCACCAGAAGACGCTGAGTCGCGTCATCCCCCAGAGCGCCCCTTCCCACTCGCAATAACGGCGAGCCCACCTTTGGCGCTTGCACGGGTTTAGCCCCACGCAGCGGCGTCGATCCGCGCGCAGGGCGCTGCGCCTACCCTCATGCGACCAGTAACGCGCCGGCCCAGCGCCACCGCGCTCGATGAAGGGCAAATGAGGTGCGCGCCTCCGGCGAGCGAGCGACAGCAGCTGAGCTTTTTGGGGTGCTGAAAAGAAAGAGGCCGCTCGCGCGAAAGCGGAGCGGCCCAAGTCTAGGGAGGAAACGCCCAAGAAGGGCGGCCGGGGCGCGACGCCAATCACGCCCGGGCACTGAGGTTGATATACCGGTGCATCGCACAAATAGCAAGGCTCAAACGAAAGAAACGAAACCCACCTCACCAGAGCGTGAGCGCGAATGACGCCAAACGCGCCCCGTGCGCGCATCGCCGCCGACGACCAACTCAGCGTTGGCGTCGGGAGCCGCGTGGCGGCACGCGGCATCGCACGCACGATTGCTGCTCGCCGGCCCCTTGATCGGGCGGAAGGATAATATTCAACGATTTCAATGGGCTATAAAAAGAAAGGGGCCGCTCACGTTGCCGGAGCGGCCCAAGTCTAGGGAGGAAACGCCCAAGGAGGGCGGCGGTAGGGCAACGCCAATCGCCTTACCGCGCTGCAATAATATGGCAGCTTCACTGCCTGAGCGCAACGGATAGGCATGCCCATTCCTTCATCTTGTCGGAATGGCAGCCATGCGCTGAGCGCGCAGCAGGTGAGGCGCGCACCTCAGCGTGCCACGCGCATCATCCGAGCGACCCCTGCCACACCCCCATGCCCCCCCCGCCCGGCCGATTGCCGAGCCGGGCGCGGCCCGATATGCGTTGCGGGAAAGCGCCGGGCGGCCGGCGGGCAGCGGGAGCGGGGCGCATGGGCGCGGTGGATTTCGAGACTTTCGTGCACGAACTGGCGACCGTCTCCGGCCAGGCCATCCTGCCCTTCTTCCGCACCGCCATCGGCGTCGAGGACAAGAACAGCGGCGGTGCCTTCGATCCGGTCACCGCGGCCGATCGCGCCGCCGAGCAGGCGATGCGCACGCTGATCCGTCGCCATTTCCCCAGCCATGGCGTGCGCGGCGAGGAATTCCCCGATGAGGGTCTCGACGCGGAATATGTCTGGGTGCTCGACCCGATCGACGGCACCAAGTCCTTCATCACCGGCCTGCCCGCCTGGGGCACGCTGATCGGCCTGTGCCGCGAGGATGAGCCGGCCTACGGCATGATGCACCAGCCCTTCATCGGCGAGCGCTTCTATGGCGACGGCGCCACGGCGCGCTATCGCGGCCCGGCCGGGGAGCGGCGCCTGCACGTGCGCGCGTGCGCGGCGCTGGAGGACGCGATCCTGCTCACCACCTCGCCGCTGCTGATGGAGGAGGCCGACCGCGCCCGCTACCGCGCGGTGGAAGAGCGTGCCCGCCTGCCGCGCTATGGCGGCGACTGCTACGCCTATTGCATGCTGGCGGCCGGCCATGTCGATCTCGTCATCGAGACCAACCTGAAGGCCTTCGACATCCTGCCGCTGGTGCCGGTCATTCGCGGCGCGGGCGGCATTGTCACGAGCTGGGAAGGCACCAGCGACCTGTCGAGCGGCCGGGTGATCGCGGCTGGCGACCCGCGCACCCACGAAGCCGCGCTGAAGGTGCTCCAGCAGGGCTGAGTGCGGCGTCCCGCCTGCGCGGAAAAGATCTAGCGGGCGCTGCCCGGAATGAAGGCGTCGAAGGCGGCGAGCAGCGGCTCACGGAACGCGTCGCGCTCCTGCAGCAATTCGTGCCGCGCACCGGGGATGACCAGGCTCGCCCCGGCGATCAGCCGCGTGCCGAAGCGCTCGATGGCCGGCGTCGAGACGATCTGGTCGTCGCCCGCCGCCACCATCAGCAGCGGCTGGCGGATCGCCCGCGCGGTCTGCGGCTCGGCGAAGCGGTCCATCAGGTCGAAGGCGGCCGTGACCCAGCCAATGGTCGGCGGGCCGACATCGAGCTGCGGCTGCTCCATGGTGATGGTGAGATTGCGGGCGAAACGCGCCGGGTCCGAGGTCAGCCGGTTGCCGTCGAAATGGAACTCATTGAGCCGCACCCGGCGCCCACGCGGCACATAGGCGCGCGAAAAGCCGATGCCGGTGAGCACGCGCGCCAGCCGCCGCGCCGCGACATCGTGCTTGACCAGCGACAGTTCCAGCATCGGCGCGACGAGGAACATGCGGTCGAAGATGCGCTCGCCCGCACGCGCGGAGTCGAGAAGGATCGCCGCACCCATGGAATGCGCCAGCGCGAAGAAGGGCGCGGGGCAAGAGGGGATGACCACCTCGCGCATGAAGGCTTCGAGGTCGTACTGGTAGTCAGCGAAATCCTCGACGTGCCCCTTCATCGGGTTGCGCAGCAGGCGCTGCGAGCCGCCCTGCCCGCGCCAGTCCATCGCGGCGACGGTGAAGCCGCGCTTCAACAGGTCGCGCACCGTCTCGAAATACTTCTCGATCTTTTCCGTGCGCCCGGCGAACAGGCACACCGTGCCATGGGCGGGCCCCTCCGGATCCCAGCGGGCGAAGCGCAGCGACACGCCGTCCGCCGTGGCGACCTGTCCGGTCTGCGCGCCCGCGGGCACGGGGTTGTCCTTGGTGCTGAACAGCGTCATCAGGCGGGCATCTTGCACGAGGGAGACCGGAAGGCGAGAGCAGGCGGACGCACACGTCGCGCGCGTTGGGGAGCGCTTATAACGAAGCCATGTGACGGAACAAACCGACCGCAGGACCGGGCACTAAAGTCACGCAGATCACCAGTTCAATAACGCTTGTCCCCGAAGCCGATGACCTTCATGCCGTTGATCGCCCCCGACATGGCATCGACGATGAGCTGCACCCGCTCGCCGCGCGGTCCGTTCGCCTCCATGAGCAGCGTCGGCCCGCGCCGGCGAATGACGGAGATGTTGGTGAAGCCGCGCGCCGCCAGCATCCGCGTTGCCGCCTCGTCATCCACCTCGCCCCCGCGCGCCGGCGGGGCGTTGTAGGGATCGAACGGGCCGGGCGGCGGGCCATAGGGGCCGGGCGGCGGGTAGCCCTGGGCGAGCGCGCTTCCCCCGCTCGCGGCGGCGAGCAGGACCACAAGCACCATCCGCGCGGATAATCGCCTGCGCACGCGCATCCTCTCTCGACCGGGGCCTTCGCTCCCCTAGACCAGCCGCCGTGAACCGGGGCGGAGCACCCCGTTCATCCACCGTTCATCTTCGGCCGCCGACCCGCGCGCCCCCTCTTGCGCCGGCCAAAGGCCTTCCTATCTCGAAGATGTACCGGCCCGATGGCGGTACGCAAACCGGGTCCGGCTCAGGAGAGCGGACCTATCAATCGCATGTCGCTTGAATGTGAGGATATGCCTATGCGTACGTTTGATTTCACCCCCCTGCAGCGCTCGACCGTGGGCTTTGATCGCCTGTTCTCCCTGCTCGACCAGATGGGCACGGTGGACAGCACGACGACCTACCCGCCCTATAATATCGAGCGCACCGGCGAAAACGCCTACCGCATCACCGTGGCGGTCGCCGGCTTCACCGAGCAGGATCTCGACATCGAGGTGAAGGAAAATACCCTTGCCATCCGCGGCGACCGCAAGGTCGAGAGCGCGGGCAAGGGTGTGGCGACCTCGGGCGAGGTGCTCTATCAGGGCATCGCCGCGCGCGCCTTCGAGCGCCGCTTCCAGCTCGCCGATCACGTCGAGGTGCGGGGCGCGAGCCTCGCCAATGGCCTGCTCCATGTCGACCTCGTGCGGGAAATCCCCGAGGCGATGAAGCCGCGCCGCATCCCGATCGCCGCCGGAAGCGCGACCCCGCGCGTGCTTGAGGCGAAGGTGAGCGACCCCGCCGACGCCAAGGCGGCGTGAAGCTCCCGCTTCGAAGAGCGCGGCTCGACCGCGCTCTTTTCCGATAAGTCGGCGCCCCGGGAGACCGGGGCGCTTTGTTTTTGAGAGGGATCAGGGCGCCTGAGCCGGCGTCGTTCCCCCGCCATCGCGGGCGATGACCGAGGCGGTGCCGGCGGAGCCATCAGGCGCGCCCGTGCCGACGCCCGTGCCCACCCCTGCCGCCGCGCCGGATGGCGCGGTGCCGGGCGGCACGGCGACGCCGGGAATGACCCGGATCGGACCATTGGCGACGGCGGGAGCCTGAGCGGGCGCCGGAGCTGCGGCGGCCGGCGGATTGGCCGACATGGTCGCGGCGGGCGGAGAGGACGGCGGATTATAGGCGCCGGGGCCGGTATCGACCTCGTCCACCGAATCGTCCGTATCCGGCCCCTGCGGCACGGCGGACGGCGCCATGGGCCCCTGCCCGGCCGGCGGGACGGCGGCGAATTCCGGCTGGCGCGTGGGCGGCAGCGGCGGCTGGGCCGGAAGCGCGAGGGGTTGCGCGACTTGCGGCGCGACCTGACGCCCGACCACGCCGCCCATGCCGCTCGGCACATTCAGCGCGGCCGGCGGCGGGTTCCAGCCGCCATTGCCGGGCGGCGGCGCGCCATAGCCCCTGGCGCTGGTATCCGGCCCGATCGGAATCATGGAGATGATGCGTCCGCTCATGGCGTCGATGCGCACGCGCTGGCGCATGCCGCGCGGATCGGTGGCATCGACCGCGTAGATGTTGCTGCCCGCCCGCACGCGCCCGACATTGCTCATGCCCATGGAGCGCAGCATCGGCTCCACATCCTGCGGTGGCAGGGCGACGGGCGGCGCGTTGTAGTCGGCGGGGCCGGGCTGGTTGTAGGCGTTGAGGTCCAGATCGATATAGGGCTGCACATAAGGCCGGCCGTAAGGCCGATCATAGGACTGCGCCGCCGCCGGGGCGGCGGTGACGAGGAGAGCGGCGGCCGCGAGCAGGTGCCGCGAGCGGTGCCGGGCGACACGGGCCGGAAGGGCGGGCATGGAAGCCTCCGAAGGGATCGTTCCGAAGCGGCATAACAGCGCGCGAATACGGCAAGGGCAGGACCAAGCCACCCATGCCGCCGGTCAGCGCACGCCCCACCAGCCTGCCATGGCGAGGCTTGCGCGAGGCTCGCAGGCGCCACGCCCAGCCGAAACCGGCGGATCAGTGGCACCCGATCACGGGCAAGAGCATTGCGCCGGGAATCACGTCGCCTTACCGTTCCTTTCGTCGGACGGGGGCTGCTCCGCAACAAGTCGCAAAAATCGCCGGGATCGGCTATGTCACAGCGCTTGTGCGCGGGCGGCAATTCTGGCATCTTCGCGATTGATAGGGAAGCCATGCTGTCCTATAATGGGATGAGGTCGCCGCTCGGCTGCGCAGGATGCGACGCGGGGCGGGCCGAAACGCGCGTCATTTGAGAACGGCGAGCATCTTCGCGGGGGGAGCGCCCCGCGGGAACGGAAAGTATCCGGCACGCCGAAGCACGACCCGAAGGGAGATACGGGGATGAGTGAGGAACTTGGCGGCGTCGCCGCGCGCATGGTCAGCGAGGCATCGGTTCGTCCGGCCGCGACGGATCGCGCCGCTGCGAAAGCCATTTCCCACATCGACCCGGGCCTTCCGGTCGCGCAGGGTCTCTATGACCCGCGCAACGAGAAGGATTCCTGTGGCGTCGGCTTCATCGCCGACATCAAGGGCCGCAAGTCGCACGAGATCGTGCAGGACGGCCTGCGCATCCTCCTGAACCTTGAACATCGCGGCGCGGTGGGCGCGGACCCGCGCGCCGGCGACGGCGCGGGCATGCTGGTGCAGATCCCGCATCGCTTCTTCGCCAAGGAAGCGGCGAAGCTCGGCTTCGGCCTGCCGGAGCCCGGCCTGTACGCCGTCGGCCATGTCTTCCTGCCGCAGGATGTGGAAGGCCAGCAGATCGTCCGCGAGACCTTCGAGCGCGTGGTCGCCGAAGAAGGCCAGGTGCTGCTCGGCTGGCGCGATGTGCCGACCGACAACAGCTCGCTCGGCCACACCGTTCTGCCGACCGAGCCCAAGCACATCCAGGTCTTCATTGGCCGGGGCGATCAGACCCAGAGCGAGGACGAGTTCGAGCGCCGGCTGTTCATCCTGCGCAAGGTCGTCTCCAACGCGGTCTATGACGCCAAGGACCCGCGCACGTCCGGCTATTACGTCGTGTCGCTGTCCTGCCGCACCATTGTCTACAAGGGCATGTTCAACGCCGACCAGCTCGGCGCCTATTATGCCGACCTGCACGACCCGATGTTCGAGAGCGCCGTCGCCCTCGTGCATCAGCGCTTCTCGACCAACACCTTCCCGGCCTGGTCGTTGGCCCATCCCTACCGGATGGTCGCTCATAACGGCGAGATCAACACGCTGCGCGGCAACGTGAACTGGATGGCGGCCCGTCAGGCTTCCGTCGACAGCGAGCTGTTCGGCAACGACATCTCCAAGCTGTGGCCGATCTCCTATGAGGGCCAGTCGGACACCGCCTGTTTCGACAACGCGCTCGAATTCCTCATTCAGGGCGGCTACGAGCTGCCGCATGCGGCGATGATGCTGGTGCCCGAGGCGTGGGCCGGCAACCCGCTGATGAATGAGGAACGCCGCGCCTTCTACGAGTACCACGCGGCCATGATGGAGCCGTGGGACGGGCCGGCCGCAATCGTCGCCACCGACGGGCGCCAGATCGTCGCCACGCTCGACCGCAACGGCCTGCGCCCGGCGCGCTATCTCGTCACCCGCGACGACAAGATCGTGCTGGCGTCGGAAATGGGCGTGCTCACCTTCCCCGAGGACCAGATTGTCACCAAGTGGCGCCTGCAGCCGGGGCGGATGCTGCTCGTCGACCTGGAGGAAGGCCGCCTCGTGCCGGACGAGGAGGTGAAGACCACCCTCGCCAAGGCGCATCCCTACAAGGAGTGGCTGAAGCGCACCCAGCTCGTGCTGGAGGAGCTGCGCTCCGTGGAAGCGCGCGAGGTGCGCACCGACGTGTCGCTGCTCGATCGCCAGCAGGCCTTCGGCTACACGCAGGAAGATCTCAAGCTGCTGATGGCGCCGATGGCGACCACCGGGCAGGAGGCGGTCGGCTCCATGGGCACCGACACGCCCATCTCGCCGCTGTCCAAGCGCTCCAAGTCGCTCTTCACCTATTTCAAGCAGAACTTCGCGCAGGTCACCAACCCGCCGATCGACCCGATCCGCGAGGAGCTGGTGATGAGCCTCGTCTCCTTCATCGGGCCGCGGCCGAACATCTTCGACCTTGAAGGCAATTCGCGCCGCAAGCGGCTCGAAGTGCGCCAGCCCATCCTGACCAATGGGGATCTGGAGAAGATCCGCTCCATCGGCTTCATGGAGGAGCGGTTCGACACCCGCACGCTCGACATCACCTACCCGTCCGACAAGGGCGCGGCGGGCATGGAGGACGCGGTCGAGCGTCTGTGCGAGCGCGCCGAGGCGGCGGTGCATGGCGGCTATAACATCATCATCCTGTCCGACCGTCTGGTCGGGCCGGACCGGATCCCGATTCCCGCGCTGCTGGCGACCGCGAGCGTGCATCACCACCTGATCCGCAAGGGGCTGCGCACCTCGGTAGGCCTCGTCGTGGAGACGGGTGAGGCGCGCGAAGTGCATCACTTCGCCTGTCTGGCCGGCTACGGCGCCGAGGCGATCAACCCCTATCTCGCCTTCGAGACGATGATCGACATGCGCGTCGACATCCCCGAGGAGGTGGACGAGTACGAGATCGTCAAGCGCTACATCAAGTCGATCGACAAGGGACTGCTCAAGGTCATGTCCAAGATGGGCATCTCGACCTACCAGTCCTATTGCGGCGCGCAGATCTTCGATGCGGTCGGTCTCTCCACCGAGGTGATCGCCAAGTATTTCTCCGGCACCGCCTCCTCGATCGGCGGCATCGGCCTCGCCGAGATCGCCGAGGAGACCGCGATGCGCCACCGCGACGCCTTTGGCGACGCGCCGGTGTACCGCACCACGCTCGATGTCGGCGGCGACTACGCCTTCCGCCTGCGCGGCGAAGAGCATGCCTGGGACCCGGAGACGGTCGCGGTGCTGCAGCACGCCGTGCGCGGCAATGCGCAGGACAAGTACCGCCACTTCGCCCAGTTGGTGAACGAGGCCGGCGCCAAGACGCTGAACGTGCGCTCGCTGTTCCGCATCCGCGAGGCGGGCGAGCTCGGCCGCGCGCCAATCCCGCTCGAGGAAGTCGAGCCGGCGGTCGACATCGTCAAGCGCTTCGTCACCGGCGCCATGTCCTTCGGCTCGATCTCGCGCGAGGCACACACCACGCTCGCCATCGCCATGAACCGGATCGGCGGCAAGTCGAACACCGGCGAGGGCGGCGAGGAAGCGACGCGCTTCAAGCCGCTGGCCAATGGCGACTCCATGCGCTCGGCGATCAAGCAGGTGGCCTCCGGCCGCTTCGGCGTGACGGCGGACTATCTCGTCAATGCCGACATGATCCAGATCAAGATGGCGCAGGGTGCCAAGCCCGGCGAAGGCGGCCAGCTGCCCGGCCACAAGGTCGATGCGGTGATCGCCAAGGTGCGCCACTCGACCCCCGGCGTCGGCCTCATCTCGCCGCCGCCGCACCACGACATCTACTCGATCGAGGATCTGGCGCAGCTCATCTACGACCTGAAGAACGTCAACCCGGAAGCCGACATCTCGGTGAAGCTGGTCTCCGAGGTCGGTGTGGGCACGGTCGCGGCCGGCGTCGCCAAGGCGCGTGCCGACCACATCACCATCTCCGGCTTCGAGGGTGGCACGGGCGCTTCGCCGCTCACCGCCATCAAGCATGCCGGCAGCCCGTGGGAAATGGGCCTCGCCGAGGCGCATCAGACGCTGGTGCTGAACAATCTGCGCGGGCGCATCGCCCTGCAGGTCGACGGCGGCCTGCGCACCGGGCGCGACGTGGTGATCGGCGCGCTGCTCGGCGCGGATGACTTCGCCTTCTCCACCGCCCCGCTCATCGCGGCCGGCTGCATCATGATGCGCAAGTGCCACCTGAACACCTGCCCGGTGGGCGTGGCGACGCAGGATCCGGTCCTGCGCAAGCGCTTCAAGGGCACGCCGGAGCACGTGATCAACTACTTCTTCTTCGTTGCCGAGGAAGTGCGGGAGATCATGGCCTCGATGGGCATCGCCAGCTTCAATGAGCTGATCGGCCGCTCCGACTGGCTCGACCAGCGCGAGGCGATCGAGCACTGGAAGGCCAAGGGTCTCGACTTCAGCCGCGTCTTCGCCAAGCCGAATGTCGGCCCCGAGGTGGCGATCCGCCACACCGAGCGGCAGAACCACCCGATCCAGCACGTGCTGGACCGCACCCTCATCCACCAGGCGATGCCGGCGCTGGAGAGCGGGGAGAAGGTGGTGATCCACAGCCAGATCAAGAGCATCAACCGCTCCGTCGGCGCGATGCTCTCGGGCGAGGTGGCCAAGCGCTATGGCGACACCGGCCTGCCGGACGACACGATCGACATCCATCTGACCGGCACCGCCGGCCAGGCCTTCGGCGCCTTCCTCGCCACCGGCGTTTCGATGACGCTGGTCGGCGAAGCCAACGATTATGTCGGCAAGGGCCTGTCGGGCGGGCGCATCGTGGTGCGTCCGGCGGACAATACCGGCATCGTGCCGGAGAACTCGATCATCGTCGGCAACACCGTGCTCTACGGCGCGACCTCCGGCGAGGTCTACTTCCACGGCGTCGCCGGCGAACGCTTCGCCGTGCGCAATTCGGGCGCCATCGCGGTGGTCGAGGGCACGGGCGACCATGGGTGCGAGTACATGACCGGCGGCGTGGTCGTCGTCATCGGCCAGACCGGGCGCAATTTCGCGGCCGGCATGTCCGGCGGCGTGGCCTATGTGCTGGACGAGGACGGCAGCTTCAAGAACCGCTGCAACCTCTCCATGGTCGATCTCGAGCCGGTCGAGGAAGAGGAAGACCTGCTGGAACGCCTGCACCACCATGGTGGCGACCTGGAATTCAAGGGCCGCATCGACATCATGGCGGATATGGGCCATCACGACGAAGAGCGCCTCCACCAGCTCATCGCCAAGCACCTGCACTACACGGGCTCGCAGCGGGCGCAGACCATTCTCGACAACTGGACCGAATACCGCTCCAAGTTCGTCAAGGTCATGCCGGTCGAGTACCAGCGGGCGCTGCGCGAGATGGAGAAAGCGCGCGGCCTGCAGGCGGCCGAATAGCCGCCTGCCCCCTCCCGCGGGAGCGGCAGGGAAGGCCCCGATAACGGGCCACGACCGTCGTCGTGGCGCGGCCGTGTGCCGCGCCGTCATTTTCCAACTGGCATGATTGATGTATCTGCACCGGGGGCTGGAAAGCCTCCAAGGTGGCGGTGCTCCGCGAAAGAGGGCGCAATGGGTAAGGTTACGGGCTTTCTCGAGATCGATCGGCGCGAGGCGAAGTATCAGCCGGCGTCCGACCGCATTCGCCATTTCCGCGAGTTCACCCTGCCGCTGCCGGATGCGGAAGTCGCCAACCAGGCCTCGCGCTGCATGGATTGCGGCGTGCCGTTCTGCCATGGGCCGAATGGCTGCCCGGTGCACAACCAGATCCCGGACTGGAACGACCTCGTCTATAACGGGAACTGGGAGGAGGCCGCGCGCAACCTCCACTCGACCAACAATTTCCCGGAGTTCACCGGCCGCATCTGCCCCGCGCCCTGCGAGGAAGCCTGTACGCTGAACCTGGAAGACGTGCCCGTCACCATCAAGACGGTCGAGCAGGCCATCGCCGACAAGGCGTGGAAGGCCGGCTGGGTAAAGCCCGAGCCGCCCTCGACCCGGACCGGAAAGACCGTCGCCATCGTCGGCTCCGGCCCGGCCGGTCTTGCCGCCGCCCAGCAGCTCGCCCGCACCGGCCATGATGTCCATGTGTTCGAGCGCGAGCCCAAGGCCGGCGGCCTGCTGCGGTACGGCATCCCGGACTTCAAGATGGAGAAGCACTACATCGACCGCCGCGTGGCGCAGATGGAGGCTGAGGGCGTCACCTTCCATTACGGGGTGAATGTCGGCGTCACCAAGCCGCTCGACGAGTTGCTCGCGCAGTATGATGCGGTGCTGATGTGCGGCGGCTCGGAATCCCCGCGCAATCCCGGCCTCCCCGGCCAGGAGCTGGAAGGCGTGCATTACGCCATGCCCTATCTGGTGCAGCAGAACCGCCGCATCGGCCGCGAGGATGTGAGCCGCGAGACCCCGATCCTCGCCGCCGGCAAGCATGTCGTGGTCATCGGCGGTGGTGACACGGCGTCGGATTGCGTCGGCACCTCCTTCCGCCAGGGCGCGCTTTCCGTTCACCAGCTCGACATCCGCGCGGTGCCCCCGCTGAAGGAAGACAAGCTGGCGGTGTGGCCGTACTGGCCGACCAAGTTCCGCACCTCCACCAGCCAGGCCGAGGGCGCCGACCGCGAATTCGCCGCCGCGACCTTGTCCATTGAGGGCAAGAAGGGCCACGTCACCGCGGTGAAGTGCGCCCGCGTCGATGCCAAGCGCCAGCCCATTCCCGGCACCGAGTTCCTCATCAAGGCGGACCTCGTCTTCATCGCGCTCGGCTTCGCGCACCCGATGCGCGAGGGGATGCTGGAGCAGTCCGGCCTCGGTCTCGACAAGCGCGGCAATGTCGCGGCGACCGAGCTCGACTACGCGACCAGCGTGCCGAAGCTGTTCGCCGCCGGCGACATGCGGCGCGGCCAGTCGCTGGTCGTCTGGGCGATCCGCGAAGGCCGGCAGGCCGCCGCCTCCATCGACACCTTCCTGATGGGCGCGACGGTTCTGCCGCGCTGAGGACGACGCTTATGTCGGGCGAGCCGAGCGAGGCACCTTCCTCCCTCCCGCCCGACTTCGTATGGGCGCCCCTCGTCCCCGAGCTGCTGGTGACGGACATCGCCGCCAGCCTCGCCTTCTGGTGCGGCCTCTGCGGCTTCGCCATCGCCTATGCGCGCGAGGAGGACCGCTTCGCCTATCTCCAGCGCGAGGGCGCCCAGCTCATGCTGGAGGAGATCGGCGAGGGCCGGCACTGGATCACCGGTCCGCTTGAGCGCCCGTTCGGTCGGGGCCTCAATATCCAGATCGCGGCAAGCGCCGTCGCGCCGATCCTCGGCGCGCTCAAGGCTGCCGGCTGGCCGCTCTATATGGACGTCGAGGATAAATGGTACCGGGCCGGGACGATGGAAACCGGCGTGCGCCAGTTCCTTGTGCAGGATCCGGACGGCTATCTCCTGCGCTTCTCCGAAGGTCTCGGCCTGCGGCCCGGCAAGGGCTGATCCGCCGCACGGACGGCGCGATCCCGGCTCGGCCTTCGGCCGTCCGGGATGACGGTCAAGCGTGCTAGGGCGCACCCGTTCCCACCCCCGCCCCGCTCGCCGGCGTGCCGGCGGGGGTCGCCGCCGACGGCAGCGGGCCGGCGGGCAACGCCCCGGCCGGGGCGGCAGGCACCAGCGGGTCGGCGGTCGCGGCGGGCTGGCCGGCGGGCCAGCGGAAATCATCGGTCCGGCCAATGACGACGGGAAGCGGCGCCCCGGTCAGCAGCGCCTTGGCGGGCTCCGGCTCCTCCGGGCGCGCGGAGAGCGGCAGCGACGCCGGCGTGGCGGCGGGGAGTATCGTGCCCGGCGCGCCGGCGAGGGTGCGCGCGCCGGCGGAAGCTCCGCCGGTCAGCAGGATGATAGAGGGCCGCATCTCGGCCGGGTTCGCCGCGGCGGCCGCGGCAGCGGGATCGAGCGGCTGCGCCAGCAGCGCATCGAGGTGGCGGTCGACGAAGAAGGCGAGCTTGCGTCCGCCGGCGCGGGTGAAGCCGACGCCATCGGCGCTGCGCAGGCGCCGGCGCTGGCCGTCGACGTCGGGACCGGAGATCATGAACTTGCCGTCCTCATCGACAAAGCCGTCGGTGACATCGGCATAGACGAGCCCGGCGCGCTCCACCCGCTCCTTGAGCAGGGCATTGAGCTCGACATTGCGCTGGTTCGCCGCCGCATCCTCGACCGGCGGCAGGCCAACCACGACGACAGGCCGTCCGGCGAGTTTCAGGCCGAGCAGGAAATCATCAACGCGCCGGCCATAAAGACCGCGCCAACGCTCGTCAAACAACTCGGCGCGCCCCGTCGGATCCTCGATGGGCGTAAGGTCGTTCAGGCCCGCGAGCACCACCACGACATTGGGCTGCTCGGTCGCGGTGAGCTGGCGGCCATTGGCGATCCAGTCATAGGGGCTGGCGGGGCCGAGACCGGAACCGGGCTGCGTCTTGGCGGCAACCGCGACCGTCTCGCGATCCGCCGCGAAACCGTCGGCAAGGCCCTGCGCCAGCGGCGTCGCCAGCTCGTCGCCGAGCACCAGCACCACTTCCTTGATTTTGTCGGAATCCGCCCGCGCCGCGGCCACTGTCTCGAACACGGTGCCGCGCGGCTCGGCGGGCTGGGCGATGACGGGGGGCGCGGCCACCGGCGGCGGCACATAGTCGTTCGGCCGGCCCGGCATCATGCGGCGCGGCTGATCGGAACGGAACAGGTTGAACAGCGGGGCGAAGGGCGACCAGGTCTGGCGCTGCGGCTCCGGCACCTGACGGCGCTGGGCCTGCGGCGCGACGCCCTGCTGCCGGCGCTGCGGCACCTGCCGCTGTTGCTGCTGAGGCGGCGCCTGCCGATACTGCTGGGGCGGCGCCTGCCGTGAGGGCGCGCCGACATTGCCCGGCGGGCGGAACCAGTCGCTCTGCGCCAGCGCCGGCCCCGTGCCGAGAAGCGGAAGCGCCAGGCCGCCGGCCGCCAGCGTGAGGGCGAGCGGCAGCGCCGTCAGTATCCCAGCGAAGCGGCGTGCGCCCATCATGTGACCTTCCGCCGGCACGTTACGCGCGAGACACCGGATGGGCGCCGCGCCAAAAACCCAGCGTCAGGCGTGAACCATTCTCGCGGCGGTTTCAAGTCCCCGGCCGGCGGCCTAGCCACCGCCACGGTTGCGCAGGCTGTCCAGCACCTGGTCGGAGGGATGGCCATCCGCCGGCAGGCCGACGCTCACCTGATACTCGCGTACCGCCACGCGCGTCTTGGAACCGAGCGACCCGTCCACCGGCCCGACATCATAGCCGCGCGCAGCGAGGCGCTGCTGGAGTTCGGTACGCTCGAGCCGCGAGAGAGCGCGCGCATCCTCCGGCCAGGGCTGCACGAAGGGCCCGCCACCGCGGATGCGGTCCGCCAGATGGCCAATGGCGAGAGCATAGGCGTCCGCCGGGTTGTAGCTGAGGATCGCCTTGAAATTGTCGGTCATCAGGAAGGCCGGCCCCTGCGCCCCGGCGGGCAGCAGCAGATAGGCCATCTCGTCGCCCGCCGGCATGCCCCGGCCCTCCGGTCGGCGCACGCCCATGGCCCACCACTCGCGCATCGGCTTGCGGATGTTCTTGTCGGCCACCGCGTAGTTGAAGCGCGCCGGCAGCACGACCTCATAGCCCCAGGAGCGCCCGGCCTGCCAGCCGCCGCGCTTCAGCTTGTTGGCGGTCGAGCCCATGGCGTCGGCGACCGAATCCACCACATTGCGGTGCCCGTCGCCGTCGAAATCCACCGCGTCGCGCTGGAAGGCGGTGGGCATGAACTGCGTAAGGCCGAAGGCGCCGGCCCAGGAGCCGCGCAAATGGCTCTCGGGAATGTCGCCCTTGTCGACGATGCGCAGCGCGGCGATGAACTCATCGCGGAAATAGGCCTGCCGCCGGCCGACGCAGGCGAGCGTGCCCGTCGCCTGAAGGACAGGATAGGAGCCACGTGCGCTGCCGTAATTGGTCTCGATGCCCCAGATCGCGGCGACGACATACGGATCGACGCCATAGGAGCGGCCCACCGCCTCGAACACGGCGGCGTTCTGCGCCATCGCCTCGCGCCCGCGCCGGATGCGGGTCTCGGAGACCAGCATGGTCACATAGTCGCCCGCCGTGCGGGTGAATTCGGGCTGCGTCTGCAGCTTCTCCATGATGCTCATGTCGGGCTTGAGCCCGGCGGTGTAGCGCCGGAAACCGGCGGCGGAGACGCCGCGCGCGCGGGCGGCGGGCTCCAGCGATGCAATGCAGCGGGAGAAGTTCGCCTCGGCCCGCGCGAGCGCCGCCGGGGTCATCTCGGGATGGGTCGCGGCCTGGGCCGGCGCCGCCGGAGCGGAACGCGCCGGCTGGGGGGCAGCCACTGCGCGGGGCGCCGGGGCGTAACCTGCAGGCGCGGGGCTCGCATAAGCGGTGGGCGCGGCAGGGCGCACGGGGGTCGCGAGCGTGCCCGTCACATCGTCGGGCGAGGCGCAGCCCGCAAGACCCAGACCCATCATCACCGCGGCGATGCCGCCGGCCGAGCGCCGGCCATGAACCGTCGTCCGATAACGCATGACGCTTACCCTTACGCGAACCCAAGGCCGGATTAGGGACGCATCACGGTTTCCAAGCGCTTAACGGGGGTGAGGGAATCAAAGATGCGCCAGCACGCAGATGAACGGATGCCGAGTGGGCCGGTCCGTGATTGTTCATCCGCGCGCCCTATAATCTCAGGCGCGGCGCGGCTATTGCATCGCAAAAAACACGTGGAGCTGATCGCGGCGCCGCGCGTTATAACGAATATGTCATTCATCTGCGGTAGCGGCTAAGCTCCTGCGGCCCGTCCCTTCCGTCCGACTTCCGTACCCACCGATCAAGAGCGGCATCACCAGTCCATGGCTACTCCGATACGCAAAGCGATCCTTCCCGTCGCCGGTCTCGGCACCCGTTTCCTGCCGGCCACCAAGGCCGTGCCGAAGGAAATGCTGACGGTGGTGGATCGCCCCGTCGTCCAGCATGTGGTGGACGAGGCGCGCGCCGCCGGCATCGAGCACATCGTCTTCGTCACCGGGCGCAACAAGGGCGTCATCGAGGACCATTTCGACCGCCAGTACGAGCTGGAAGCGACGCTGTCCGAGCGCGGCAAGCATCAGATCCTCGACGCGCTGCGCGAGGAGACGATGGGCCCGGGCAAAACCAGCTTCACCCGCCAGCAGCTGCCGCTCGGCCTCGGCCATGCGGTGTGGTGCGCCCGCGATATCATCGGCAACGAGCCCTTCGCGCTGCTGCTGCCGGACATGCTGCACAAGCCGCGCAACGGCAAGGGCTGCCTGGCGCAGATGGTCGATGCTTACAGAAAAGCGGGCGGTGGCAACCACTTGGCCGTTTATGAGGTGCCGCCCGAGCAGACCGACCAGTACGGCATCGTCGGGCTGGGCGAGCCGCTGTCCGACAATGTGCACCGCATCTCCCGGATGGTGGAGAAGCCGAAGACCAGCGTGGCGCCTTCCAACCTCGCCATTTCCGGCCGCTACATCCTCCAGCCGGAGATCTTCGACCTGCTGGCCACGCAGGAGCGCGGCGCCGGCGGCGAGATCCAGCTCACCGACTCCATGCTCAAGCTGGCGAAAAAGCAGGATTTCTATAGCGTTACCTTCGACGGCTCGATCTATGACTGCGGCTCGAAGCTCGGCTTCCTGATGGCGAACGTCGCCTATGCGCTCTCGCGCCCGGACATCGCCGAGACCTTCCGTCCCGAGCTCGACGCCCTGCTGGCGCAGATCTGAAAGGGCGACGGCCCACGATCCCGGATCGGTCCTGCGGACCGTCCGGGATGACGGTGGAACGAAAAAGGGCGCCTCGCGGCGCCCTTTGCTTTGGTGCAGTCAGGTGAACAGTCAGGCCAATCAGGCCGCCTCGTCCACCGCGCCGGGGCGGGTGTCGAACAGCAGTTCGTTCGCCCCGCGCTCGACCCGGACCACATCGCCATCCTTCACCGTGCCGGCGAGGATGCGCCCGGCGAGCGGATCCTGCAGCAGCTTCTGGATCACGCGCTTCAGCGGGCGCGCGCCATAGGCCGGGTCGTAGCCCTTCTCGGCGAGGAAATCGCGCGCCTCCGGGGTGATCTCCAGCGCGATCTTGCGCTCCTCAAGCAGCTTCTCCAGCCGCTTGACCTGGATGTCGACGATGGCGCCCATCTGGTCACGCCGCAGCCGGTGGAACAGCACGATCTCGTCGACGCGGTTGAGGAATTCCGGCCGGAAATGCCCGCGCACCACCGACATGACCTCCTCGCGCACGCCTTCCGAATCCTCGCCGTCCTTCTGCGCGACGAGATATTCGGCGCCGAGATTCGAGGTCATGATGATCAGCGTGTTGCGGAAGTCGACCGTGCGGCCCTGCCCATCCGTCAGGCGCCCATCGTCGAGCACCTGCAGGAGGACGTTGAACACGTCCGGGTGCGCCTTCTCCACCTCATCGAACAGCACGACCTGATAGGGCCGGCGCCGCACCGCCTCGGTCAGCGCCCCGCCCTCCTCATAGCCGACATAGCCGGGAGGCGCGCCGATGAGCCGGGAGACCGCGTGCTTCTCCATGTATTCGGACATGTCGATACGCACGAGGGCGGTGTCGTCGTCGAACAGGAACGACGCCAACGCCTTGGTCAGCTCGGTCTTGCCGACGCCGGTGGGGCCGAGGAAGATGAAGGAGCCGATCGGCCGGTTGGGATCCTGAAGGCCCGCCCGCGCGCGACGCACCGCGGTCGAGACGGCCTCCACGGCCTCCTTCTGGCCGATGACGCGCGTGGCGAGCACCTCCTCCATGCGCAGCAGCTTCTCCTTCTCGCCTTCCAGCATCCGGTCGACGGGCACGCCGGTCCAGCGCGAGACGACCTGGGCCACATGGTCGGGCGTCACCGCCTCCTCCATCATGGTACCGGTCTTCACCTCGGCCGCGAGTTCACGCGCGTCGTCCTTCGCCTCGATGGCGGCGAGCTTCTTCTCCAGCGCCGGAATGGTGCCATAGGCGAGCTCGCCCGCCTTCTGGTACTCGCCATTGCGCTGGGCGATGGCGAGGTCCGCTCTCGCCTTTTCCAGATCGCTCTTCAGCTTCTGGGCGTCGCCGAGCTTTTCCTTTTCCGCCCTCCAGCGCTGGGTGAGCGCGGCCGACTGCTCCTCCAGCTCCGCCAGCTCCTTTTCCAGCTTCTTCAGCCGGTCCTTCGAGCCCGCATCGCTCTCCTTCTTCAGCGCCTCCTGCTCGATGCGCCGGCGCACGATCTCGCGATCGATGCTGTCCAGTTCCTCGGGCTTGGAATCCACCTGCATGCGCAGGCGCGCCGCCGCCTCGTCCACAAGGTCGATCGCCTTGTCGGGCAGGAAGCGG
This sequence comes from Ancylobacter sp. SL191, assembly GCF_026625645.1. Lineage (NCBI taxonomy): Bacteria > Pseudomonadati > Pseudomonadota > Alphaproteobacteria > Hyphomicrobiales > Xanthobacteraceae > Ancylobacter > Ancylobacter sp. SL191. Next base: position 2,029,859 of record NZ_CP113056.1, on the reverse strand, counting down.
TCGGTGATGTAGCGGTTGGACAGCGTCGCCGCCGCCACAAGGGAGCTGTCGGTGATGCGCACGCCGTGATGCAGCTCGTACTTCTCCTTGATGCCGCGCAGGATGGAGATCGTGTCCTCCACCGTCGGCTCGGAGACGAAGACGGGCTGGAAGCGGCGGGCCAGCGCCGGATCCTTCTCCACATGCTTGCGGTACTCGTCGAGCGTCGTCGCGCCGACGCAATGCAATTCGCCACGCGCCAGAGCGGGCTTGAGCAGGTTCGAGGCGTCCATCGCCCCGTCGCTCTTGCCGGCCCCGACGAGGGTGTGCATCTCGTCGATGAACAGGATGATGCCGCCCTCGGCCGCCGTCACTTCCGACAGCACCGACTTCAGCCGCTCCTCGAACTCGCCGCGATATTTCGCGCCGGCGATCAGCGAGCCCATGTCGAGGGCCAGCAGGCTCTTGTCCTTGAGGCTCTCCGGCACGTCGCCATCGACGATGCGCAGAGCGAGGCCCTCGACGATGGCGGTCTTGCCGACGCCGGGCTCGCCGATCAGCACCGGGTTGTTCTTGGTGCGGCGGGAGAGAACCTGAATGGTGCGGCGAATTTCCTCGTCGCGGCCGATCACCGGGTCGAGCTTGCCCTCGCGCGCCGCTTCCGTGAGGTCGCGGGCGTATTTCTTCAGAGCGTCATAGGCGTTTTCCGCCGTCGCGCTATCCGCCGTGCGGCCTTTCCGCAGCGCCTCGATGGCGGCGTTGATCCGCTGCGGCGTGGCGCCGGCCTTGGCGAGCACCTTGCCGGCCTCGCTGTCCTTCTCCAGCGCCAGAGCGAGCAGCAGCCGCTCGACCGTGACATAGCCGTCGCCCGCCTTCTTGGCCGCCTGCTCCGCCGCCTCGAAGACACGCGCGGTGCCCGGCGCGAGATAGACCTGCCCGGCGCCCGAGCCCTGCACCTTGGGCAGCTTCTTCAGCGCCGCCTCGGTATCGGCGAGCACGATGCGCGGATCGCCGCCGGAGCGCTGGATCAGCCCGGCGCACAAGCCTTCGGGATCGTCGAGCAGCACCTTCAACAGGTGCTCGGGGGTGAATTGCTGGTTGCCCTCACGAAGGGCAAGCGACTGGGCGGACTGAACGAAGCCGCGCGCGCGCTCGGTATAGGTCTCGAAATTCATCATCTGCCTCCTGGCCCCGCGCTCGCCCTGTCGAGGCACGAACGCTCACTCGGGACGGCGGTGCCCGTATCCCGGCCACCGCGACGGACCCCGTTGTGGCGATCCATCGGTCCTCATGTAGTGTGGCACAACGGCAACGGAAGGGGCGTTGAGCGGGATCAAGCCGGTCTTTTTGCCGGAGCGCCCGCGCAGGCCGCCGTCGGGCTCATGCTGGCCGCTCGGCCAGCATCATGTAGTTGATCGACAGATCGCTGGAGCGCCGCCACTCATCGGCCAGCGGGTTGAACACCACGCCCTGGCGGTCGATCACGCTCAGGCCGCCCGCCGCCAGCGCCGCCTCCAGTTCCTCAGGGGTGACGAACTTGTTCCAGTCATGCGTGCCCTTGGGCAGCCAGCCCAGCACATATTCGGCGCCGACAATGGCGAGGGCGAAGGCGCGCTTGGTGCGGTTCAGCGTCGCCGCGATCATCAGGCCGCCCGGCTTCACCATCTCGCTGGCGCGGGCGAGGAACAGCCCGACATCGGCGACATGCTCGACGACCTCCATCGCCATCACCACGTCGAATCGCTCGCCGGCATCGGCCAGCGCCTCGGCCGTGGTGGCGCGGTAATCGACGGGAACGCCGCTCTCCTGCGCGTGCAGGCCGGCGATGCGCACATTGCGCTCGGCCGGGTCAATGCCGACGACATCAGCCCCCATACGCGCCAAGGGCTCGCTCAGCAGCCCACCGCCGCAGCCGATATCGACAAGGCGCAGCCCCTCCAGCGGGCGGATGGCGCGCGGGTCGCGGCCGAAATGCGCGGTGAGATGTTCCCGCAGATAAGCGAGGCGCACCGGGTTGAACTTGTGCAGCACGCGCATCTTGCCGCGCGGATTCCACCATTCGGCGGCGAGAGCGGCGAAGCGCTCGACCTCGCGGGGATCGACGGTAGTGGCGGTCTCGGTCATCGCAACTCTCGCAGGCTGTCCGGGTGGTTCCCGAAACGTTTCCAAGCTCGCGCGGGCCCGTTGCGGGGCGGGCACGAGGTGGATATGTATACGCGCCTTTTGGGCCGGGAGCTCACTTCTCCCGCCCGGCCCCCGACAAAAGAACGGTTTACGGTTTCCCGCAATGGCACGTCTGGTGATGAAGTTCGGCGGCACATCGGTCGCCAACATTGAGCGCATTCGCAATGTGGCGCGCCATGTGAAACGGGAGATCGAGGCGGGCCACGAGGTGGCGGTGGTGGTCTCGGCCATGTCCGGCAAGACCAATGAGCTGGTCGGCTGGTGCCGCGAGACCGCCGTGCTGCACGACGCCCGCGAATATGACGCCATCGTCGCTTCGGGCGAGCTGGTGACCTCCGGCCTGCTGGCCATCGCGCTGCAGGACATGGGCATTCCGGCCCGCTCCTGGCAGGGCTGGCAGCTCCCCATCTCCACCGACGACGCCCATGGCTCGGCCCGCATCCTCGACGTGAACGGGACGAACATCATCGAGCGCTTCGCCCATGGCGAGGTCGCGGTGATCGCCGGCTTCCAGGGCATCCACCTGCCCTCCGGCCGGGTGACCACGCTCGGCCGCGGCGGCTCGGACACCAGCGCGGTGGCGGTCGCCGCCGGCATCAAGGCCGACCGCTGCGACATCTACACCGACGTCGACGGCGTCTACACCACCGACCCCCGCATCGTTCCCAAGGCGAAGCGGCTCGACAAGGTGGCGTTCGAGGAAATGCTGGAAATGGCCTCGCTCGGGGCCAAGGTGCTTCAGGTGCGCTCGGTCGAGCTCGCCATGGTGCACAAGGTGCGCACCTTCGTGCGCTCCAGCTTCACCGATCCGAATGCCCCGGAACTCATGACCGCCGGCGACCCGCCCGGCACCCTGATCTGCGACGAGGAGGAAATCGTGGAGAGTGAAGTCGTCACCGGCATCGCCTTCGCCCGGGACGAAGCCCAGGTGAGCATCCGCCGCGTGCCGGACAAGCCTGGCATCGCCGCCAGCGTGTTCGTGCCGCTCGCCGACGCCCACATCAATGTCGACATGATCGTGCAGAACATTTCGGCCGAGGGCTTCACCGACATCACCTTCACCGTCCCGACCGCGGATTTCGAGCGCGCCAAGGCGGCGCTCGCCGTGGTGAAGGACGATATCGGCTTCGAGACCATCGAGGGCGCGACGGATGTCGTGAAGATCTCGGTGATCGGCATCGGCATGCGCTCGCATGCCGGCGTCGCGGCGAAGGCGTTCAAGGCGCTGTCCGAGCGCGGCATCAATATCCGCGCCATCTCGACCTCCGAGATCAAGATCTCGGTGCTGATCGATGCGGCCTATACCGAACTTGCCGTTCGGACGCTGCATTCGGTATACGGGCTGGACGCCTGATCGAGGGCTAAGGGCGCGGCCTGAGTCGCGCCTTCACAAGAACCTCCGGGACTTTCCGGTCCCGGAAACCGAGGACGGCCAATGCGTGGCGCGCTCGGCGGCCCGCGCGTGCTTTTGAGACGGCTTCGCGAGGTCATGGCGGAGCCGGTCAGCGCGCAGGACCGCCTCGACAAGATCGTGGTTCTGATCGCGGCCAACATGGTGGCCGAGGTCTGTTCGGTCTATGTGCTGCGCGTCGACGGCACGCTCGAACTCTATGCCACCGAAGGTCTGAACCGCTCGGCGGTTCACTTGACCGTCATGCGCATCGACGAGGGCCTGGTCGGCACGGTCGCCCGCGAGGCCGAGCCGATCAGCCTGTCCAACGCGCAGGCGCACCCGGCCTTCTCCTACCGCCCGGAAACCGGCGAAGAGATCTACCACTCCTTCCTCGGCGTGCCGATCCTGCGCTCCGGCAACACGCTCGGCGTGCTGGTGGTGCAGAACCGCGCGCACCGCTCCTACACCGAGGAGGAGATCGAGGCGCTGCAGACCACCGCCATGGTGCTGGCGGAGATCATCGCCTCGGGTGAGCTCACCGCCATGGCGCTGCCCGGCGCCGAGCCCGCCGCCCGCCGCCCGCTGCATCTCACCGGCCTTGCGCTGTCGGAGGGCATCGGCCTCGGCCATGTGGTGCTGCACGAGCCGCGCATCGAGGTGACCAAGGTCATCGCCGACGACCTGCCGGCCGAGCTGAACCGGCTCGACGGCGCGGTCCAGACGCTGCGCGCCTCGATCGACATCATGCTGGAGGACGAGGGCGTCGCCCGCGTTGGCGAGCACCGCGACATTCTCGAAGCCTACCGCATGTTCGCCCATGATCGAGGCTGGATCGGCCGGATGCGCGAGGCGGTGATGACCGGCCTCACCGCCGAGGGCGCGGTCGAGCGCGTGCAGTCGGACACCCGCGCGCGCATGCTGCGCATGACCGATCCCTATCTGCGCGAGCGGATGCACGATCTCGACGATCTGGCCAACCGCCTGCTGCGCCAGCTCACCGGCCGCTCCGGTGGGCCCGAGCAGAACAAGCTGCCGGACAACGCCATCATCGTCGCCCGCAACATGAGCCCGGCGGCGCTGCTGGACTATGACCGCACGCGCATTCGCGGCCTGGTGCTGGAAGAAGGCGCGGCGACGAGCCACCTCACCATCGTCGCCCGCGCGCTCGGCATTGCCGCGGTCGGCCATGTCGAGAACATCGTCGGCGTGGTCGATGCCGGCGACGCCATCATCGTCGACGGCATTGGCGGCGAGGTGCATGTGCGCCCGCCGGCCGATGTCGAGGTGGCCTATGCCGAGAAGGTGCGCTTCCGCGCCAAGCGGCTCGAGCAATATGCAGCGCTGCGCGACCTGCCCACCGTCACCAAGGACGGGGTGGAGGTCGAGTTGCACCTCAATGCCGGCCTGCTGGTCGACCTGCCGCATATCGAGGAGACCGGCGCCTCCGGCATCGGGCTGTTCCGCACCGAACTTCAGTTCATGATCGCCTCGGCCTTCCCGCGCACCAATGAGCAGCTCAAGCTCTACCGCTCGGTGCTGGACGTGGCCGGCGACCGCCCGGTGGTGTTCCGAACGCTCGACATCGGTGGCGACAAGGTGCTGCCCTATATGCGGGCGATCGAGGAGGAGAACCCGGCCCTCGGCTGGCGCGCCATCCGCCTCGGCCTCGACCGGCCGGGCCTGTTGCGCAGCCAGGTCCGCGCGCTGCTGCGGGCGGCGACGGGGCGCGAACTTCGCCTCATCTTCCCGATGGTGTCGGCGGTGGAGGAATTCGACCGCGCGCGCCACATCGTCGAGCGCGAGCTGACCCATCTGCGCCGCCACGGCCATGGCCTGCCCGACCGCGTGCTGATCGGCGTGATGCTGGAAGTGCCGGCGCTGCTGTTCCAGCTCGACCAGCTGTTCGAGAAGGTGGATTTCGCCTCCGTCGGCTCCAACGACCTCGTCCAGTTCCTCTACGCCGCCGATCGCGGCAACCCGCGTGTCGCCGACCGGTTCGACGCGCTGGCGCCCTCGACGTTACGCGCGCTGAAGCTCATCGCCGACAAGGCGGCCGAGTACGGCAAGTCGGTGACGCTGTGCGGCGAGCTGGCCTCGCGCCCGCTGGAAGCGCTGGCGCTGGCGGCCATCGGCTATCGCAAGCTGTCGCTCTCGCCCGCCTCCTATGGGCCGGTGAAGGCGATGCTGCTGGAGCTCGACCTCGGCGCGGTCTCCAAACTGGTGGCGCCGCTGCTCGCCGTCGGCTCCGACGTCTCGACGCTGCGTCCCCAGCTCAAGGCCTTCGCCGAAAAGTCCGGCCTGCCCCTGTGACCTGTGCTGCCGCGAGTGCCCGCCTGTGACCGCCCTCCCCGATGCCCGGCTGGACCAGCTGCTCGCGCGCCACGCGGAGATCGAGCACGCGCTCTCCGGCAGCCCGGATGCTGAGACCTATGTCCGCCTTTCCCGCGAGTTTTCCGATCTCGCCCCGCTGATCGAGAGCGTCAAGGCGCTGCGGGCAGCCGAGCGCGACCGCAAGGGCGCGCAGGCGCTGATCGACGATGCGGCGGGCGATGCGGAAATGACCGAGCTTGCCCGCGAGGAGGCGCGCGAGCTCGACGCGCGGATCGAGCAGCTCAGCCATGCGGTGCGCCTCGCCCTTCTGCCGAAGGACGCGATGGATGCGCGCGGCGTCATCCTCGAAGTGCGCGGCGGCACCGGCGGTGACGAGGCGGCGCTGTTCGCCGGCGACCTGTTTCGCATGTATGAGCGCTTCGCCGCGCTGAATGGCTGGTCGGTCGAGGTGCTCTCGCTGACCGAGGGCACGGCGGGCGGCTACAAGGAAATCATCGCCGCGCTGCATGGCGCCGGTGCCTATGCCAAGCTGAAATTCGAATCCGGCGTCCACCGCGTGCAGCGCGTACCGGAGACGGAAGCTTCCGGCCGCATCCACACCTCCGCCGCGACCGTGGCGGTGCTGCCGGAAGTCGAGGCGGTCGATATCGACATCAACGAATCCGACCTGCGCATCGACGTGTTCCGCGCCTCCGGCGCCGGCGGCCAGCACGTCAACAAGACCGAGAGCGCGGTGCGCATCACCCACATCCCCACCGGCACGGTGGTGGCGGTGCAGGATGAGCGCTCCCAGCATAAGAACAAGGCCCGCGCCATGGGCCTCCTGCGCGCCCGCCTGTTCGAGGCGGAGCGCGAGAAACGTGATTCGGCCCGCGCCAGCGAGCGCAAGGTGCAGGTCGGCTCGGGCGACCGGTCGGAGCGTATCCGCACTTACAACTACCCGCAGGGCCGCGTGACCGACCATCGCATCGGCCTCACCCTCTACAAGCTGCCGGAAATCGTCGCCGGCGAGGGGCTGGGCGAGCTGGTCGAGGCGCTGACCACCGAATATCAGGCTGCGTTGCTGGCGGAAGCGGAGAGCGCCGGCTGGGGTGAGCGGTGAACCGCCGGGCGGACCTGCTTCGGACGCTCGCGGCGCGCTTTGCCGCGGCCGGACTGGACACGCCCGAGCGCGAAGCCCGCGCCCTGCTGCGGGCGGCGCTCGGTCTCTCCGATCTCGATCTGGTGGCTCGCGACGATGTCGCTGTCGCGGACGATGACGCGGCGCGCCTCGAATCCCTCGCCACCCGGCGGGCCAGCGGTGAGCCGCTGGCCCGCCTGACCGGCCACCGCGAATTCTGGAGCCTCGATTTCGCGCTCGCACCGGACACGCTGGTGCCACGGCCCGACACCGAGACGCTGATCGAGGCGGGGCTAGAGGCGTTTCCCGACCATACCCGCGCCCTGCGCATCCTCGATCTCGGCACCGGCTCGGGCGCCATCCTCGCGGCGCTGCTCAGCGAATATCCGGCGGCGTGGGGGCTGGGTGTCGATCTGTCCGAAGGCGCCGCGCGGCAGGCGCGGGCGAATCTGGAGCGGCTCGGGCTGGCCGATCGCGCGGCGATCCTCGTCGGCGCCTGGGACGCAGGCATTTCCGGCCGCTTCGACCTCGTGGTCTCCAATCCGCCTTATATTGCCAGCACGGATATACCCACGCTGGAGGTGGAAGTGCGCACGCACGACCCGCTTCTGGCGCTCGACGGCGGTGCCGACGGGCTCGACGCCTACCGCGCCATCACCGCCGCCCTGCCGCGTCTTCTGGCGCCGGGAGGGCGGGCGATCCTGGAACTCGGCATCGGCCAGGAGACCGATGTGGTGGCCCTGCTCGCGGCGAGCGGCGTTCCGGCGGACGGGCCGGCACGGCGCGATCTGGGCGATGTCGCCCGCGCCATCGTGACGGCTCCGGCCTGATTTTACTGGGTCTGTGGCAAAAAAGCTCTTGGAACGAGGTATCGAACCGACTAGTGTCCAGAATAGGAATCGACCCGAGACATCATCCGCCACATAGCGATCCTGTCTGCAGCGTCTCCCGAGAGACGTTGTGATGGCGTTAGGCGACGACCCCCTTGAGGATGCGTCGATTGTTTCAGGGTCAGAATGCTTCACGGTTTTATCGGTGCGGCCTTGGTTGCACGATGAAGCATGGGAATGGCTGAAGCGCGACGTTGCGCTCGCCGGATTGGGGCCGGGTGATCGGTTTCAATCGTTCGCAGCCGGCTTGGCCGGTCGCGGGGCATCTTGACGATGCGCTCCCATGGCAGGACGTCCAGTGGTCGCTGGCGACCCTCGGCGCGCGGAAGCCTGAAGGCTTCGGCTGTCGTCGGGTCGCCGTCGATCCGGGACAGGTTTTCCCGACGCTCCCACTCCCGAAAGGCTCATGCCGAAATGGCCAAGCCCGAACGGAGCCGGAATGGCGGATAGTTAGGCGATGGACCCGCCTGTACCCGAACCGGGGTGACCCCACCGGCGGTGTACCGGCATCAGAGACCCAGCTCGATGCGAAATAACAACCAGCAGAAGCGTATGCGTGGCCGGAACAATAACCGGCGCAGCCAGAACCCGCTCACCCGCGTCTATGAGTCGAACGGCCCGGATGTGAAGGTGCGCGGCACGGCCCAGCACATCGTCGAGAAGTACCAGCAGCTGGCGCGCGACGCGCAGGCATCGGGCGACCATGTCGCGGCCGAGAACTATCTGCAGCACGCGGAGCACTATTACCGCATCATCGTCGCCGCTCAGGCGCAGTTCGGCGTGCAGGGTCAGCCCTTCAGCCGCAACGACGATGAAGAATATGACGAGGACTTCGAGGAGGGCGGCGCCGACAGTCAGCCGGCCTTCCAGGCCCGCGAGCCGCAGCACCCGCGTGACAATGGCCGCGACAACGGCAATCGCGATGGAAACCGCGAGAATGGCAATCGCGACAATGGGAACCGTGAGAACGGCAACCGCGACAATGCCCCGCGCGACTTCTACCGCGACCGCGACAACCGCGACCGCGACAACCGGGATCGCGACAATCGCGACCGGGACAACCGCGATCGCGGCGACCGCAACCGTGACCGGAACCAGGAGCGCGGTCAGGACCGTAACCCCGACCGGAGCCAGGATCGGAATCAGGATCGCAATCCCGACCGGAATCAGGACCGTCCCGAGCGTGCGCCGCGCGAGGAGCGCAGCGAGGGTCGCGAGAATCGCTGGCGCGACCGCCCCTACCGCGAGCCGCGTGAGCCCCGCGTCGAGGCGGGCGAGAATGCTGGCTATCGCGATCCCGCGCAGCAGCCGCAGCCGCGCCTCGGCCCCGCGGTCGAGGTCGAGATCGGCCTGCCGGCGTTCATCACCCAGGCAAGCAGCCCCGCCCCGGTGGCGCCGGCCGCCCGCACGGAAACCGCCGTCGAAGCGCCCGTGAAGGTAGAGGCCCCGGTCGCCGCCGCGCCGGCCGCGCCCGTCAAGGAGCCGCGCGCCCCGCGTCGCGCCAAGGCTCCGCCGGCTGAGGCGCCCGCCGCCGAAGCCCCGGTGGAAGCCGCGCCCAAGGCTGAGGAAGGTGAGGCCCGCGCGCCGCGCACCCGCCGCCGCCGCTACCGCGCCGCGGAAGGTGAGGCCGAAGGCGGCAGCGAGGCGGCAAGCCCGGCCCCCGCCGAAGCCGGCGAGTGAGCCGGTAGCGCCCATCACAATGCAAAAGGCCCGGCTGAGCCGGGCCTTTTCTTTTGGCGATGAGCGAAAGTTCGGTGGTGCAGGTCGACGCCTCGCCAGCGCGCCGTCAGAGCGTGATGCGCAGCGAATCGCCCTCGGCCAGCAGGCCGCCCTGCACCACTTCGGCGAAGATGCCGCAATAGGCATGGCCGAGCGTGCGCATCAGCGTGCCCGGCACATCGAGATCGCGCTTGGCGGTGACCGGGTCCACATTGGTCGCCGCGCAGCGGATGATCCGCTCGGTGATCCGCAGCTTCACATGATTACCGACGTCGATGGTCTGGCCGACCAGATCGAACTCCTCCCAGGGCTCCAGCCCGTCGAGGTAGAGATTGGCCCGGAAGCGCAGCGGGTCGAGCGGCTGGCCGATGACCTCGCCCAGCGCCCGGCAGCTCGCCAGATTGATCAGCGAGACGAAGCCTTCCGTTGTGTCGACGAAACGGAAACCCTCGGGTGCCGCCAGCACCTTGGGCGCGCCGCGCAGTTCATAGCGCGAGTAGCGCTGGAAGAAGCCCTCAATGGCCGCCCGTCCCTCGGGGGTGCGCAGATCGCCGCGCACAGCCTCCGTGCCTTCGTGCCCGATCACCAGCTCGCCCGACGCATCGTCGTAGCGCGCGTCGAGCGCGGCGAGGCGCTCATTGCGCATCAGCATGAGGAACTTGATCTTGGGCTGGAAGGCCGGCGCCTCGGGAATGAAGCCCGACGGGCCATTCTCGATGGCGAAGAGCCGGTCTCCCGGAAAATAGCGCCCCGCCTCCAGCTCGACCACGTCGAGCCGCTCGGGCGTCAACCCCTTCACGGGGTAACGATAGATCGAGGAAAGAGTGGCAAAGGTGATCGGCGCCGCCGGAGCGGGCGTCTCGGCGGCGGGAAGTTCCGCATCTTCGGTCGATTCGCTCATCGCCCATATCCTATAGGCTTCCAGTGCGCCCGTCAGCTTCGACCGGAACGCACGCGTGGGACGTCGACGCGGGGCGCGTTTTCATCCTGTCGCATTTTCCGCTTTTCCTCGGCTGGCGAATCCGTGTCAAATCGATCCGGTTTCCTGGCAGGAAAATCACAGGAGGGGGCCATGCCGCGGCTCTTCACCGCCCTCGAAATTCCCTCGGACATCGCGGAGACGCTGTCGATGCTGCGCGGGGGCCTGCCCGGCGCCCGCTGGATCAGCCCGGAATTCTACCATGTGACGCTGCGCTTCATCGGCGACGTGGACCACGCGGTCGCCCGCGACGCGGCGGCAGCGCTCGACGAGATCGACCGCTTCGGCTTCGATCTCACGCTGGCGGGCGTCGACCAGTTCGGCAATCACAAGCCGCATTCGATCTTCGCCGGCGTGAAGGCGAATGACGCGCTCAACGACCTGCAGGCCGAGCATGAGCGGGCGATGAAGCGCATCGGCCTGCCGCCGGAGGGGCGCAACTTCAAGCCGCATGTGACCCTCGCCCGGCTGCGCGACGTGTCACCCCGGCAAGTGGCGGAATATCTCGCCTTGCGCGGCTATTTCCGCAGCCCAACCTTCGAGGTCGGCCGCTTCGTGCTGTATTCCTCGCGCGATTCCGTGGGTGGCGGGCCGTATCGGCTGGAGGCCGCCTATCCGCTGATGTGACGGGCGATCTTGCGTGCGGACCTCACCGCGACCATCTCGACAGGCAGGAGGAGCCACTGATGGCCGCACGACCCGACACAGTGTTCGACGCCGACGCCTTCGACGCGAACGCGTTCGATGCCGACAATCCGGCGGGCTTTGCCGCCTCGCCCGAGGATGAGGCGCGGGTGCGGGCCGGCTTTTTCCGCAAGCTGGCGGGTGTGGCCACGCGGGTGCCCTTCGCCGAGGAGGCGACCGCCGCCTATTACTGCGCGCTCGACCGGCAGACGCCGACACGGGTGCGCGCCCTGCTGTTCGGCGCCCTCGCCTATTTCCTGCTGCCCACGGACGCGCTGCCGGACATTTTTCCCGCCATCGGCTTCACCGACGACGCGGCGGTGATCGCTACCGCGCTCAACATGCTCGCGGGCCATATCAACCCGGCGCACCGCGCCGCCGCCCGCGCCGCGCTCGACCGGCTGGCCGGGCGTTGATGGCGCCGCTGGTGCCGATTCCGGTTGCCCACAGGTGACGGTACGTCGATGGCGGGCAACGGTAATCTTTCCTTCACCATGCCTTCAATTAGCCGCCGATCTCGCAGCATTTGATCGCGAATGCCGTCGCATTCCGGGCGTTAGGGTTCACACGGGCAAAGGGTCTCGTTATCCCTGTGGCGACTTCAACGGAGAATCGTGTGAACCGCACGGCGGCAGAAGAACGGAGGAAGGGGACCATGGTACGACGCATCGTGCGCGCAGCACTCGCCGGCTTGGCACTGACTTTCATCGGCGTGTCCGGCGCGAGCGCCCAGGGTGCGCCGAAGCTCGTCAGCCAGTTTGGCGACTGGGGCGTGTATCTCGACACCAGCGGCAGCGGCAAGATCTGCTACGCCCTCTCCCAACCCAAGACCCGCGACCCCGCCGGGCTCAACCGTGACCCGGCCTATTTCTTCATCTCGACGCGCACCGCCGAGAACGTGAAGAACGAGGTCAGCGTGGTGATGGGCTTCCCCCTCAAGGAGGGTGTCGACGCGGCGCTGACCATCGGCACGACGCAGTTCGATCTCTACACCCGCGGCAGCGGCGCCTGGGTGCGCAATGTCGCCGAGGAGACCCGCCTGATCGACGCGCTCCGCAAGGGGCGCGACGTGAAGGTGAAGGGCACGTCGGGGCGCGGCAACGTCACCACCGACACCTATTCGCTGAACGGCATCTCGGCCGCGATCGACCGCGCGGCGCAGGAATGCCGCTGACGACGCCCGGCCATGATAGACCGCTGACTCGCCCCCGGCGGGTCGGCTAGACTGCAAGGAAGACGCGGCCGCTCGCCTGCGGTCGCGTCGCCTTTTTCGATGACCAGCCCCGAGGACGACATGTCGGTCGAACTGCGTCTCATCCCCTGCCTCTCGGACAATTACGCCGTGCTGCTGCACGACCCGACGACCGAGACGACGGCGCTGATCGACGCGCCGGAGGTGGCGCCCATCCTCGCCGCGCTGGAGCGCGAGAACTGGACGCTGACGCATATCCTCGTCACCCATCACCACACCGACCACATTGCCGGCGTCGAGGCGCTGAAGGAGCGTTACGGCGCCACCGTCGTCGCCCCGCGCGCCGAGCGCGACACCATTCCCGGCGTCGATGTCACCGTGGTCGATGGCGACCCGGTCGCGGTCGGCAGCCTGGTCGGCCGCGTGCTGGAGACGCCCGGCCACACCAAGGGGCACATCGTCTTCCTGTTCGAGGAGGCCCGCCTGCTCTTCGCCGGCGACACGCTGTTCGTGCTCGGCTGCGGCCGCCCCTTCGAGTGTGACCCGCCGGTGCTGTGGGAATCGCTGCTGCGGCTGCGCGCGCTGCCGGACGACATCGCCGTCTATTGCGGGCACGAATATACCCTTTCCAATGCCCGCTTCGCGCTGAGCGTCGACCCGGATAATGAGGCGCTGAAGGCGAAGGCCGTCGAGGTCGAGGCGCTGGTCGCCGCCGGCAAGCCGACACTGCCGACCACCATCGGCGCGGAGAAGGCGACCAACCCCTTCATGCGGGCCGATGACCCGGAGCTCGCCGCCCGCCTCGGCCTCGCGGATGCCGAGCCCGGCGCGGTCTTCACCGAGTTGCGCAGCCTCAAGAGCAGCTTCAAGGGCTGAGTCATGCCGATGAGCGGGTTGACGGCGCAAGAAGTCATCGCCCGGCTCGGGCTCCAGCCGCACCCGGAAGGCGGGCATTTCCGCGAGACCTTCCGCGACCACCGGCGCACGCCGGAAGGGCGCGCCGTCTCGACCGCCATCTATTTCCTGCTCTCGGCCGGCGAAAGCTCGCACTGGCACCGCGTCGACGCGGTGGAGATCTGGCACTGGCATGTCGGGGCGCCGCTGGAACTGTCCATCGCCCTGGGCGATACCGGGCCGGTCGAGGCGCTGCGCCTTGGGCCGGACCTGCTGAATGGCGAGGAGCCGCAGCGCCTTGTGCCGCAGGGCGCCTGGCAGGCAGCGCGCAGCCTCGGCGCCTGGACGCTGGTCGGCTGCACCGTCGCGCCCGGCTTCGAGTTCGCCGGCTTCGAGCTGGCCGCCCCCGGCTGGTCGCCCGGCTAGAACTTTTCCGGTGAATTCCCGTTCACCGGAAAAGCTCTAGCTTATGGTTTCGGCGCATTTTCTTCACGCGAACCGGAATCCACTTCGCTCGAAAATGCTCTAGGTCAGCGCCGCGCCAGCAGCGTGGCGACCACCGCACCGCCGACGATGAGCGCGCAGGCCGTTCCCAGCGACCAGCTCGGCGCGGCAAAGCCGGCGACCACCAGCAAGAGCGTGGACAGCACCGGCGCGGCATAGGAGGCGACGCCGAGCAGGCGGATGTCGCCGCGCTTCATGCCGATGTCCCAGGTGTAGAAGGCGATGCCGACCGGGCCGATGCCCAGCGCCACCACCGCGATCCATTCGGACCCGACCGGCCAGATCGACGGCTCGAACAGCGCGTGGCAGATTGCCGAGAGCGCGGCGGTGGCGAGGCAAAAGCCGGCCACCACATCGGTCGGCACATTCGCGAAACGCCGCGAGGCGACGGAATAGACCGCCCAGATCACCGCGCACAACGCCGCCGCGAGATAACCGGGCACATACTCCGCCGCGAAGCCGAAGCCGCCCGCCTTGGCGCCGAGCAGCACCACCGTGCCGGCAAGGCCCATAAGCGCGCCGACGACATGGGCCGGGCGCAGCTTCTCGCCCGGCAGGAAGGCGGAGAGCAGCACGATGAGCAGCGGCCAGAGATAGGCGATGAGCCCGGCCTCGGCCGGCGGGGCGAGCTTCAGCGCCGAGAAATAGAAGAAGTGATAGCCGAACAGCCCGCCGACGCCGTGCAGCCAGACCGGCCAGGGCTGGCGGAACACGCCGAGCCCGACGCCGCGCGCCAGCGTCGCGATCAGCCCGACACCGCCGCCAATGGCGAAGGTGAGCGCAGTCAGCAGGAAGGGCGGCACCGCGCCGGTGGAGGAGGTGGCGAGCGCAAGACTCGCCCAGAGCAGGATGGCGGTGAAGCCGATAAAAGTGGCGGTGGAGCGGGACATCGGGGCACCTCGGCGGGAGGCCCCTTATGGCCCCCGCCGCCCGCTTCGCCAAGATGGATGAGGCGCCGCCCGCCTCATCCAATGGGCGGGCCGTGTCAGGCCCTGCTGGTCACGCCATGTACTGGCCGCCATTGGCGGACAGCGTCGCGCCGGTGATGAAGCCGGCATCGTCCGCCACGAGGAACAGCACGCAGCGGGCGATTTCCTCCGGCTCGCCGAGGCGGCCGAGCGGCACCTGCGGCAGGATCTGCTTGTCGAGCACATCCTGCGGGATCGCCCGCACCATCTCGGTGCCGATATAGCCGGGGCAGATGGCGTTGACGGTGATGCCCTTGCGCGCGCTCTCCTGCGCCAGCGCCTTGGTGAAGCCGATCTCGCCGGCCTTGGCGGCGGAGTAGTTGGTCTGGCCCATCTGGCCCTTCTGGCCATTGATGGAGGAGATCGAGACGATGCGCCCGAAATTGCGCTCGCGCATGCCCTCGATCACATTGCGGCACATATTGAATACCGACGTCAGATTGGTGCCGATCACGGCGTGCCACTGGTCCGGCGTCATCTTGTGCAGCATCCCGTCGCGGGTGATGCCGGCATTGTTGACGAGAATATCTACCGGACCGAGCTTGGCCTCGACCTCGGCGATGCCGGCCTTGCAGGCGGCGAAGTCCGCCACGTCCCATTTGAAGGCGGCGATACCCGTCTCGGCGGTGAACGCCGCTGCCGCCTCGTCATTGCCCGCATAGCTGGCCGCGACCTGATAGCCGGCGCCCTTCAGCGCCATGCTGATCGCCGCACCAATGCCCCGGGTGCCGCCGGTGACCAACGCAACTCGACCCATATAGCTTCCCCTCTGGCGTTCCTTCCCCAAGGAACCGGGCGCTTCCGTTCATCGGAATCACCCACCCTTTTTACCTTGCGGCAGGGCGATTGGAACCGCCCCGCCTCCCCTGTGCCGCGCGTCAATCGCGCTCAAGGCACATGGCGATGCCCATGCCGCCGCCGATGCACAGCGTGACCAGCGCCTTCTTGGCGTCGCGCTTCTGCATCTCGTAGAGCAGCGTGGTGAGCACGCGGGCGCCCGAGGCGCCGATCGGGTGGCCGATGGCGATGGCGCCGCCATTGACGTTGACCTTCGACGGATCCCAACCGAGATCCTTGTTCACCGCGCAGGCCTGCGCCGCGAAGGCCTCATTGGCCTCGATCAGGTCGAGATCGCCGACGCTCCAGCCGGCCTTTTCCAGCGCCTTGCGCGAGGCCGGGATCGGGCCGGAACCCATGATCGCCGGATCGACGCCCGCCTGCGCCCAGGAGACGATGCGCGCCAGCGGCGTCTTGCCGGCGCTCGCGGCCTTGGCCGCGCTCATCAGCACGACAGCGGCGGCGCCGTCATTGATGCCGGAGGCGTTGCCCGCCGTCACCGTGCCGTCCTTGGAGAAGGCCGGGCGCAGCTTGGTCATGGAATCGAGGGTGGCGCCATGGCGCGGATATTCGTCGTCCGATACCACGACATCGCCCTTGCGGGTGGAGATGGTGACGGGAGCGATCTCGTCCTTGAAGCGGCCGGCCTTCTGCGCCGCCTCGGCCTTGTTCTGCGAGCCGACGGCGAACTCGTCCTGCTGCTCGCGGGTGATCTGCCACTGGCGGGCGACATTCTCGGCGGTCGTGCCCATGTGGTAGCCATTGAAGGCGTCCCACAGCCCGTCCTTGATCATGGTGTCGACGAGCTCGAGATTGCCCATCTTGGTACCGTTGCGCAGATGCGCGACATGCGGCGCCTGGCTCATCGATTCCTGCCCGCCGGCCACGACGATCTCGCTGTCGCCGTTGAGGATCGCCTGATAGCCGAGCGCCACGGCGCGCAGGCCCGAGCCGCAGAGCTGGTTGACGCCCCAGGCCGGGCTCTCCACCGGGATGCCGGCGGCGACCGAGGCCTGACGCGCCGGGTTCTGCCCCGCGCCGGCGGTCAGGATCTGCCCCATGATGGTCTCGCTCACTTCACCGGGGGCGACACCGGCGCGCTCCAGCGCGGCCGTGATCGCCACCTTGCCCAGTTCATGGGCGGGCAGCGAGGAAAGCGCGCCGTTGAAGGCGCCGACGGCCGTGCGCGCCGCACCGACGATGACGATTTCGTCCTTCATGAAAGACATCCTCCCGCTTGGGTCGTTACCGGGTTTTCTTGGCGGCGCGGCTCCCGCACCGCGCCCTTCCCTTACTGTGCAGCTATGGTCGGCGGGGCAGATGATCCATGTCAATGGCAGGGCTGCATTGCGCCGCGGTAAATTCGGAGGGGGCGCAACCCTGGATACCTCTGCCCATGGCGCGGCGCACAATCCTGTAGCCGGGGGCTTTGAAACGTCCTAGACTTTTCAATGGGGAAACGATCAAGGCGACCGGATCACAATGGCAAAATCCAACGAACCCGTCACCATCAAGAAGTACGCGAACCGCCGGCTGTATAACACCGGAACGAGCACTTACGTGACGCTCGAGGATCTCGCGCAGATGGTAAAGAATGGCGAGGACTTCGTCGTCTACGATGCGAAATCGTCCGAAGACATCACGCACTCGGTACTGACTCAGATCATCTTCGAGCAGGAGGGCAAGGGGCAGAGCCTGCTGCCGATCAACTTCCTGCGGCAGATCATCCGCTTTTATGGCGACAGCATGCAGATGCTGGTCCCGAAATATCTCGACATGTCGATCGAGAATTTCACCAAGGAACAGGTGAACATGCGCGAGCAGTTCTCCAAGACCTTTGGCGTCGGCAGCTTCGGCGTGATGGAAGATCAGGTCCGGCGCAACATGGAAATCTTCGACCGCACCTTCAAGATGTTCCTGCCCAATGGCCGGGTCGAGGAGACCCAGGCCGGCGCCGCGACGACGGCTCCGGCGGCCAAGAGCGACGATTTCGACGAGCTCAAGCGGCAGGTCGCGGACATGCAGAAGCGGCTCGACCAGCTCGGCGACAAGAAGGGCTGAGGTCCACGAAGACTGCGCCGGGAACGGCCGCCACGAGACACCGGCCGGGGGCGGGATGACCGCCCTCAGGCCCCCTCGGGCACCCGGCCCGAGAGCGGGCGCTCCGCCGCGAGGCCCGTCAATTCTCCCTGCAGATAGGTGCAGCCCCAGGCGGCGAGATCGCGCGCCGCCTCCTCATCGAGCACCCATTCCGCCACCGTCTCGATGCCAAGCTTGCTCGCCAGTTCCACGATGGTGCGCACGAAATGGCGGTCATCCTCGGACTGCGCCATGGCGCAGATGAAGCTGCCATCGATCTTCAGCACGTCGATGCCGAGCCGTCTCAGGCTGCGGAACGAGGTGTAGCCCACCCCGAAATCGTCCATCGCCACGCGGCAGCCAAGGCCGTGCAGCCAGGCGACGCGCCCGCGCATGGCATCGAGATCCGAAATCGACGCTGATTCGGTCAGCTCGACAATGAGCCGCTCGCAAAGCCCCTCCGCCGAGGCCGCCTCAAGCTGGCGCTGCCACACATCGTCATGCACCGAACCCGGCGCGACATTGACGGAAAGGCACAGGCCGGGGTCCGCCCGCAGCGCCGCCAGCGCCAGCGCCAGCGAGCGCCGGTCGAGCAGCCGCGTCAGGCCGAAGCGGTCGGCGATGGGGATGATGCTGGAGCCGTCATAGACCCGCCCCGTGCGCCCCTGTATGCGCACCAGCGCCTCATGAAGCGCGATTTCCCGGCTGTCGGCGCGGGCGATCGGCTGGAAGGCAAGCGTCACCCGGTTCTCGCTCAGCGCCGAGATGATGTCGTCGGCGAAGCGCAGATTGGCCCGCCGCTCGGCGGCGCGGTCATTGCCCGGAGAATAGATGGCAAGGCCGCCGCTGCCGGAGGCGCGGGCCGCGGCCAGCATGTCCTGGGCGTGCGAGAACACCTCGGCCACCGAGCGACCATGGCGCGGCGCCACCAGTCCGCCGGCCGAGACGGTGATGGCCACGCCGCCGGCGCTGGTGCGCGGCGGGGTGGCGTTCACGCCGGCCAGAAGGCGCTGGGTGGCCCCGAGCCCCTCCGGTCCGAGGCGCGGCAGCACGATGCCGAATTTGGCGCCGGAAAACCGGGCGATCTCCTGCCCCTCGGCGAGTTGCGCCCGTAGCCGCATCCAGACGATATCGACCAGTTCATCGCCGATGTGGAAACCGTAGAGATCGTTGAGGCGGCCGAGATGGTCGATGCCGATGAGCAGAAAACCGAACTCGCTGCCATCGCGATAGGCCTGGCTAAGGCGGTCATCGACCATTTGCGACAGGCGCTGGCGCTCGGATTGCGGCTCGATGCCGCCGAGACTGCCGGCCGGGCGCGCCGGCCGCCCGATGGAGAGGCGGCGGACCACACCTTCGACGGCGATGATCCGCCCGTCCTCGCCGAGATGGCAGACGCCGCGATCCTCCACCCAGAGCCGGGCGGGGCGAGCCTCTGGTGGCGCGGCGAGACAATAGGAGGTCTCGAAGAGTTTCAGCCCTGCGAGACCGCCCGGCGTCTGTGCGGTGACCACCGCCTCCGCCCGCGACAGGCCCGATCCGGCGGCGATGAGCGCCTGATAGGCCTGGCCGGAGCCGGCGTGAGGCAGTCGCTCGGGACCAAGCACCGCGGCGACCGCCTCGCTCCAGACGATCACATCGTCATGGGGTGTCCAGCGATAGGCGGCGCCACTGAGCCCACCGACGATGCCGGCAACCTCATCGGGCTTGAGCAGGTCGGTCAGGGGATGCTGGGGCGCGGGGCGCTCTGGCATTCGGGCTTCCGGTTAGGCGCGAAACGCGTCGGCAGGCGGGCACCGGCCGCTCGCACCGTTCGCGGTCACTGTAGCATCACGGGCGACACCTGCCACGCCGAGCGCCGCGATGGCCAGCCTATTGGACGGGCGTCTCGGGCTCGCCCGGCGAATCGCTCTCGGCGCCGGCCGGCGGCGTCGAGGCCGCGCTCTGCGGCTTGTGCGGCTTCGGCGTGCCCTTGGCCGCCGGCGCCGTCGAGGCGAGCGTCGGCACGAGCTTGTCGATCCCGACGAACTGGATGCCGGCCACGCTGCTCTGCTGCAGCATCTCCTGCGCACCGGAACGGGCCTGCGCACGGGCCATCATGCCGCGAAGCTCCGGCGCCATCGCCGCGAGCTGGGCGAACTTGCCATGGTTGAATTCGTCGATCGACTTCACCTTGGTCATGTCGACCACCACGGCGCCGAGCTCCACGAGCTCCTCGTCATTGGTGTAGGCACCGAGACGCGGCTTGTCGCCGGCGATGAAGTCGGAGAAGGCCAGCGCCTTGTCGTCGCGCGAGACGATGACGATAAAGGGCTTGGGCGGCTTGCCGAAGCGCTTGAGCTGGCTCTTGAATACGTCCACGTCGATATCAGGCGCGGCGAGGATGATGTTCTCGATTCTATCCGGGGGCAGCGGCGTGCCGGAGATCTTGATCTGCCGGAGCGCCTCGACCGTCACCCAATTGCCCATGGAATGCGCGAGGATGGTGATCCTCTCGGCGCCGCTGTTGAGGATCAGACGGATGGTCTCCTCAAGCCGGTCGCGGGCGGCGGTCGCGCTGTTATTGTCATAGACATAGTCGGCCACCGAGCCGCGCGAGGCCCAGGTGAACAGCACGGGCACGCCGGGCTGCTTGGAATCTTCCGCCATCTGCGTGAAGCGGTAGAGCGCCTCGGAAAACAGCGTGTTGTAGCCGTGAATGAAGATCGTCACGTCGCGGTCGCCGGGCTTGCGGCGGGCGAGCTCGGCCTTGAGATCGGCGGTGAATTGCTCCGGCGTGTCGCGGTAGATCGCCTCGCGCACGGTCATGTCGGTCGCGGGGTTGGGAATGCCGTGCGGAATCTCGGTCTGGCCGGGTTTGTGGTTCGGCGGCACCGTGATGTCGATGCGGGCGAAATTCAGCGCCGTGGTGCGCTCGCCATTGAAGAACACACCGGGATTGGGATCGCGCTCGCGCGAGGAGGCGACGAGGATGACGTGCTCGCTCGCACCGGGAACCGTATCGCTGATGGCCGAGAGCGCCTCGGGGCCCGGACGCCCGGCGCAGCCCGCCAGCAGGCCGACGCTCAGCAGCACAGCAGCGATCGCGACGCCACGACCTCGGGCCGGTTCCAGCAGGGAACCTGCCGGTCTCACGAAGGTCTGACGCATAACACGCAACACGGACAAGCTCCCGGCACCTCTGGTGGGCCTTCATACCACCTGACGGGCGGTCAACAAATGACTTGCGCGTCCAAAGCGGAGCAAACGGTAAACGAACTGCGTCAGACAAACGAAAGCCGGCCTTCAGGGAAGACCGGCTTCTCGTAAAGTTCTGGAGGCGTCGTCAGGCGCCAGGGCGAGGCTCAGGCCTCGGCCTTCACCTTCAGCACCTGACGGCCCTTGTACATGCCGGTCTTCAGGTCGAGGTGGTGCGGACGGCGGAGCTCGCCCGAATCCTTGTCCTCGATGTAGGTCGGCTTGGCGAGGGCATCGGCGGAACGGCGCATGCCGCGACGCGACGGGCTGGTTTTCTTCTTCGGAACGGCCATGGTCTTCTCCTGTACCGGCATGGCTCACGCCCCTGACAGGAGGGCCGGCGCCGGGTCGTGCGTAATTCGAGTGGCGGCTTATACAGACTCATGCGCTCCAGCGAAAGAGGGGCGCTCGAGTCTGTCTCGGTGTTTATCCGCGCGCGTCATACACGCTTGGGGGCCCTGAGTCACCCGCCCGACGCACGGGAAAGTCCGAGGCATGACGTCAATTCCGCTCCCTCGCGCGGCAGGCGGGCCTGAAGGTTGCTGGCGAGCCGGTTCAGGCCGGGGCCGGGCTTGGCCGGATTGCGGGTGTGCGGGTTGGGCAGCGTCACCGCGAGCAGCGCCGCCTGGCGCCCGTTAAGATCGCCGGCGCCACGCCGGAAGGCGCGCTGCGCCGCCGCCTGCGCGCCGAACTCGCCATCCGGTCCCCATTCGGCGATGTTGAGATAGACCTCAAGCTGGCGGCGCTTGGTCATGACGAAGTTGAGATAGACCGCCAGCGGCATTTCCAGCGCCTTGCGGATATAGCTGCGCCCGCCCCACAGAAACAGGTTCTTGGCGAGCTGCATGGTGATGGTGGACGCACCGCGGGCCGGCTCGCCGTCATCGGCGGTGTCCATCACGTTCTGCAACTCGACCAGATCGACACCAATATGCTGGCAGAAGCGCGCATCCTCGGAGGCGAGCACGCTGCGCACCAGAGCGGGCGACATCGCGTCGATGGAGACCCAGTCGCGGGTGACGCCCTGCCCCGTCGCCCAGCGCGCCAGCATCAGCGTCGAGACCGGCGGCACAAGATTGTAGATGATCGCGAGCAGCAGCGGGGCCGCCACAAGGATCACCACCAGCCGGACGCCCCAACCCCACAGCACGCGCATCGCTTCCCCTTAATACGCGCCCACCTTAACCAGCGATGCCGCGCCGGTCGACCGAGCGAACGGTAACGCCGCGCGGCCGTGCCCGTTTCATCACCTGACTTTCCCTCACGGCGCGCCGGCTTGACCGGATCGGCCTGCTCGGGCACGCAGGCACCTCCTGTTTCGCGGAGTGCCCGCCATGACCGCAGCCGCCGGCGACATATCCGCGCCGCTCGCCACCGCCCTCGCCGCCACTGCCGAGGCGGTCAGTGCCTATATCGAGGCCACCATCAGCGCCGGGGCCGCGCCGAGCGCGCGGCTGGCCGCCGCCATGCGCCATGGCGCGCTGGCCGGCGGCAAGCGCCTGCGCCCGCTGCTCGTGGTGGAAAGTGCCGCGCTGTTCGGTGTGTCGCGCGACGCCGCCCTGCCCGCCGCCGCCGCGCTGGAATGCGTGCATTGCTACTCGCTGGTGCATGACGACCTGCCGGCCATGGACGATGACGACCTGCGCCGGGGCCAGCCGACCGTTCATCGCGCCTATGACGAGGCGACCGCGATTCTGGCGGGCGATGGTCTCCTCACCCTCGCCTTCGAGATTCTGGCGAAGGACGAAGCCGGGCCGGATGCACAGGTGCGAATCGCGCTGGTCGCGGGTCTCGCGCGCGCCTCGGGCGCCGCCGGCATGGTGGGCGGGCAGATGCTCGACCTTGCCGCCGAAGGGCGGTTCGAGACGGAGGGCCGCCGCACCCTTGGCCTTGCCGACATCCAGCATCTTCAGGCGCTGAAGACCGGCGCGCTGCTGCGCTATGCCTGCGCCGCCGGCGGCCTGCTCGGCCGCGCCGATGCGGCCCAGATGGCCGCGCTGGACGCCTATGCCGGCGCCATTGGCCGTGCTTTCCAGATCGCCGACGACCTGCTCGACGTGGAAGGCGATGCCGGCACCGTCGGCAAGGCGGTCGGCAAGGACGCGGCCGCCGGCAAGGCGACGCTCGTTGATCTTATGGGCATTTCCGGTGCGCGCGCCGAGCTCGACCGGCTGGTGAACGAGGCCGACGCGGCACTTTCCCCCTTCGGCAGCAAAGCCACACTGCTTGTGGAAGCCGCCCGCTTCATCGCGTACCGGCGGAATTAGGACTTTCCTCATCTCGACGGAACGATAAGTTGCGGCCATATCTTATCGTGACGACCGGGGCGGAACTGCTTCGCGTCACTCGGAGGTTCACATGCGTGTCGCCGCTTTCCTTCTTGCCGGTCTGGTTGCCGGCACCGCTCTCGCCGCCTTCGCTCCGGCTGAGGCTCAGGAGACGCGCATCATCATCCGCAAGCAGCCGCCGCGCTCCTATCTCGATCCCGGCACGATGGTGAAGCCCGGCTCGACCGGCCAGCTCAACTATGTCTATGCGGTGCAGCCGCGCTACCCGACCTATGGCGACGACAGCACCATCACCGGCACGCGCTACCCGCTGCCGGGCCGCTTCGATCTGCCGAATTACTGATCCCGCCGCCTTCCGGCGCGCGCATGAAAAAGCCCGGCTCGCGCCGGGCTTTTTTGTTGACTGAGGAAGCCTTGTCTAGCGGGCGAACCGGGCCGCCACAGCCGCCCGGTGGCTCAAGCTACGATCAGTTGGCCTTGCCGAGTTCGGCGATGACCGCATCGCCCATGCCGGCGGTGCCGACGCGGTTGGTACCTTCCGACCAGATGTCGCCGGTGCGGTAGCCATCCGCCAGCACACCCGCGATCGCCGCCTCGACGCGGTCCGCCGCCTCGATCTGGCCGAAGGAGTAGCGCAGCGCCATGGCGAGCGAGCCGATCATGGCAATCGGGTTGGCGAGGCCCTTGCCGGCGATGTCGGGAGCGGCGCCATGCACCGGCTCGTAGAGCGCGCGGCGCTTGCCGGAAATCTCCTCCACCGAACCCAGCGAGGCGGAGGGCAGCATGCCGAGCGAGCCGGTGAGCATGGCCGCGACATCCGAGAGAATATCGCCGAACAGATTGTCGGTGACGATGACGTCGAACTGCTTGGGCGCGCGCACGAGCTGCATGCCGCAGGAATCGGCGAGTTGATGCTCCAGCGTCACGTCGTTGTAATCGGAGCCGTGGACCTCGCTCACCACCTGCTTCCAGAGCACACCGGTCTTCATGACGTTGTGCTTCTCGGTGGAGACCACCTTGCCGCGGCGGGTGCGGGCGAGGTCGAAGGCGACGCGGGCGATGCGCTCGATTTCGTAGGATTCATAGACCTGCGTATCGACCGCGCGCTTCTGGCCGTCGCTGATGTCGGTGATGGTCTTGGGCTCACCGAAATAGACGCCGCCGGTCAGCTCGCGCACGATGAGAATATCGAGCCCCTCGACCAGCTCGCGCTTGAGGCTGGAAGCGTCGGCGAGCGCCGGATAGCACAGCGCCGGGCGCAGATTGGCGAAAAGCTGGAGATCCTTGCGCAGGCGCAGCAGGCCCGCCTCGGGGCGCGCCTCATAGGGCACATTGGCCCATTTCGGCCCACCGACAGCGCCGAGCAGAATGGCATCCGCCGCGAAGGCCTTGGCCATCGCTTCCTCGGAAATGGGCAGGCCGCAGGAATCATAGGCCGCGCCGCCGACAAGATCTTCCTCGATGGCGAAGGAAGCGAGACCCTGCGCGTCGAGCCAGCCGATGACCTTCTTCACCTCGGCCATAACCTCGGTGCCGATACCGTCGCCGGGAAGCAGAAGGAGCTTGTGGGTGGCCATGGTTTCCTCGCGTGCGCCTGTGAACCCTGAGGGGAACTGATTTTTCCCGGCGAGGATTTGCTAATCGCTGCCGCTGACGCTGGCAAGACGGACCGCCTTCCCCGCCAAAAGAAAGCCGCCGGCGGGGGCACGCCGGCGGCGGAGGTAACGAGGCGAGTAGAAGCTGCACCCTTATGGGTGGCCGAGGGGCAACCCGGCACAGCGTCTACGGTGAGGACGCCCGGCTAGATCGTTTTGCGCGACATTTCCCCGGCGATGAAATCGGCCTGCCGGAGCGCCAGCGCGACGATGGTCAGCGTCGGGTTCTCCGCGCCGCCGGTGGTGAACTGGCTGCCATCGGAGATGAACAGGTTCGGGATGTCGTGGGTCTGCCCGTGCTTGTTCACCACACCGTCGCGCGGCTTCTCGCTCATCCGGTTGGTGCCGAGATTATGCGTCGAGGGATAAGGCGGCGTCGGCATGGTGCGGACGGCGCCGACTGAATCATAAATGGCCGCACCCTGTTGATAGGCGTGGTTGCGCATCGCGACGTCGTTGGGATGATCGTCGAAATGCACGTCGGCGACGGGCAGACCGTACTGGTCCTTCACATTCGTGTTGAGGGTGACGCGGTTGGTCTCCTGCGGCATGTCCTCGCCCACCAGCCACATGCCGGCCATGTTGACATAGCCGTCCATCGCCGAGGTGAAGGAGCGGCCCCAGCCGCCGGGATCGAGGAAGGCCGCCATGAACGGCACGCCGAGCGACAGCGTCTCCATCTCATAGCCGCCGACGAAGCCGCGCTTGGTGTTGTTCCTGGCCTCATCACGCACCACACCGGCCATCGTCGTGCCGCGATACATGTGGACCGGCTTCTCGAACACGGCATAGACCGAGCCGGTCATGTGCCGCATGTAGTTGCGCCCGACCTGGCCAGAGGAGTTCGCCAGCCCGTCCGGGAACTGGCTGCTGGCGGAGTTGAGCAAGAGGCGCGGGCTCTCGATGGAATTACCGGCGACCGCGACGATGCGGGCCTTCTGCCGCTGCGTCTTGCCGTCCTTGTCGACATAGACCACACCCGTGACCTTGCCCGACGCATCGTGCTCGATCTTCAGCACCATGGATTGCGGGCGCACCTCGAGATTGCCGGTCGCCTCGCCGCGCGGAATCTCGGCGATCAGCGTCGACCATTTCGCGCCGGACTTGCAGCCCTGGAAGCAGAAGCCGATCTGCTGGCAGGAGCCGCGATCGGCCCGCGGCTGGCTGTTGATCGCCATGTGGCCGGTCGACACTTCCTGATAGCCGACCTTCTTGGCGCCGGCCTCGAACACCTTGAAGTTGTTGTTGCCGGGCAGGCCGGGGATGCCGTTGGTGCGGGTCACGCCCATGCGGTCCTCGGCCTTGGCGTACCAGGGCTCGAGCTCGGCGAGCGAGATCGGCCAGTCGAGCAGGTTCGCCCCATCAAGGTCGCCATAGGTGGTGCGCGTCTTGAACTCGTGCTCCTGGAAGCGCAGCGACGCGCCCGCCCAATGCACCGAGGAACCGCCCACCGCCTTGACGATCCAGGCCGGCAGGTTGGGGAAGTTCTTGTGCACGCGCCACGAGCCGGAGGTCGTGCGCATGTCGGTCCAGGCGAGCTGGGCGAAGCTGTCCCACTCGTTATTGACGAAGTCTTCCATATTGTGGCGCTGGCCGGCCTCAAGGATCACCACCTTGATGCCCTTGAGCGCCAGCTCGGTGCCGAGCGTGCCGCCGCCGGCGCCGGAGCCGACGATGACGACGACGGAATCATCATTCAGATCGAAGGGTGCGGACATGGTTCGGTGCTCCCCTCACAGCCAGGCGAGATCGTTGAAGCCGCGGTCGATGTAACCGCCCTTGTCGGCCGAGGAGCCCTCGTAACCGAAGATCGGCCAGACATCTTCCTGGTTGTAGAGGCCGACCACGAGGCCGCCCCGCACCTTCTGGAAGAAGGCGCCGTCCTCGATCTGGCGCAGGATGGCGACGCGCTGCTCCTCCCAGCCGACATCGGCATAGGGAACGCCGTGCTTGGCCTTGGCGAGCGTATCGAGAGTGATGACGCCCTCCTCCACCAGCGTCTTCAGCGCCGGGTCGGTCGCCGCACCAGTCTCGTAGGGCTTCATGGCGATGGCGTAGAAGCGATCCGGGATGCGGTCATGCGGGTAGACATCGCGCGCCATGACGATGAGCGTGCGCATGGTCTCGGGCTTCAAGGCGGTGACTTCAAGGCCCCAGGCCTCGCGCGGGTTGAGCACGGCCGCGCCGCTCACCATGAGCGCGCCGGCGGCGCCGAGACCCGTCAGCACGGCGCGGCGCGACGGACCTCGCCTGTCGATCAGAGTTGTCATTGTTTCCTCCCGGATATTCTTTTGTATTGGCAGTCTTCAGTCTCAGACGGCGCCGTCTGGCGTTGCCGGCGCCTGGTCGTCATCACGATGTCAGCGGTAGCGCCCGTGCTTCTGCAAAACCTCGATCTTGTAACCATCGGGATCGGTGACGAAGAAGAACTTGGCCAGCAGCGCGCCCTCGCGGAAGAACTCCTTGATCGGATTGGGATTGAGGCCGATTTCCACGAAGCGCGCGTGCTCGGCATCGAGATCATCCACCGCAAAGGCGATGTGCCCGTAGCCGTCGCCCAGCGCATAGGGCTCGGTGCGGCCGTGATTGACCGTCAGCTCGACCTCGAAGTCGGCGTCGGCGTTGCGCAGATAGATGAGGGTGAAGCCGTCGAACGCGAAGCGATCGGCAATGGCGAGCCCGAAGGCGCGCGAATAGAAATCGACCGAGCGTGCCTCGTCGAGCACGCGGATCATCGAATGAATGGCCTTGGCCACCTGTTCCTCCGGCCTGTCTTCCGGCGGCGCGACTGCCGCCTCTGGGAGAGATGCTAGGCCGGAGAAAGGCGCGGTGGTGGTAGGCTGCTAGCACATGGCGACCGCGCCCATCACGGGCGCGTGCGCCTACTCCGCCGCTTCCAGATGCACGCGGCGGCTCTCGCAGAGATAACGCTCGCGCGCCACCTCCGCCGGCCGGCCGGCGGGGCGGACCTCAGCGAGGTAGATCAGGCAGGAACAGCGCAGCAGCGAGGCGAAGTTGCGCACCTCGCCATGCAGGTCCAGCACCTCGTCATGCAGCCTGGTGACGAATTTGCCCAGACTCATGCCCTGATGGGCGGCAACCTCTTCCAGCACGGTCCAGAAGGCGGCTTCCAGCCGGATGGAGGTGGAATGACCGCCAATGCGCACGGAGCGCGTCTGGCCCTCATAGGTCTCGGGCGCTTGGCCCGCAAAGATATGGCACATGGCGTTCTCCCGGGAACGTTCATTTGTTTTGAACGATTCCACCCCCGGAACGCCGCGCTGTAAAGGCCTATTCGGCTCGCTGCGGAATAGCGCTAGCGACGCCGTCGCGCGGTGACCTCGATCTCGATCTTCATTTCGGGCTGGAGCAGACCGGCCACGATCAGCGTCGCCGCCGGGCGCGCGGTGATGAAGTACTGCCCGAAGATCGGGAACACCGTCTCGGCATATTCGGCGCGGGTGATGATGTAGCGCACGCGCACCACGTCATCGAGGCTGGCTTCCGCCTCGGCGAGCGCGCTCGCAATGTTGCGGAAGCAGCCATGGGTCTGCTCGACCAGATCCTCCGGCAGCGCCATGGCGGCATAGTCATAGCCGGTGGTGCCGGAGACGAAGATGTCGTCCCCGTCGACGACGGCCCGCGAATAGCCCGCCACCTTCTCGAAGGCCGAGTGGGAAGAGATCAGGCGGCGCTGGGTCATGAGTCAGCTCTTGCGGCCCTTGAGGACATGAATGCCCGGCGCGCGGCCGGGCATAAGGGAGGCACGACGAACATGCCGCTCACGCCCAGGGGCGCTCGTCGGCGAGCTTCGATTCGTAGGTGGCGATCTTGTCGGCCTTCACCTGGGTGAGGCCGATATCGTCGAGGCCGTTCAGCAGGCAGTGTTTGCGGAACGGATCGACCTCGAAGGAGATCGTGCCGCCATCCGGGCCGGTGATGGTCTGGCTCTCAAGGTCGACCGTCACGCGCGCATTGGCGCCGCGCGAGGCGTCGTCGAACAGCGCCTCGAGCTGCTCCGGCGTCACCACGATCGGCAAGATGCCGTTCTTGAAGCAGTTATTGTAGAAAATGTCGGCGAAGGACGTGGAGATGACGCAGCGAATGCCGAAGTCGAGCAGCGCCCAGGGCGCGTGCTCGCGCGAGGAGCCGCAGCCGAAATTATCGCCGGCGATGAGGATGCTCGCGCCCTTATAGGACGGCTTGTTCAGCACGAAATCCGGGTTGTCCGAACCGTCATCCTTGTAGCGCAGCTCCGAGAACAGGCCGGTGCCGAGGCCCGTGCGCTTGATTGTCTTCAGATACTGCTTGGGGATGATCATGTCGGTGTCGACATTGACCAGATGCAGCGGCGCAGCGATGCCGCTCAGGGTGGTGAACTTGTCCACGCGGTTCCTCCTTCGTCCGACTGGCAGCCAATGGCCGCCAGCCGTCAATTCCCGCCCTCCATAACACACCGCGCCGGCCGCGCGCCCGGCCCCTCGCGCTCAGCGGACCGGCAGCATCCGGCGCAGCACGTCGTCCTTCAGGACGAAATGATGCGCCAGCGCCGCAACCGCATGCAGCGTCGCGAGGATGACCAGCCCATTGGCCAGCACCTCATGCACCTCCTGCACCGGCCGGGCCGCCTCGCGATCCACCGCGATGGGGGCGGGGATTGTGAACAGACCGAAGAACGTCACCTCGTTGCCGCGCAGGAAGGCGAGATAGATGCCGACAAGCGGAGTGACGACCAGAAGCGCATAGAGCAGCACGTGAACCACGCTCGAGGCCAGATGAACCGGCCGCGACAGGGCCGCCGAGGGCGGCGGCACCGGCCCGGCGATGCGGAACGCGACGCGCAACGCAACGAGGCCGAGAATCGTCAGACCCATCGAGATATGGGTCCACCACACATAGGCCCGCCCGGCAGAACCCCGCTCGAACAGGTCTTCGAGATAGGTCACTCCGTAGACCACGATGATGGCGATCACCGTCAGCCAATGGAGAGACCGCAGCGGCACGCTGTAATGATGCACGGCGGACATGGATGCGAGCGGCTGGCTCATGGAACCCCCTCCAAAATTAGATTTACTCTAATCTTGCGAGGGAGCCGTTCGAATGAGTTTACCTACGTATCCGCGGCCGCCTCGATCGCCTCCATGTCCTCGTCCAACAGGCCGAAATGGTGGCCGATCTCGTGCACCAGCACATGAGTGACAACGGCGCCCAGCGTCTCCTCATGCTCGGCCCAGTAATCGAGAATGGGCCGGCGATAGAGGAAGATCATGTTGGGCAGCACGCCCGTCACGGTCTCATAACCCTGCGCAAGGCCAATGCCCTGGAACAGGCCGAGGAGATCGAACGGGCTTTCCGCCTCCATCTCCTCCTGCACCTCGTCCGTCGGGAAATCCTCGACCCGGATGACGAGATTGCCGCACAGAGCGCGGAAGCTCTCGGGCAGGCGCCCATAGGCTTCCTCGGCCATCACCTCCATCAGCGCCAGAGAGGGGGCACTGGCGGCGGCCCAGGCGGTGGCGTCGTCGGGGGCAAGGGTGCTCACAAACGTGCTCATGCGGTCATCTCAGATAGGTGGCGATGAGCCACAGGCCGAGGCCGAGCGCGGCGACCACCGCCAGCCCGCGCCCGATCCGCCGGCCCCACACTTCCATGGGGTCGTTGTCCGGCGGATCGGTGAAGGGCGAATGCGCCACGTCGCTGCCGCCTCAGCCCTTCACGGGCCATTGGCGGATGTCGACGAAATGGCCGGCAATCGCCGCCGCCGCCGCCATCGCCGGGGAGACGAGGTGCGTGCGCGCCTTGTAGCCCTGACGGCCCTCGAAATTGCGGTTCGAGGTCGAGGCGCAGCGCTCCTCGGGCTTCAGCTTGTCGGCGTTCATTCCGAGGCACATGGAGCAGCCCGGCTCGCGCCAGTCGAAGCCGGCAGCCTTGAAGATGGCGTCCAGCCCCTCGGCCTCGGCCTGCAGCTTCACCAGCCCCGAACCCGGCACCACCATGCCGGACACGCCCTCACGGATCTTGTGGCCATCGAGAATGCGCGCGGCGGCGCGCAGATCCTCGATGCGGGCATTGGTGCAGGAGCCGATGAACACCTTGTCGATGGCGATGTCGGTGATCTTCGTCCCGGCCGCGAGGCCCATATAGGCGAGCGCGCGCTTCTTCGCCTCGCGCTTGCCCTCGTCGTCGATCAGCTCCGGGTCGGGCACGAGGCCCTCGACCGAGATCACATCCTCGGGGCTCGTGCCCCAGGAGACGATGGGCGGCAGTGAGGCGCCGTCGAGGCGGATTTCTTTGTCGAAGAACGCGCCCTCATCGGTGCGCAGCGTGTCCCAATAACGACGCGCGGCGTCCCAGGCGGCGCCCTTGGGCGCGCGCGGGCGGTCCTTCACATAGGCATAGGTGGTCTCGTCGGGCGCCACCATGCCGGCGCGGGCCCCGCCCTCGATGGACATGTTGCAGACCGTCATGCGGCCTTCCATGGAGAGGTTGCGGAACACCTCGCCGGAATACTCGATGACATAGCCGGTGCCGCCGGCCGTGCCGGTCACGCCGATGATGGCCAGCGTCACGTCCTTGGCGGTCACGCCCTCCGGCAGCTTGCCGTCGACGCTGACGCGCATGTTCTTGCTCTTCTTCTGGATCAGCGTCTGGGTGGCGAGCACATGCTCGACCTCCGAGGTGCCGATGCCATGGGCGAGCGCGCCGAAGGCGCCATGGGTCGAGGTGTGGCTGTCGCCGCACACAATGGTCGTTCCCGGCAGGGTGAAGCCCTGCTCCGGGCCGATGACGTGGACGATGCCCTGACGCTTGTCGAGTTCGTTGAAATATTCGACGCCGAAGTCGCGGGCGTTCTCGGCCAGCGTCTCGACCTGGGTGCGGCTCTCGGGATCGTCGATGCCGAAGCGGCGGTCGCTGGTCGGCACGTTGTGGTCGACCACCGCCAGCGTCTTGGAAGGCGCATGGACCTTGCGGCCGGCGAGGCGCAGGCCCTCGAAGGCCTGCGGGCTGGTCACCTCATGCACCAGATGGCGGTCGATATAGAGGAGGCAAGTGCCGTCCTCCTGACGGTCCACCACATGGTCGTCGAAGATCTTGTCGTACAGGGTACGCGGCGCGGACGTGCTCATTTCGGCGTCTCAACTGAGAAGAATGGGGCAGGATGGCTCGCAGCGCGGCCGGGAGCGCGACAGGCTCCGGGCGGCGCTCAGCTAAGCCCGGCGACCGCGCAGGCGGTGAAGCGGCCGAAGAAGCGCGCCGGCAGGCGGACATGGTCGGGCACGGCGGCGAAACCGATCGTGGTCGGCAGGCGGCGGCGGGCCTCGGGACGCGCGGCATCCGGGCGCGCGGCATCGCTGGCGTCGGAGATATCCGCGCCCCGGTGCACACCCTCAATGATGCCGGTCCTGCTGTTCATGGAACTCTTCTAGCAAGTCTCGTCGGCCGGAACAATCGCCGCGCGCGGCGCCCTCCGCCGCCGCGCCGCACGAACGCGTGAGGCACGGCCGGCCAGCCGAACCTTTCAAGTGCCCGCATAGCTCTGGGATAAATTATTCCAGAATATTCGCTGCCGAAGCGGATATATTCCGCTGTTACCCTACGTAAATGATCTTGGAAAAAGCAGAGACGTTACGTTACCTTGATACGGAAGAAGCGGGAGAACCCCCATGCGCATCACGGACATTGCCCTCATTGTTGCGGCGGTGGGCGCGCTGGTCGCGGCTGTCGAGGCGCGTAACCGCATCGAGGTCACGTCTCCGCCGCCGGTGATCGAACCGACCAAGAAGGCCGAACTCATCACCTGCCCCATGCGCAAGCCGGATTTCACCACCATCATGCACGCCGCCGTGTTGGGTGACGGCACGCTCATCGTCGAGCAGCAGACCAACACCCGCGTCCACCATATCAAGGATTGCTGACGGCGGACGACCTCAGGCCGCCCGCGCCCCCTCACGCGCCGCCTTCATGTCGCGCCCCGGCGGCAGGCCAAACAGGCGCGCATAGTCACGGGTGAAGTGCGGCACGCTTTCATAGCCGACGGCGAAGGCCGCGCGACCCGCCGCCAGCCCCTCCGCCGCCATCAGCCGCCGCGCCTCGATGAGCCGGAGCTGCTTGTGGAACTGCAGCGGCGTCAGCGAGGTCACGGCCCGGAAATGATGGTGGAAGGACGAGACGCTCATTCCCGCCTCCGCCGCCAGCCGCTCCACGCCGATGGGGCGATTAAACTCCGCCCGCAACAGCGCCACCGCCCGCCCGATCCGCCGCGCATGGCTGTCCGGCCATCCAAGACGGCGGATCGCCGACCCGTGGCGTCCCATCAGCAGCCAGTAATGCATCTCGCGGACAAGCTGGGCCTGCAGCACCGGAAGGGCCGCCGGACGATCGAGCAAGCGCATCAACCGCAGCGCCGCGTCGGCGACTTCCGCGTCGGTGGTGTCAACCCGCACGGGCATCCCGTCGGACATCTCAGCCGGCTTCATCTCGCCGGCCAGTTCCGCGATCAGCACCGGATCGAGTTCCAGCACCAACGACAGGTAGGGCGCGGCCTGGCTGGCTTTGGTGATCTGGCTGACGATGGGCACATCCGCCGAGATGAGCAGCGTGTCGCCTGCGCCGAACTCATGGCTCCGCGCGCCCTGCGTCACCTGCTTGCCGCCCTGCACCACCAGACAGACCAGCGGGCGAGCAATGGCGTGGGTCATGCCTTCCGGCGCCGACACGCGGAAAATCTTCAAGGCGGGGATGGGCGTCGGGGCGAGCCCCTCCGCATCCGCGTAAAGCCGGCCATGGCGCGCCACGGCGTCGAGAAGCGAGGTGTCGATGGGCTGCGTCATGTCCCCATCCTAGCGCAGTCGAGCCGTGTGGCTACTCACTTTGGAGAATCAGGCAAGAAGTCTCGGCCATCCGGCAAAACCTGCCGCGTCGCGCGTTCCATATCTGGACCATCCCACCGACAGGAGACGGATATGACCACGATCACCCTCATCACCGGCGGCAGCCGTGGCCTCGGCCGCAACACCGCTCTCGCCATCGCCCGGCAGGGCGGCGATGTCGTGCTGACCTATCAGAGCCGCGCCGAGGACGCTCGCGCCGCCGTCAGCGAGATCGAGGCGCTCGGCCGCAAGGCGGTGGCGCTGCAGCTCGACACCGGCAAGGTCGCCGGGTTCCCCGACTTCACCGCCCGCCTGCGCGCGGCGCTCAAAGAGACGTTCGGCCGCGAGACCTTCGACCACCTCGTCAACAATGCCGGCCATGGTGATTATGCCGCCATTGCCGAGACGACCGAAGCGCAGTTCGACCGGCTGGTCGACGTCCACCTCAAGGGCGTGTTCTTCCTCACCCAGACGCTGCTGCCGCTCATCGCCGATGGCGGGCGCATCGTGAATTTCTCCTCGGGCCTCACCCGCTTCGCCTATCCCGGCTATGCCGCCTATGCGGCCATGAAGGGCGCGGTGGAGGTGCTGACGCGCTATCTCGCCAAGGAGCTGGGCGCGCGCGGCATCGCGGTGAACACGGTGGCGCCCGGCGCGATCGAGACCGATTTCGGCGGCGGCGCGGTGCGCGACAATGCCGAGATCAACCGATTCATCGCCGGCATCACCGCGCTCGGGCGCGTCGGCGTCGCCGATGATATCGGGCCGATGGTGGCGAGCCTGCTCACCCCGGCCAACCGCTGGGTCAACGCCCAGCGCATCGAGGTCTCCGGCGGCCAGGCGATCTGAACCCACGCCCGTCCAAGCAACAAAAAAGCCGGGGCGAGCCCCGGCTTTTCTTTTCGCAGGCGAAGCGCCCGCCCGGTCGTGCCGATCACTCGGCGGCGACGGGGGCCTTCTTGCCCTTGTTCTTGTCCTGACGCTCGGCGATACGGGCCGACTTGCCGCGACGGTCGCGCAGGTAATACAGCTTGGCGCGACGCACCTTGCCGCGACGGACAACCTTGAGGCTGTCGATGTTCGGCGAGTAGACCGGGAAGACGCGCTCGACGCCCTCGCCATAGGAAATCTTGCGGACGGTGAAGCTCTCATTGATGCCGCCGCCATTGCGGGCGATCACGACACCTTCATAGGCCTGCACGCGGGTGCGCTCGCCTTCCTTCACCTTGACGTTCACGATCACCGTGTCGCCGGGCTGGAAGTCGGGAATGGCGCGGACGGCGGCCAGCTTGGCGGCCTGCTCGTCATCGAGCTCTTTAATGATATCGACCATGTTATCACCTCAGGCGAGGTCGGCTGCGGGACGTCAAACCCTGCCGCTCGCATCTTGCTGTTGTCAGTTTGGTAGTGACGGCGCGCCGTATACGCGAGACGGATGGGTTTGTCATGCAATTTTCATTGCACTCGCTACCCGGATAAGGTCGACTGACCGCCTAAGAGAGCGGGGGCTTCTAATGCGTCAGTCTTGCGTCCTGTCGGCCATGGCCGTCACGGGACTCCTGTGCCTTGTGTCCGAGGGCAAAGCCGATTTCAAAATCTGCAACAGGGCAAAGGAAACGGTGAATTTGTCGATCGGCTATGACAACTCCGACTATGGCTGGACGTCGGAGGGGTGGTGGAAGCTGGAAGAGGATGAATGCACCGTGATGATCCGTGGCAATCTCGCCAACCGCTATTACTACATCTATGCGGCGGGAGAAGAGGGTGGCACCTGGTCGGGCTCCGATAAGCAGAAAGGCGGCAATTTCTGCGTCGCACCTCAGAAGTACACCCTGCATAATCGCGAGTATGAGACCAACAACACGCTCGATTGTGAATCCGGCGGCTTTACGGGCGTGAAATTCGACGAGGTCGACACAAAAAACAATAAGAGCTTCACCTATGAACTGACCGAATGAGCGCGCGGAAACAGCGCGCTCACTTCCCGCCGGTCTCGCGATAGGCCGCCCACAGGTCCGGCCGGCGCGCGCGGGTGACGGCTTCCGCCTGCTCGCGCCGCCAGCGCGCCACCTTGGCGTGGTCCCCGCTGGTCAGGATGGCGGGAATCTCCAGCCCCTCGAAGTTCGGCGGGCGGGTATATTGCGGGTACTCCAGCAGCCCGCCGGAGAAACTCTCCTCGGTGCCTGATTCCGGGTGGCCCATCACCCCCGGCAGCAGCCGCACACAGGCGTCGAGCAGCACCAGCGCGCCGATCTCCCCACCCGACAGCACCACATCGCCGACAGAGACTTCTTCCAGCCCGCGCGCGGCGACGAGGCGATCATCCACCCCCTCGAACCGGCCGCAGACGATGACGACGCCCTCCCCGGCGCTGAGTTCGCGCACGCGCTTCTGCGTCAGCGGCGCACCGCGCGGGGTCATGAGCAGGCGCGGGCGGGTGTCGCCCTCGGGCGCGGCGGCGTCAATGGCACGGGCGAGCACATCCACCCGCATCACCATGCCCGGCCCGCCACCGGCCGGGGTGTCGTCCACGGAGCGGTGCCGGTCGGTGGCATGATCGCGCGGGTCGACCGTCTCCAGCCCCCACGCCCCCTGCCCCAGCGCACGCCCGGCCAGCGACAGGCCGAGCGGGCCGGGAAACATGTCGGGGAAGATGGTGACGAGGGAGGCGCGCCACATGGCAGGGGTTCCGATCCGGTGGCCAACGTCGTCCGGGCGTCATCCCGGAATGGCCTCAGGCCATATCCGGGATCGCGTGAGAGATGATCCTTACGGCGCGCGATCCCGGCTCTGCGCTTCGCTTGGCCGGGATGACGACAGACTATCCCCGGTCCGCCTCCGGCGGCGGGGCTTCCTCGACCGCCCAGTCGCCCGGCTCGACGGTGAGCCGACCGGCCTTGATGTCGACGCTCGGCACCACGGCGCGGGTGAAGGGCAGCATGATCGTCTTGCCGCCACCCTCGGGCGAAATTTCCAGAATGTCGCCGGCGCCGAAATCATGCACCGCGACCACCTTGCCGAAGGCCTCGCCCGCGGTGGTGACGGCTTTGAGCCCGATCAGGTCGGCCTGGTAGAAATCATCCTCGTCCTCCGGCGGGGGCAGGAGGTCGCGGGCGACATAGAGCCCGGTATTGGTCAGCGCCTCGGCCGCCTCGCGGGTCGAAACGCCTTCCAGACGGGCGACGAAGTGTTCCTTGCCCGGCCGCATCGACGCGATGCGGAAGACGCGCGTGCCGGCCTCGTCGGTCAGCGGCGCGTAATCGGTCAAGGCGTCGGGATCATCCGCGAAGATGAACAGCCGCACCTCGCCCTTCACCCCATGCGGGGCGCCGATGCGGGCAAGCATGATGCGGTCGGTCGGCATGGGCACCATCCAACGTGGGGTAACAACCCTCTCCCCGCCGGGGAGAGGGTTTGGGTGAGGGGCGGCCGCGTGGCGACGCCCCCTCACCCGGCCCTTCAGGTCGACCTCCCCCGCGGGGGAGAGATAAAGCCGGCGCGGACGCCGGCTCAGGCCGGTCGCCTCACTCCGCCGAAGGGGCGGCAGCAGCGGCGGCAGCGGCTTCGGCGGCAGCGGCGATCTTGGCGGCTTCGGCAGCGCGCTCCTGCGCCTTCTTGCCGGGGACGGCCTTCTCCGGGTTGTTGCGGGCTTCGCGCTTCACCAGCTCGAGGCTGTCGAGGAAGCGGGCGACGCGGTCGGTCGGCTGGGCGCCCTTGGCGAGCCAGGCCTTGGCCTTCTCGACGTCGAGGGTGAAGCGGTCAGCGGCGTCCTTGGGCTTCAGCGGATCGAAGGTGCCGATCTTCTCGATGAAGCGGCCATCGCGCGGGGAGCGCGAGTCGGCAACGACGATGCGGTAGTAAGGACGCTTCTTGGCGCCGCCACGGGCGAGACGGATCTTGAGGGACATGGGGTCTTCCTTTCAGTAAGTCGGGTTCGTGTTGTCGGTTTCAGCCATCATCCCGGATGCAGAGAGCGCAGCGAACGCAGATCCGGGATCGCTTTCCGCCAGGGCGGGGGAACGATCCCGGATCGGCGCTTGAGGCGCCGTCCGGGATGACGGCAAAGGGGTCAATTCATCGGGCCGTCACTTCTTCTTCGGCGGAAAGCCGGGCAGGCCCGGAAGCCCGCCCGGCTTGCCGAGACCGGGGAAGCCGCCGGGGAAATTCGGCGGCAGGTTGGGCAGGCCGCCCCCCGGTCCGCCCAATCCCTTGCCGCCGCCGGGCATCTTCTCGGCGAGCTGCTTGAGCTGTTCAGGGCTCGGCATACCCCCGCCCATGCCGCCACCGCCGCCGAGGCCGAACATCGAGGCGAGACCCGCCATCGGCCCGCCGCGCTTGCCGGCGGCGTTGGCGCCCATCGCCTTCATCATGTCCGCCATCTGGCGGTGCATCTTCATCAGGCGGTTGACGTCCTCGACCTTGGTGCCGGAGCCGCTGGCGATGCGCTTGCGGCGGGAGGCGTCGAGCAGCTTCGGGTTGCGCCGCTCCTTCTTGGTCATCGAATCGATAATCGCCTTCTGCCGCTTCAGCACGCCGTCATTCATGCCGGAGGCGGCGAGCTGGTTCTTCATCTTGCCGACGCCGGGGAGCATGCCCATCAGCCCGCCAAGGCCGCCGAGCTTCTCCATCTGGTCGAGCTGCATGCGCAGATCGTCGAGGTCGAACTGCCCCTTGCGCATCCGCTCGGCGGCGGCCATCGCCTTTTCGGCGTCAATGTTCTCGACTGCCTTCTCGACGAGCGACACCACGTCGCCCATGCCGAGAATGCGCCCGGCGACGCGGCGGGGATCGAAATCCTCCAGCGCGTCCATCTTTTCGCCGGTGCCGAGCAGCTTGATCGGCTTGCCGGTGACGGCGCGCATGGAAAGGGCGGCACCACCGCGCCCGTCTCCATCGGCACGGGTCAGCACGATGCCGGTCAGGCCGACGCGCTCGTCGAACGCCTTGGCGGTGTTCACCGCGTCCTGGCCGGTGAGGCTGTCGGCGACCAGCAGCACTTCATGCGGGTTGGTCGCCGCCTTGACCTCGGCGACCTCGGCCATCAGCGCCTCGTCGAGCGTGACGCGGCCGGCGGTGTCGAGCATCACCACGTCATAGCCACCGAGGCGGGCGGCCTCCATGGCACGGCGGGCGATCTGCACGGCCGACTGGCCGGCGACGATCGGCAGGGCGGCGACGTTCACCTGCGTGCCGAGCGTGGCCAGCTGCTCCATCGCCGCCGGGCGGCGCGTGTCGAGCGAGGCCATCAGCACCTTGCGGTTGCCCCGTTCGGACAGGCGCTTGGCGATCTTGGCGGTCGAGGTGGTCTTGCCCGAGCCCTGAAGGCCGACCATCAGCACCGGCACCGGCGGGGCGGCTTCGAGGTCGATCGGCTTGGCGTCGGAGCCGAGCATGGCGATGAGTTCGTCATGGACGATCTTCACCACCATCTGGCCGGGGGTGACCGACTTGATGACTTCGGCACCCACCGCGCGCGTGCGCACCCGGTCGGTGAAGGAGCGGACGATATCGAGCGCGACGTCCGCCTCGATCAGCGCCCGGCGCACCTCGCGCATGGCCTCGTTCACGTCGGCCTCGGTGAGGGCGCCGCGTCGTTTCAGCCGGTCGAGTATGCCGCCAAGGCGGTCGCTCAATGAATCGAACATGCGTTCGCTCAGCTCCGTTCTCGCATCGATGTACCCAAAGCCAAATGGCGCCCGAGGGCGCATCGCGCTGTCGGGCGTTGACCTCCGGGCTCAAGGCCCAGGCGGCGGATCGGCTCGCGGGTTATGCGAGGATGCCGGTCTGTTAGGCGCGGACGGCCGCAAAGTCAAGTTTCGCGCCCGTTTCGCCCCTCCAGGTCGCGCATTGCCGGCTCATGATCAAGGTCACGGCGGCGTAACAGCAGCGGCCTAGCCTAGGCGCAACCTCGCAGGAAAAGCACCGATGACCATGCACCTCGCCTTGACCGCCGACCAGCTCGACACGCTCGACGACAGCGGGCTGATGGACGCCGTCCTCGCTTTGCGCGCGGCCGTGCTGGCGGAATCGGAGCCGCGCCTCCACGCCTTCGCCGACGCGGCCGGGCGGCCGGATGCGGCCCTCACCAATCTCGCCCATTACCTCGCGGTACGCCGGCATGATCTGCGCCCGCTCCAGCGCCAGCTCATGCGCCGGGGCCTGTCCTCGCTCGGCCGGCTGGAGAGCCGCGTCATCCCGACGCTCGACGCGGTGATCGTCGCGCTGGCCGCGTTGGCCGGCCGCGAATCGCCCCTGCCCCGGCCGGACGCGCCCGACTTCTTCGCCGGCGCCGCCCGTCTCGATGCAGCGGCGCAGGCCGCGCTCGGCCCGGAGCCGCAGGGCCGCGCCACCCGCATCATGGTCACGCTGCCCAGCGAGGCGGCGGGCGACCCGGACTTCCTCCTCGCCCTCGCCCGGCGCGGCATGGACATCGCCCGCATAAACTGCGCCCATGACGATGCCGCCGCCTGGCGCGCCATGGCGGCCCATGCACGCGCCGCCGGCGAGACGCTTGGCCGGCGCATCACCGTGCTGATGGACATTGCCGGGCCGAAGATCCGCACCGGCGCCGTGCTGCCGATGAAGAAGGGCAAGCCCAACGGCCGCCTGATGACCGGCGACGCCTTCCGGCTGGTGGCCGGCGGCGAGCCGCGAATCGACGAGGCCGTGCCCTACAGCGCGGCCGTCTCGCTGCCGGAGATCGTCACCCGCCTCAGCGTCGGCGACCGCGTGCGCTATGACGACGGCAAGATCGAGGGCGTGGTGGAAAGCGTCAGCGACGGTGAGGCGGTGATCCGCGTGCGCCACGCCCGCGCCGCCGGCACCAAGCTGAAGCCGGAAAAGGGCCTCAACCTGCCGGACACCGCCCTCGGCCTCGCCCCGCTCACCGACAAGGACGACGCCGACCTGGCCACCGTCATCGACTGCGCCGACATGGTCGGCTATTCCTTCGTCAGCCGGCCGGAAGACATCGACCTGCTCGATGAAGCCATCGCCCGCCATGGCGGTGGACGGACACATACGCTCGGTCTCATGGCGAAGATCGAGCGGCCGGAGGCGGTGACCAACCTGCCCGCGCTCATCGCCCGCGCCGCCCGGCGTGGTGGGTTCAGCGTGATGATCGCGCGCGGCGACCTCGCCGCCGAGATCGGCTTCGAGCGCCTCGCCGAAATGCAGGAAGAGCTGCTGTGGATCTGCGAGGCGGCGGCGGTGCCGACCATCTGGGCGACGCAGGTGCTGGAGGATCTGGTGCGCGACGGCGTGCCCTCGCGCGGCGAGATGACGGACGCCGCCATGGCCGCCCGCGCCGAATGCGTGATGCTCAACAAGGGGCCGGCGGTGGGCGAGGCGGTCGAACTGCTCGACCGGCTGCTCGCCCGCATGTCGGATCATCTCGACAAGAAGACCCCGCAGCTGCGCGCCCTCACCTCCTGGTGAGCGGCACGCCGGTCAGGGCGCAACGAGATAATGCGCGCCCCATTCGCTGGTCGGGATCGCCGCGCCGAGGGTGAAGGTGAAGCTCTTCACGTCGAGCCCGTCATGCTCGGTCTCGCAATCATAGGCGAGGTGATACCAGGTGCTGCCGCTGCGCACGGCGGCACCCGGCGCCTTGATGCGCCAGCCCTTCACCTGCGGATCGCGATAGGCATAGGCCACCATCTCGTCCGGGTGCAGGCCCTTGCTGCGCTGGACCTCGCCCATCGCCTTGGTGTTGCACACCTGCTCAATGCGCTCGGACGGCTCCAGCAGCATCATTTCGTCGCGGGTCGACCGGGCCATACCCGGCGTGGCGGCAACGGTGACGGCCGCAACACAGCACAGACACCCCATGCGGATAATGAGTGATCCGCCTGCCCTCGAAGATGCCATGGAAACGATTCCCTGCTCGCGCGATCCACCGCTTTAATCGTCGAGTTGTGACCATCCTGTGGCCCCATCCGCAATGTGACGCATGGCGGGCGAGTTGCCGCTGCGCCCGCGCCGGATTAGAACCGCCCCATGGCGCTGATGGACCTTGCCAATCCCACCCGTTTCCTCGCCCTCTCCGGGCGGGTGCTGCCATGGCTGAGCGGCGCCGCCCTCGTCACCCTCGCCATCGGCTTTTATCTCGCCTGGCTCGCGCCCGCTGATTACCAGCAGGGCGAGACGGTGAAGATCATGTACATCCATGTGCCCTTCGCCTGGCTCGCCATGTTCGGCTACTCGCTGCTGGCGCTGTCCGCGCTCGGCATCCTCGTCTGGCGCCACCCGCTGGCGGATGTCGCGCACAAGGCGATGGCGCCCATCGGAGCGGTGTTCGCCTTCCTCTGCCTCGTCACCGGCTCGCTCTGGGGCCGGCCCATGTGGGGCACCTATTGGGTATGGGACGCGCGCCTCACCTCGATGCTCGTCCTGCTGCTGCTCTATCTCGGCCTGCTGGCGCTGCGCTCGGCGATCGAGGATCCCAATCAGGCCGGCCGCGCCGCCGCGGTGCTGTCGCTGGTCGGTTTCGTCAATGTGCCCATCGTGAAGTTCTCGGTGGACTGGTGGAACACGCTGCACCAGCCGGCCTCCGTCTTCCGCATGGACGGGCCGACGATCCATCCCAGCCTGCTCTGGCCGCTGCTCCTCTGCGCCACCGGCTTCACCCTGCTCATGCTCGCGCTGCACATGGCGGCGATGCGCACCGAGATCCTGCGCCGGCGCCTGCGCGCGCTCGAAGCCCGCGCCGCGGCCGAGGCCGCCTATGCCTGAGGTCGCGTAATGCTCGGTGAGCACGGGTTCTTCATCCTCGCCTCCTATGGGGTGAGCGCGCTGGCGCTGGGCGCGCTCGCGCTGTCCACGGTGCTGCAAGGGCGCTCGGTGCGCCGGCGGCTGGACGAGATGGATGCGCGCGGCGTGCGCCGCCGCTCGGCGGGACGCGACCGATGAGCGCGCCCGAACCCGCGCCCGCCGCACCGCGCCGTCGGCTGCTGGTGCTGCTGCCCCTCGTGCTCTTTCTCGCACTCGCCGCGCTGTTCTATGGCCGGTTGTTCTCCGGCGATCCCTCGCGCGTGCCCTCCGCCCTGATCGGCCGCACCGCGCCCGCGCTCGACCTCGCCCCGCTGGACGGCCTGTCGCGTGACGGCGCACCGGTGCCCGGCCTCACCTCCGCGGACCTGAAGGGCGAGGTGACGGTACTGAACGTCTTCGCCTCCTGGTGCGTGCCCTGCCGCGACGAGCATACCTTCCTCGTCCAGCTCTCGCAGATGAAGGGCTTCCGTCTCGTCGGCCTCAACTACAAGGACGACGCGGAGAACGCCCGCCGCTTCCTCGGCCGCTTCGGCAACCCCTATGCGGCGGTGGGCGTCGACCCGAACGGGCGCACGGCGATCGACTGGGGCGTCTATGGCGTGCCGGAGACTTTC
The DNA here is from genome assembly GCF_026625645.1 of Ancylobacter sp. SL191. Classification (NCBI taxonomy): domain Bacteria; kingdom Pseudomonadati; phylum Pseudomonadota; class Alphaproteobacteria; order Hyphomicrobiales; family Xanthobacteraceae; genus Ancylobacter; species Ancylobacter sp. SL191. The sequence goes on along the minus strand of NZ_CP113056.1, from coordinate 1,986,670 downwards.
GTCGTCAGCCGCGACGGGCGGATCGTCTACAAATATATCGGCCCGATTGATGCCGAGGGCCTCAAGGCCCGGCTGATCCCGGAAATCGACAAGGCGATGGCGGCGAACTGAACCGCCCGGCGGCTCCTGACAAGAACGCCGTCATCCCGGCCGAAGCGACACGCAGAGCCGGGATCGCTCCCCATTCGGCCCGCGATCCCGGCTCGGTCCTGCGGACCGTCCGGGATGACGATTGCCGCCCCTCAGTTCCGCTCGTCCGGCAGTACCGGGAGCGGCAGCACCTCGATCTCGTCCTCGATCAGCGCGCGCACCTCGGCGGGGCTTGCCTCGCCATAGATCGGGCGCGGCTCCTCCTCGCCCTCATGCATCCGCCGCGCATGGCTGGCGAAGTCGGGGCCGACATAGTCGGAATGGGCGACCACATGCTCGCGCACCGCGCGCAGCATGGCGCGCAGCTTCTGCTCCGCCTCGCCCATCAGCGCCACCGGCGCGGCCGGGGCCGCCACGGCCGGCACAGAAGCCGGCGGCGCCTCGGCCACTGGCTCAGCCGGTTCCGCAGCGAATTTCCGCGTGCCGCGCCCGAGTGCCGGCGCCATGATCGCCTTCTCCACCTTTACCGAGCCGCAAGCCGGGCACGTCACGAGCCCGCGCGCCTTCTGGTCGTCATAGGCGGAGGAATCGCGGAACCAGCTCTCGAAATCATGGTCCCGCTCGCAGCGCAGGCGGTAGAGGATCATGCCGCATCCCCAGACACGTCCCCCACGGCGTCCTCGGCCGCGACGACATGCAGCCGGCCCGTCTCCGCCGGCATCACCAGCTCGAAGCGGCGGCCATGCTGCAGCGAGGGGATACGCGCGCGCACCGCCGCGACCTTGGCCGGGTCGATCTCGGCGGTGATGTAGCCCGGCTCCGCGCCGGCCTCGGCCAGCACCGTGCCCCACGGGTCGATGATGAGGCTGTGGCCGAAGGTCTTGCGGCCATTCTCATGCGTGCCGCCCTGCGCCGAGGCGAGCACGAAGCAGCCGGTCTCGATGGCGCGGGCGCGCAAGAGCACATGCCAATGCGCCTCGCCGGTGATCTGGGTGAAAGCGGCAGGCGCCGCGATCATGCCCGCCCCAGCCTCGGCCAGCGCGCGGAACAGTGCCGGGAAGCGCAGATCGTAGCAGATGGTGAAGCCGAGCCGGATCTCCGGCAGATCCGCCACCACGGCGAGCTCGCCCGGCCGGTAGGCGGCCGATTCGCGGTAGACGTCGCCATTGGGCAGATCGACGTCGAACATATGGATCTTGTCGTAGCGCGCGGCGATGGCGCCATCCGGCCCGATGAGGAAGGAGCGGTTGGCGGCGCGGTGCTCGCTCGCGCGGATCGCCAGCGAGCCGATATGCAGGTGAACCTTCAACTCCGCCGCCAGCGCGCGGAAGGCGGCAAGCGCGGTATCGGTCTCCTCCGGGTGCAGGCCGGCGAACAGCGTCTCGCGATTTTCCTCCATCGTGCCGGTCATTTCCGGCGTCTGGATATAGGTCGCGCCCTCCCCCGCCGCCGCGCGGATCAGCGCGGAGGCCGCCTCCACATTGGCGGCGATGCTCTTGCCCGTGCGCATCTGCACCAGCGCGGCCTTGAACGAGGCGCCGAGATGCAGCGGGCGGGGGGCGGAGGCCGGGGATAGGTCGGTCATGTCAGCACCTGAACAGGAGGATCAGCGCGCCGCGAGCAGCGCGTCGAGTTCGCCGGCTTCTTCCAGCGCGTAAAGGTCGTCGCAGCCCCCGACATGCCGACCGTCAATGAAGATCTGCGGCACGCTGGTGCGCCCGTTCGCCCGGGCCGACATGGCCGAGCGCGCCTGCGCATCGCCGGTCACGTTGATCTCGGAATAGGCGGCGCCCTTGCGCGTCAGGAGATCCTTCGCGGCGTGGCAATAGGGGCAGCTATAGGTGGTGTAGACTTCGATCTGCGACATGGGAGCCTCCCGGCGACCGGCCCGAAGCGGGTGATTTTCCTATGATATGGGCGCGGGCACGCCGTCAACAACCCGGGCAAACACCAGCACGTCGACACGGGCGGCGCCGGCGCGCAGCAGGGCCTTGGCGCAGGCATCAAGCGTCGCGCCGGTGGTGAGCACGTCATCCACCAGAATGAGCGCCCGGCCCGCCACTTCGCCGCGCGCCGCTTCCGGCACGCGGAAGGCGCCGGCGACATTGCGCAGGCGCGCCGCCCGGTCGAGGCCGACTTGAGGCGTGGTGCGCCGGGCCCTCTCCAGCAGTCCATGGCGCACCGGCACGCCCGAAACCTTTGCCACCCCCTGCGCCAGCGCCGCCGACTGGTTGAAGCGCCGGCGGAACAGCCGCAGCCCATGGAGCGGGACGGGCACGAGCGCCTGCGCGCCCTCCAGCACCTCCGCCCCCGCCCGGCCCATCATCGCGCCCAGCGGAGCGGCGAGGTCCAGCCGGTCGGCATATTTCAGGCCATGGATCAGGTCGCGCGCCACGTCGCCATAGGCGGCGACGGCGCGGGCGCGGCCATAGGCCGGCGGATCGGACAGCGCCAGCGCCGAGAGCGGCGCCCGCCGCGCGCCGTCGAAGCCGACGTCAGCGGCATAGGCCAGCGGAATGCCCAGCCGGTCGCAGAGCGGGGCGGTGATGAAGTCCATCCGGCTCCAGCAGGCCGCGCACAGGCAGCCGGGCGCATCCACCGCGCCCCGGCAGGCCATGCAGACCGGCGGCAGCGCCGCGTCGATCAGCCCCCGCCCGAGCGCGCGCGCAAGCCCGCCGCCGCGCCGCGCGAGGCGGGCGAACGCAGCCGGCGTGCCTTCCGGCACCAGATCGGGCGCGGGCGGGTTGTCCATGGGCGGGCAGCCTACCATGTGGAGCGCCAGGGGAGCAGGCCCTTGGCGCCGTCGGCCTGTCCCGCTTTGACCCGGCGCCGGTCGGGCTCTATGGCTGGCCGCGAGGAGCACGTCCATGTCCGGTCCCATCGCCGTCTTCGATCCGTCAACGCTTGCCGCCCGCCGCCGCCGGGCGCTCGCCCTCGGGCCGGAAACCTTCCTGCTCGACCGCGTGACGGAGGATCTGGTGGACCGGCTCGGCGCGGTGAAGCGGCACTTCGCGGTGGCCGCCGATCTCGGCACGCCCGGCACGGCTCTGGCGCGCCAACTCGCCGGCTCCGGCATGGTCGGCCGGCTGCACAGTTTCGGCCCGGCCGAGCGCGTGGATGTCGACGCGGTGATCGACCCGGAGATGCTGCCCTTCGCCCCCGCCTCGCTCGATCTCGTGGTCTCCGCCCTCGCCCTGCAGACAGTGAACGATCTGCCCGGCGTGCTCGCGCAGATCCGCCGCGCGCTGCGCCCGGACGGGCTGCTGCTCGCCTGCCTGTTCGGCGCGGGCACGCTGATGGAGCTGCGCGAGGCCTTTGCCATCGCCGAGAGCGACACGCTGGGCGGCATCTCGCCGCGGGTCGCCCCCTTCGCCGATTTGCGCGACATTGGCGGGCTCATCCAGCGCGCCGGCCTCGCCCTGCCGGTCACCGATGTCGACCGCGTGGTGGTGCGCTATGGCAACCCGCTGGCACTGCTCTACGATCTGCGCCGCATGGGCGCCGCCAACCCGCTCACCGACCGCCGCCGCACGCCGCTCACCCGCAAGACGCTGACGCGGCTGTTCGAGGTCTATGCCGAACGATTCGCCGACCCGGACGGACGGCTGCGCGCGACGTTCGAGATCGCCTGGGTGTCCGGCTGGGCCCCGCATGAGAGCCAGCAGAAACCGCTGCGCCCCGGCTCCGCCAAGATGCGGCTCGCCGAGGCGCTGCAGGTGCCGGAAGGCAAGCTGCCGGGCGCGCAATAGGCGCCCGCCCCTCACATCCGCGTCGGCGGGTCGCCGATGGGCGGCAGGTCCGGGGCGATTTCCGGCGGGGTATCGCCGGGGGCGATCTCCGGCACATCGGGACCGGGCGGGGGAATATCCGGCCCGGTGTCGGGCATGTCGGGCGCTTCCACCGGCGTCGGCGGACGCTCGGGGCTGCCGGGCGGCGGGGGAATGTCCGGCCCGTTGGGGTCGGGCGTGACGGGCGGGTCGATGCCGTTCGGGTCGATCATTCTCGCGTCCTCCCTGATGAGTGTATGGGAGCAACGGATAGGATCGGCGCGGGTTCCGCCCGAAGGCCGCCCCTCAGCGCGCCCGCGCGGGATTGCCGACCACGGTAGCGCCGGACGGCACGTCGCGCGTCACCACCGCGCCGGCACCGATCAGCGCGTCGTCGCCCACCGTGACGCCCGGCAGGATCATGGCGCCCGCGCCGATCCACACATTGGCGCCGATGCTGATCGGGCGGCCGAATTCCAGCCCCGTCGCGCGGGTCGCCGGGTCGCGCGGGTGGTCGCCGGTGAGGATCTGCACGGCCGGCCCGATCTGCGTCTTCGCGCCGATGGTGACGCGCACCACGTCGAGGATCACGCAGTTGAAATTGAGGAACACCCCCTCGCCGAGGAAGATGTTGAAGCCGTAATCGCAATGGAAAGGCGGGCGGATGACCGCGCCGGCGCCGACCGCGCCGAGCCGCTCGGCCAGCAACGCGTCGCGCGCGGCCTGCGGGGCGCCGAGCGCGCCATTATAGCGCGCCATCCAGCGGAAGCTGGCCTCCTGCGCCGCCTGAATCTCCGGGTCCGCCGCGTGGTAGAGATCACCCGCCAGCATTCTCTGCATGTGGGTGCGGGCATCGGTGGCGTCGGGAACGGGCGTCGTGATCGGCGTGGTCATGGGCGCTCTCCGGCTATCGCAGGGGCACCCTCCATCGGCGAGATCGCGCGGGCCGGCAAAACAACTTGGGTTTCGCCGGTGAAAGGTGGCGCGGGTCGCGGGCGGCGGCGAAGCCTTACGGCGCTCCCCGCTCGGCCTAGCGGCCCGGCCCGAGCAGGTCGAGCAGCACCGGGATCAGCGGCTCGTCGGCGGGTGGCATGGGGTAGTCGCGCAGCTTGCCCGGCTTCACCCAAGCGAGGCGCTGGCCCTCGCGGCCCTGCGGCGTGCCCTCCCAGCGCCGGCAGACCCAGAGCGGCATGAGGAGCTGGAAGGTCTCATAGGTATGGCTGGCGAAGGTCAGCGGGGCGAGGCACGGCTCCGTCACCGTGATGCCCAGTTCCTCGGCGAGTTCGCGGATCAGGCATTCCTCCGGCCGCTCGCCGGGCTCCACCTTGCCGCCGGGAAACTCCCACAGGCCGGCGAGCTGCTTGCCCTCGGGGCGCTCGCTCAGGAGCACCCGGTCATCTTCATCGACCAGCGCGACAGCGGCGACCAGAACGAGCTTCATGACCGGGTTCCTTCCCCCTCAGGAGCGGTAATCGCCGTTGATGGCGACATATTCCTTGGTGAGATCGCAGGTCATCACCCGGTCCGTGCCACGCCCGAGGCCGATATCGACGCCGATGTCGATCACGTCGTTCTTCATATAGGCGGAGACCTCGGCCTCGTCATAGGCCGGGTCGCGCGCGCCCTCATGGGCGACACGGATGCCGCCGAAGGAGATGGAGAGGCGGTCGCGCTCGGCCGGCTCGCCCGCCTTGCCCACCGCCATGACGATGCGGCCCCAATTGGCGTCCTCGCCGGCCACCGCCGTCTTCACCAGCGGCGAATTGGCGATCGACATGGCGATGCGCCGCGCCGACTTCTTCGAGGTCGCGCCGGAGACGGTGATGCGCACCAGCTTGCGCGCGCCCTCGCCATCGCGCGCCACCTGCTCGGCAAGATCGGCCAGCACGCCCTGCAGCGCGCGGCGGAAGCGGGAGAGGCGCGGATCCTTCGCGTCGGTGATGGTGGGCGCGCCGTTCTTGGCCGCCGCGCCGGTGGCGAAGAGCAGAAGCGTGTCCGAGGTCGAGGTGTCGCCGTCGATGGTGACGGCGTTGAAGCTGTCGGTCACGCCCTTGGAGAGCAGCGCCTGCAGAGCGGGCGCGGCAATCGGCGCGTCGGTGAAGACGAAGGACAGCATGGTCGCCATGTCCGGCGCGATCATGCCGGCGCCCTTGGCGATGCCGGCAATGGTCACCGGCACGCCGTCGATCTTCACCGTCGCGGTGGCGAGCTTGGGGAAGGTGTCGGTGGTCATGATCGCCTTGGCCGGGTCGATCCAGGGCAGCGGCGCGAGGCGCGTGGCGGTCTCGTCCAGCACGCCCTCATATTTGGTGGCGTCCAGCGGCTCGCCGATCACGCCGGTGGAAGCGAGATAGATCTCGTCCTCGGCGCAGCCCAGCGCCTTGGCGGCGATCTTCGCCGTCAGCGCCGTCGCCTCGCGACCCTTCTGGCCGGTGAAGGCATTGGCGTTGCCGGAATTCACCACCAGCGCGCGCGCCGTGCCCTTGGGCAGGTTCGCCCGGCACCATTCCACCGGGGCCGAGGGGCACTTCGACTTGGTGAACACGCCGGCCACCGTCGTTCCCTCGTCCAGCGCCAGCAGCAGCACATCGGTGCGCCCCTTGTAGCGGATGCCCGCGGCGGCGGTGGCAAAGCGCACGCCGGCGACCGGGCCGACTTTCGGCGTGGTCTTCGGGGCAAGCGGCGAGACGGGGGCGTCGTGGGCCATGGCGGGGACTCGGCAAGTAGCGCTAACGGGGCGGAAAACAGGCAAGACCCTGTGCCCGAGAAGCGCGACATCCGCAAGACGGGAGCGCATCGGGGCGGGCCACAAAGCTAAGGCCCCGGTCCTTGCGGGCCGGGGCCTTGGTCGTTGTCAGGACCGAAGGGTCACTGCGCCGGGGCGGCGGGGGCGGCCGGGGCGGCGGCGCCGGCGGGCGGGGTGACGAGATCGGCGGGCTTCGGCGCGGCGGCGGTCTTTTCCACCTTGGCGGCCTCGCGGATCTTCTGCACGGTCTCGGCCTGCGCCTTCTGGGCGAGGAACTGCTCGATCTGCGGCTTCACCTCGGCGAGGGTCGGCACCGGCTTGGTGCGCTTCTCGTCAACCTTGATGACATGCCAGCCGAACTGGGTCTTCACCGGCTGGGACACTTCGCCCGGCTTCAGGGTGAAGGCCACCTCGGCGAATTCCGGCACCATCTGCTCCTTGGTGAAGAAGCCGAGATCGCCGCCATCCTCCTTGCCGGACGGGTCTTCGGTCAGCTGGCTGGCGAGCTTGGCGAAGTCGGCGCCCTTTTTGAGCTGGGCCTCGACGTCCTTGGCCTTCTTCTCGGCCTCGGCCTGCGCCTTGGGATCGTTCGGGTCGGCGCGGAACAGGATGTGGCGGGCGTGCACTTCCTCTTCCGGCTTCTGCTGCTTCACCGCATCCTCATAGGTCTGCTGGAAAGCGGCGTCGGTCAGCGCGGCCTTGGTGGCCTTCTCCAGCAGGGCCTGCATGAGCAGGCGCTTGCGGATGAACTCGTACTGCTGCTTGAAGGCCGGGGTGTCGGCCAGCTTGTCGGCCTCGGCGGCCTGCGCCATGGCGGTCAGGTCGATGAGGAAGCCGAGCACATATTCATCGCGCGCCGCGCCCTGGATCTGCTGCGGCAGATTCGGGCCCAGTTCCTCGGCGGCGGCGGTCAGGTCGCTGCGGCGGATTTCCGTGCCGTTGACGATGGCGAGCACCGGGTTGTCGCCCGTGGTGGCAGCCGCCGTGGCCGGAGCGGCGGGGGCCGTCTGCGCCAGGGCCGGGAGCGCCGGAAGCGCGGCAACGCCGACGAGCGCGGCGAGAAGTCCGGCGCGCACGAGACCGGCGGCGGGACGGAAGGTCGCCTGGAGCACGGCGTGCGGGCGATGGCGAGTCATGGAGCGTTCCTCAAATGGCGGTTGTCCGCATGGGCGGCGAAAGCTGGCCCAGTCGGCGCCAGGTTGCAAGCCGGTAGGATGGTCACGGCCGGACGAACCCGGCACGCAGCCGGGCGGCGGCACAGCCCGCGACGTGCCTCACGCAAGGTGAATGGCGTCGCAGGACAAGAGCTGTCGTCCGGCACGCGATTGACAACCCCCAAACCCGTTCATAAGTGTGGCAGGCGTCGCGGGGGCTCCCCGGCGCTCGCATTTATGTGACGGGACGCCCCGCATGGGTGTCGCAGCGGCCAGAACTTCCGGACCCATTTCAGCCGCAAATGGGGTCTCGATGAGATCCGGCCCTTGCGCTCGCGCGGGACGTGCGCACAGGATCCGGTGGCCCGTCACCGCCGCGATCCGGTTTCGGCCCCTGGCGGGACACGGATTGGATACCTCATGTTCGGCGCTCTCGCGCGAAAGCTCTTCGGATCGGCCAATGAACGCCGCGTGCGCGGCTACCGGCCGAAGGTCGCCGCCATCAATGCGCTCGAACCGGAGCTGATCGCGCTCACGGATGACGAGCTGCGCGCGCGCACCGTCACCTTCCGCGAACAGCTCGCCAATGGCGCCAGCCTCGACGACCTGCTCATCCCCGCCTTCGCCACGGTGCGCGAGGCGGCCAAGCGCGCCCTCGGGCAGCGGCATTTCGACGTACAGCTCATCGGCGGCATGGTGCTGCATGAGCGCGGCATCGCCGAGATGCGCACCGGCGAAGGCAAGACGCTGGTGGCGACCGGCCCGGTCTATCTCAACGCGCTGACCGGCAAGGGCGTCCACGTCGTCACCGTGAACGACTACCTCGCCAAGCGCGACGCGGAATGGATGGGGCGCGTCTACCGCTTCCTTGGCCTCACCGTCGGCATCATCCATCACGGCATGGACGACAATGAGCGCCGCGCGGCCTATGCCTGCGACGTGACCTACGCGACCAATAACGAGCTCGGCTTCGACTATCTGCGCGACAACATGAAGTACGAGCTGAACCAGATGGTCCAGCGCCCGCACTTCTTCGCCGTGGTCGACGAGGTCGACTCGATCCTGATTGACGAGGCGCGCACCCCGCTCATCATCTCCGGCCCGCTCGACGACCGCTCGGATTTCTACAACACCATCGACACCTACATTCCCAAGCTGTCGAAGGAGGATTACGAGGTCGACGAGAAGCAGCGCTCCGTCGCCATGACCGAAGCCGGCATGGAGAAGATGGAGACCCTGCTGCGCGAAGCCGGCCTGCTCAAGGGCGAGAGCCTCTACGACATCGAGAACGTCTCGGTCGTCCATCACGTCAACCAGGCGCTGCGGGCCCACACGCTGTTCCAGCGCGACAAGGACTACATCGTCCGCAACAATGAAGTCGTCATCATCGACGAGTTCACCGGCCGCATGATGCCGGGCCGCCGCTATTCGGAAGGCCTGCACCAGGCGCTGGAAGCCAAGGAGCGCGTGCAGGTTCAGCCCGAGAACCAGACGCTCGCCTCCATCACCTTCCAGAACTATTTCCGCATGTATGAGAAGCTGGCCGGCATGACCGGCACGGCGAACACCGAAGCGGCCGAGTTCCAGGACATCTACAATCTCGAAGTGGTCGAAATCCCGACCAACCTGCCGGTGCAGCGCGTCGACGATGACGACGAAGTCTATCGGACCGCCACCGAGAAATACAACGCCATCATCGACCTCATCACCGAGTGCAAGGGACGCGGCCAGCCGGTGCTGGTCGGCACCACCTCGATCGAGAAGTCGGAACTGCTGGCGGAGCTGCTGAAGAAGCGCGGCTTCAAGCAGAAGGACTTCTCCGACCCCGACGCCTTCCGCCCGCTCTATGACGGCGATCAGGGCACGGCGGACGACAAGGTGTTCGCGGTGCTGAACGCCCGCCACCACGAGCAGGAATCCTACATCGTCGCGCAGGCCGGCGTGCCGGGCGCCATCACCATCGCCACCAACATGGCCGGCCGCGGCACCGACATCCAGCTCGGCGGCAATGCCGAGATGCGCATCCAGCACGAGCTGCCGCACCTTGCCGAGGGCGAGGAGCGCGTGGCGGCCGAGCAGCGCATCCGCGACGAGATCGCCCGGCTGAAGAAGAAGGCGCTGGAAGCCGGCGGCCTCTACGTCATCGGCACCGAGCGCCATGAGAGCCGGCGCATCGACAACCAGCTGCGCGGCCGCTCCGGCCGCCAGGGCGACCCCGGCCACTCGCATTTCTTCCTGTCGCTGGAAGACGACCTGATGCGCATTTTCGGGTCGGACCGGCTCGACGGCATGCTGCAGAAGCTCGGCCTCAAGGAGGGCGAGGCGATCGTCCATCCCTGGATCAACCGCGCGCTGGAAAAGGCGCAGCAGAAGGTCGAGGCGCGCAACTACGACATCCGCAAGAACCTGCTGAAATACGATGACGTGATGAACGACCAGCGCAAGGTCGTCTTCGAGCAGCGCATCGAGCTGATGCATGACGAGGACGTGGCCGAGACGGTCGCGGAGATGCGCCATGGCGTCATCGACGATCTCGTCACGAAGTTCGTGCCGCCGAACGCCTATCCCGAGCAGTGGAACACCGATGGCCTCGCCGAGGCGCTGCGCGGTGTGCTCGGCCTCGACCTGCCGGTCAAGGAATGGGCCGCCGAGGAAGGCATCGCCGACGAGGAGATGCGCGAGCGCATCCAGCGCCGGGCCGACGAGGCCATGGCCGCCAAGGCCGCCAAATATGGCCCGGAGATCATGCGCTATGTGGAGAAGTCGATCCTTCTCCAGACGCTCGATCACCTCTGGCGCGAGCACCTCGTCACGCTCGACCATCTGCGTCAGGTGGTCGGCCTGCGCGGCTATGCCCAGCGCGACCCGCTGAACGAGTACAAGTCCGAGGCGTTCCAGCTCTTCGAGGCCATGCTCGCCAATTTGCGCGAGGCGGTCACCGCCCAGATGATGCGGGTGGAGATCATGACCCAGCCGCCGGCGGACGACCTGCCGCCGATGGCCGCGCACCATATCGACGCCGATACGGGCGAGGACGAGTTCGCGCTGGCCGATGCCGAGTTCGCCGCGCGGGCAACGCTCGCCCCCTCGGTCGACGAGAATGGCCAGCCGCGTGACCCGAACGACCCCGCCACCTGGGGCCGCGTCGGGCGCAACGAGCCCTGCCCCTGCGGCTCGGGTCTGAAGTACAAGCACTGCCACGGCAAGTTCATCTGATGCCGGTGGACGCGGCCTCGCTCCCCGACAGGGACAGAAGCGAGGTCGCGGCCACTGAAGCCCGCCTGCGCGACGCCGCGCTGGCCGGCGACGTATCCGCGCTCGACGCGCTGCTGGCCGATGATCTCGTCTTCATCGACAGCGCCGGCCGGCTCTTGACCAAGCAGCAGGATCTCGACCTGCACCGCACCGGCATGCTGACGCTCACGCGGCTGGAATTCTCCGACTACCGCTTGTCGCCCCTCGGCGCGGACGCGATGCTCGTCTGGCTACGGGTCGAGGCCGAGGGCACCGCCGCCGGCGCGCCCTTCGCCGCCGCCCTGCGCTTCACCCGCGTCTGGCGGCGCGAGGGAGCCCGCTGGCGCATCGCCAGCATCCACGCGTCCGCGATCGCCTGAACGGCCGGGGCGGTCATTACGGTGGCCACGCGCCCCGGTCGGCCACGCGTCCCCGGCGATCCGTCATCCCGGCCGAAGCGCAGCGCAGAGCCGGGATCGTGCCCCGCAGGCCCTCACCCGCACGTCGCTCACCGGCATTCCCTCATCTGCACGCACCGTACCGGCACGCGATCCCGGATCGGCCTGCGGCCGTCCGGGATGACGAGGCACTAGCCGTCATCCCGGCCGAAGCGCCGGGATCGTTTGACGCCATGCGGCGATTACAACCGCTACTGGGCGCTCGAGGAGAAACTGCCGGGGGTGAGGATGGTCGCGCCGGGGAGCGCCGCGCCCGTGCTGTCCGAGCCGGCGACGGAGGGGCGCAGCACCGGGGTTTCCGAAGCGACAGCCGGTGTCGGGACCGTGGCGTAGCTCGGGGAAGCGGGGGCAGCGGGCGCGGCCACCGGCGTCGCGGCCGGGCGGGCGGCGTTATGCGCCGCCGGGGTCGCGGCGGGACGCGCGCTCGCCTGTGGCACGGGCGGCCGGACGGGAGGCATCGGCACATCGGCCGGGGCCTCCGTCGCCGCCGGCGCCGCCTCGGGCTTCGACAGCGAGAGGCCGCTGAACAGGCTGGTGAGCGAGAAGCCCGACGCGGCCGGCGCTGGCGTCGCCGCAGCAGGCGTCGCGGGAGTGCCTGCCGTCGAGGGGGCGGGCACCGTTGCAGCGGCAGCGGCCGGAGCCGGGGTGGCGGCAGCGGGAGCCGCCGCGCTCGGCGCCGGCTCGGCGTTGGAGGTCGGCGCCGCCGGCGCGGCGGAGGAACCGCCGAACAGGCTTTTCACGCTGTCGAGGAAGCCGCCGCCGCCTTCGAGCGCGGCGACCTGCGTGCCCGGTGCGGTCGCGGCCGGGGTGCGGGCACCGAACAGGCTCGGCGCCTCGCTGGCGGCCACGGCGGTGGCGGCGGGCGCATCACTCGGGCGCGGCGCGGGCAGCGGCACATTGGCGAGCGTCGGCACCACATCGGCCTGGGCGAGCGCGACCGTCTCCTCCGGCGCGGGCTCATTGGTCGCCACGCCTTCGGTGCTGCCCGGCGGCTTCACCACCGGCGGCAGCGAGCCGGGCGCCTTCAGCTCCGGGTTCTGCAGCTTGGCGAGGAACACCTTGTGCATCCCGCCATCCTTGCCGGTCTTCACCGGCGCGACGGGCTCGCCCGAGCCGGCGCTGGCGATCTTGGTGGCGACCTCCTGCTGGCGGGCGGCGATCTCCTCGCCCAGCCCTTCCGGCAGCGTGTAGTCCGGGCAGGGCAACGCCGCCTGGAACTTCTGCGTCGGGTCGGTCGGCGTGGCGTTGAAGACGTATTTCTTGCCGCAGTAGCCGACCTTGGGCGGCGCCTTGGTCAGCTCGAACGTATCGCTGCCTTCCTTCAGCATCTTCCAGAAGGCGAGGTTCGGGTTGTTGCGGTGACGGACCATGTTGTCGGCCGTCATGCGGAACGGATAGGCCTGCACCTGGAAGGAGCGCTGCCCGCCCTTGAAGCTCTCACGCCCGAGGACGAACAGTTCCTGGATCTGCTCGTCGGTCATGGCGTAGCAGCCGCGTGACGAGCAGTCGCCATGCACCATCAGGTTCGAGCCGTAGCGACCGAGCGCCTTGTCATAGGCATTGGGAAAGCCGAGGTCGAAGGCGAGGTAATATTGCGAGTTCGGGTTCATCTGGCCCGGGGTGATCGTATAGAACCCCTCCGGCGCCTGGCGGTCGCCCTCCTTGACCTTCGGCCCCAATTCGCCGGACCAGCGGCAGATCGGGTAGGTCTTGAGCAGCGCGTACTCGCCGCTGGTGGTCTCCTTCCAGACCTCCAGCTCGGATTCTTCCTTGTAGATGCGCACGACGATCGGGCTCGTCGGCGCCATCTGCTTTTCCTGGATCAGCGCCACCGTCTTCGGCGACAGCACCATCGACTTGGAGAGCGGGCCGGGACCGTCATCGCCCGTGCAGGCGGCAAGCGCGAGCGCCGCGCAGCCGGCCATCAGCGTGAGGCGCAGACGCGCCGGCCACGCACGCAATGGCCCTGTCTGCGACGACGTGCGACGCGCGCCCGCCATCGTCTGCCGAGAAAACGCCGAAAGGCTCAATCCCGATACTCCCCGGTCCCACGCGGAACCGATACAAAGCGTTAGCCCCGACGCGAGTTTACCGCAAGCCCGCCCCGGCCACCAAGCGGCGCGGGGCGGCGCTCACAGCGTGCGGCCGATGGCGAGGAATTTTTCGCGCCGCGCCTTGCGCAGCGCCGGGCCGTCGAGCCCGTCGAGCCCGGTCAGCGCCGATTCGATGGCGTCGCCGGTGGCGTTCATCGCCGCCAGCGGGTCGCGATGCGCGCCGCCCGGCGGCTCGGGGATGATGCCGTCGATGATGTGGAAGCGCGCGAGATCCTGCGCGGTGATCTTCATGTTCATCGCCGCTTCCTGTGCCTTGGCGGTGTCGCGCCACAGGATCGAGGCCGCGCCTTCCGGCGAGATGACCGAGTAGATCGAATGCTCCAGCATGAGCACCCGGTTGGCGGTGGCGATGGCGATGGCCCCGCCCGAGCCGCCCTCGCCGATGATGACGGCGACATTCGGCACGCCGAGCGACAGGCACGCATCGGTCGAGCGGGCGATCGCCTCGGCCTGGCCGCGCTCCTCGGCGTCGAGGCCGGGGAAGGCGCCGGCGGTGTCGACCAGCGAGATCACGGGCAGCGAGAAGCGGTCGGCCAGCTCCATCAGCCGCGCCGCCTTGCGGTAGCCCTCAGGCCGCGCCATGCCGAAATTGTGCTTGATGCGGGTCTCGGTGGTCGAGCCCTTCTCCTGCCCGATCAGGCAGACCGGCCGGCCGCGAAAGCGCGCGAAGCCGCCGATGATCGCCTGGTCGTCGCCGAATTTGCGGTCGCCGGCCAGCGGGTCGAATTCCTCGAACAGCGTGGTGGCGTAGTCGCGGAAGTGCGGGCGCATCGGGTGGCGCGCCACCTGCGCCTTCTGCCAGGGCGTCAGGTTGGCATAGAGCTGCACCAGCGCGTCCTGCGCCTTGCCCTGCAACCGGCTGATGTCGTCGCCAATGGCGACCGCGTCACCCTGCGCGGCGACCGCCCGCAGTTCTTCGAGCTTGGCCTCGAGCTCGGCCACGGGCTTCTCAAAATCGAGGTAGCTGCGCATTGCTTGTCGGTGAATCCGGCTTCAGGAGAACAGCCCCGCGGACGTGGGGCCCTTTAAGGTCGCGCGGAAGCTGCCCCGAGAGGGTGGCGACGTCAAGGCAAGGAACGGTTTTCGCCCCCGCCGCGTGCGCATCCGGCGGCGTCGGGCGCTGGCGGCGTGCTGCCGGCAGGTCGTTGTCCCCTTGGATTCACCCCCTCGCATTTCCCCCTTGCGCCCATTCGCCATCCGGACCGAGGAAGCCCGATCGACGCCCGGACTTGCGCCGCATCGCGCCCCGACACATTCTGACACCTTCTAAATCCCCGCGTGAACGTCAGCGGCCATCCCCGTCAGCGGCAACAGTGTCGCACTGTCGTCAGAACCTCGAAATTCCGGGCAGGCTTAGGTGCCTGTTCCCGCGTCACCGCACACGAGAAGTGGTGAGAACCGTGATTTGGACCACGCTTTCAAGCCTGCGCCGCCATGCCGCGCCACTCGCCGCGCCACTCGCCCTGGTGGCGCTGCTGGCGCCGTCTCCCGCGAACGCCCAGGCCTCCGACACCGACGATGTCGACATCGAGGTTCTCGAACCCTACGACGCCGCCAATATCCCCTACGCGCCAAGCAGCGTCGCCTTCGCGACCTGCGGCTTCAGCATCGGGCTCGATCCCCGTTGGACGTTGAAGACGAAGAGCGAGGGGGCGAAGCTGGACGTCATCAGCTCCTACGATCTCGAGGCCGCCCAGAAGCTCGACACGCACCCCTTCGCCAAGGTCTCCCTCACGCCGCACAGCTATATCCACGTCATCTGCCGGCCGGCGAGCGCGGAAGAGACCAACACGCGGTCCAGCGCGGAGAGGGCGGTCAAGAATGCCGTCAAGCGCGGGACCATTGGCAAGCCCGACGTCTCGCAGGCGCGGATCGGCGCCGCGGGTGATTGGCTCCGCATCGCCTATCGCCAGCCCGGCGACGACGGCCGTGCCTATTCCCGCATCACCTATATCTCCCAGCGGGACGGCATTTTGCGCCAGGTGTTCATCCGCATGCCCCAGGCGCCTCCGTCCGAGAAGATGAAACGGACGTTCAAGGCCGGCCAGACCGCCAGCTTCACCCAGAAGGACGGCCCGACGATCTCCGCGCCGATGAAGAGAACGACCGCCGCTGCCGCCTCCGGCCTGCTCTATCCCG
Source organism: Ancylobacter sp. SL191 (assembly GCF_026625645.1). Taxonomy (NCBI): domain Bacteria; kingdom Pseudomonadati; phylum Pseudomonadota; class Alphaproteobacteria; order Hyphomicrobiales; family Xanthobacteraceae; genus Ancylobacter; species Ancylobacter sp. SL191. The sequence continues at coordinate 1,970,968 of NZ_CP113056.1, read as the reverse complement.
TGCGCAGCCATGCGGAAAATCTCGCTTTGGCCGAACAGGTGGCCGCGACCATCCGCTGACGCCGCCGAAATCTGCTCCCGCCACACCTACTCGCCGCCGATGTCCCCGAACGGGTGGAGGTCGCGCACGAGGCTTTTGAGCCGCTCGTCGAGCACATGGGTGTAGATCTGCGTGGTCGAGATGTCGGTATGGCCGAGCAGCGTCTGCACGATGCGCAGCTCCGCGCCATGGGCCAGAAGATGGCTGGCGAAGGCGTGGCGCAGCACATGGGGGGACAGTGTGGCCGGGTCCAGCCCCGCCGCCACGGCGAGATCCTTCAGGTCGAGCGCCACCTGCTGGCGGGTGATGTGGCCGCTTGCCGCAGCGGACGGAAACAGCCAGCGCCCGCCCTCCCCGGCCTTGCCGGCGCGGGGGGCCTTCTCGGCCGGCTTGGCGCTCATGGCCCGCGCCTGCGCCTCGCGATAGGCGCGCATCGCCACCTTCGCGGCCTCGCCGAGCGGGACCAGCCGCTCCTTGTTGCCCTTGCCGCGCACGATGATGGCGTCGCCCTTGGCGCTGGCGGCGGAGGCCGGGAGCGCGGCGAGTTCGGAGACGCGCAGGCCCGTGGCGTAGAGCAGCTCGACGAAACACGCGACCCGCGCCCGCCGCGCCGCCTCGCCCACGCTCAGCCCCGCCTCGCCAGCGCGGGCATGGGCGGTGTCGATCAGCGCGGTCACGTCCTCCTGGCTCAGCACCTTGGGCAGCGGCCTGGTGCGGCGCGGGCCTTCCAGCACGGCGGAGGGATCGTCGCCGCGGTGATTCTCCACATAGAGGAAGCGGTGATACTGCCGCAGCGCCGAGAGCCGCCGGGCGATGCTCGCCGCCGCGAGGCTGCGGGCGGAGAGCTCGGCGAGATAGGCGCGGATGGCGGCCGTGTCGGCCTCCAGCGGCCCCACGCCCTCGGTGGCGAGAAAGGCCTCGTAATCCTCGATGTCGCGGCCATAGGCGGCGAGCGTGTTGGCGCTGGCGCCGCGCTCGGCGGCGATCATGTCGAGAAACAGCGCCGCCGGACGGCGAGCGCCCGCGCTCACGGCGTCTTCCGGTCGAGCGGCACGTTGACGCTCATCTCGCGCGGCATCGGCTCGACGAGATTGGCCAGCGCCCACATCGCGCCATAGCCGATGCCCGCGATGACACCGAGGATGACGAGAAGGCGGATAAGGCTCGGCATGTCAGCTTCCGTGCGGCGGGCGGGCCGGTGATTCGGTCGGGATTTTCCGTAATCTCGATCCTAAGGTGTTTCCGGGCCTTTAAGGAACGGCGGGAAGGCGGGCAGCAGAGGCGGTGCATCAAGGCGGTGCATCTCATTGCGTCGCGTGCCGCCCGATGATAGGTCGCGCTTGGGAAATGGCACGGCGATGACGGTCGAAACGGACGAGAGCAAGGCAATAGAGCTGCGGGACCGGCTGGGGACGCGCTCCATCGTTCTGGTCGGCATGATGGGGGCCGGCAAATCCTCCGTCGGCAAGCGCCTGGCGCGCCGGCTGTCGCTGCCTTTCGCCGATGCCGATACCGAGATCGAGCAGGCGGCCGGCAAGACGATCCCGGAAATCTTCGCCCATCACGGCGAGCCCGCCTTTCGCGACGGCGAGAAGAAGGTGATCGCGCGCCTGCTGGAGACCGGGCCCATGGTGCTCGCCACCGGCGGCGGCGCCTTCATGAACGCGGAAACCCGCGAGGCCATCGCCCGGCTGGGCGTCTCGGTCTGGCTCAAGGCGGAACTTGACCTGCTGCTGCGCCGCGTGCGCCGGCGCGACGACCGCCCGCTGCTCAAGACCGAGGATCCCGCCGGCACGCTCGCCCGGCTCATCGACCTGCGCTACCCGGTCTATGCCGAGGCGGCGGTCACGGTGGTGTCGCAGGACGTGCCGCAGGACGTCATGGTCGAGGAAGTCATCGACGCGCTGCTGGGCCATCTGCCCGCGCCATCCACAGGAGAGCCGACTTGACCGAGGCCGCGACGCTGACCTCCGACATCACCCGGCTCGGCGTCGGGCTTGGCGAGCGCAGCTATGACATCGTCATCGGCCCCGGCCTGCTGGCGCAGGCGGGCGCGCGCATCGCCGCGCTGCGTCCGGGCGCCCGAATCGGCATCGTGACCGACCGCAACGTCGCCGAACGGCATCTCCCGGCGGTCGAGGCGTCGCTCATCGCCGCCGGGCTGACGCCGAGCGCCATCCTCATCGAACCGGGCGAGAAGTCCAAGTGCTTTGCCGTTTTCGAGGAGGTGGTGGACGCCCTGCTCGCCGCCCGCATCGAGCGGCGTGATCTTGTTCTCGCGCTGGGCGGCGGCGTGGTCGGCGATCTCGCCGGCTTCGCGGCGGCGGCGCTGCGGCGCGGGGTCGATTTCGTGCAGGTGCCGACCAGCCTGCTGGCGCAGGTCGATTCCTCCGTCGGCGGCAAGACCGGCATCAATTCGCGTCACGGCAAGAACCTCGTCGGCGCCTTCCACCAGCCGATCCTCGTGCTGGCCGATGCGGATGTGCTGGACACGCTGCCCCTGCGCGAATTCCGCTCGGGCTATGCGGAAGTGGCGAAATACGGCCTCATCGACAACGCGCCCTTCTTCGCCTGGCTGGAGCGCAAATGGCAGGACGTGTTCCGGGGCGGGGCCGCGCGCATCGAGGCCATCGCTACGAGCTGCGCCTCCAAGGCCGCCGTCGTCGCCCGCGACGAGAAGGAGACCGGCGACCGCGCCTTGCTCAATCTCGGCCACACCTTCGGCCATGCGCTGGAAGCCGGCGCCGGCTTCTCGCAGCGCCTGCTGCATGGCGAGGCGGTCGCCATCGGCATGGCGCAGGCCTTCCGCTTCTCGGCCCGGCAGGGGCTGTGCGCGCCGGCCGATGCCCAGCGCGTGGAAGCCCATCTCAAAACCGTCGGCCTGCCGACGCGCATCAAGGACATTCCCGGCGAACTGCCGGACACGGACGGGCTGATGACGCTCATCGGTCAGGACAAGAAGGTCTCGCGCGGTGCGCTCACCTTCATCCTCGCCCGTGGCATCGGCCAGAGCTTCATCGCCCGCGACGTGGACGGGGCGGATGTGCGGGCCTTCCTTGAGGAAGAGCGCCGGGCCGGGTAAACATCGGCCATGACCGCTTATGACTGGATCGCCCTCGGCGCCGTCGTCGCCTGCCTGCTCTTGTCCTTCTTCTTTTCCGGCAGCGAAACGGCGCTGACCGCCTCCTCCAAGGCGCGCATGCACGCGCTGGAGAAGAACGGCGACACGCGCGCCGCGCTGGTCAACCGCATGATGAGCCAGCGCGAGCGGCTGATCGGCGGCATCCTGCTCGGCAACAACCTCGTCAATATCGGCGCCTCCTCGCTCGCCACCGGCATTTTGCTGGCGTGGTTCGGCACCGCCGGCATCGCCTATGCGACGATCGGCATGACGGTGGTGGTGGTGATCTTCTCCGAGGTGCTGCCCAAGACCATCGCCATCAATCACCCCGACCAGGTGTCGCTGCGGGTGGCGCGACCGATCCAGATCATTGTCGGCCTGTTCGGCCCGCTCACCCTCGCCATCGAGGCCTTGGTGCGGGCGCTGCTGCGCGCCGTCGGCGTCTCGCTCGGGGCCACCACCAGCGTGCTCTCCGCCTCCGAGGAACTGCGCGGCGCGGTCGATCTGCTGCACCGCGAGGGCAGCGTGGTGAAAGACGAGCGCGACATGCTCGGCGGCCTGCTCGACCTTTCCGAGCTGGAAGTCTCCGACATCATGGTCCACCGCACCAAGATGGCGAGCCTCAATGCCGACGAGCCGCCGGAGAAGATCGTGCGCGAGGCCCTCGCCTCGCCCTTCACCCGCCTGCCGCTGTGGCGCGAGCGGCCGGACAATATCGTCGGCGTGCTGCACGCCAAGGATCTGCTGCGCGAGCTTCAGGCGCTTGGCAACGACGTCACCCGCCTGTCGGTGGAGAAGATCGCCCGCGAGCCCTGGTTCGTGCCGGATGTCACCTCGCTGGCCGACCAGCTCAAGGCCTTCCGCCGGCGCAAGCAGCATTTCGCCCTCGTCGTCGACGAGTATGGCGAGGTGATGGGGCTGGTGACGCTGGAGGACATTCTCGAGGAGATCGTCGGCGATATCACCGACGAGCATGACCGCGCCTTCACCGGCGCCCGCCGCAACCCGGACGGCTCGGTCAGCGTCGAGGGCTCGGTGCCGATCCGCGACGTGAACCGCGCCATGGGATGGGATCTGCCGGACGAGGAAGCCACCACCATCGCCGGCCTCGTCATCCACGAGGCGCGCATCATCCCCGAGCCGGGACAGACCTTCCTGTTCCACGGCTTCCGCTTCCAGGTGATGCGCAAGCAGCGCAACCGCATCACCTTGTTGCGCGTCACCCCGCTGGCGCGGGCGGCCTGAGCGCCCGCGGGCTCTTCAATTTGACGCCCGCGCGCCCATATAGGCGGGGAACTTCCGGGCGGGGAACCAAGATTGCGTCCGCTACTCGCCCGGCGCCTTGGCCTCGATGGCGAGGGCGTGCAGGCCGCGCGACAGTTCATCCGCCAGCAGGCCGTTCACGATCCGGTGACGGGCCAGTCTGTTCTGTCCGGAAAACGCCTCCGCGACGATCCGCACACGTAAATGCGTGAGCTGGCCGGGACGGTGGCCGCCATGGCCCTCATGGCGGTGGCTCTCATCCTCGAGTTCCAGCACGCTCGGGGACAGCTCGGCGAGGGCGGCGCGCACGCGGGCCAGCGCCGCGGCGACGGCATCGCCAGTGGGAAGGCTTGGGGAGGCAGGGATTGTCATGGACGTTGCGCTAGCTCCGGACACACGGGGCGTCAATATCGCCACCGGGGACGGTGACGAACAGGTGGTTTCTTGTATACCTCGCCAGCCAGCCGCATAATCGACGGATCATGAAGCTCGACTCTCCCTTCTTCGACCGCATCCGCGTGAAGCCCGACCGGGACCGCCGTCTCAAGGCGGAGTGCCCGCAATGCGAGTGGGCGGGCTGCGACAAGCCGGCGACGCACCGCGCGCCGAAGGGGCGGCACAGCGAGGGGCAGTTCTGGAACTACTGCTTCGACCATGTGCGCGCGTACAACCAGTCCTACAATTATTTCGCCGGCATGCCGGACGATGCCGTCACCGCCTACCAGAAGGACGCGCTGACCGGCCATCGCCCGACCTGGAAGATGGGCATGCGCGGCGCCGGCAAGACCGCCGAGACCGCGCGCCGCCACGCGCCCGAGGGCTTCGCCGACCCATTCGGCGTGTTCGGCGAGATGGGCGGCACCGAGCGCCCGGACCCCGCCCCGGCGCGCGAGAGCCGCATGGTGCGCAATGTCGAGCGCCGCGCCTTCGAGTCGCTGGGGATGGAGATTTCCGCCACGCCGGAGGAGATCAAGGCGCGCTTCAAGGTTCTGGTGAAAAAATACCACCCGGACGCCAATGGCGGCGATATTTCGACCGAAGACCGCCTGCGCGACGTGATCCAGGCCTATAATCATCTGAAGAACGCGGGCTTCGCATAAGCGCCGCACCTGCCAGACAAGCCCGCGTGCATTTCGGCGCGGCAACGGAGGAAGAATGACCGCCTCGCCCACGCAAACCGCCCCGCTGCCGGACATGAAGGTTTCGGTCCGACAGGTGTTCGGGCTCGATGTCGATCTCGACGTGCCGGCCTATGCCGAACCCGACGCCTATGTGCCGGAAGTCGATCCCGACTATCTGTTCGACCGCCCGACCACGCTCGCCATCCTCGCGGGCTTCGCGCATAACCGCCGCGTCATGGTCACCGGCTATCACGGCACCGGCAAGTCGAGCCACATCGAGCAGGTGGCGGCGCGGCTGAACTGGCCCTGCGTGCGCGTCAACCTCGACAGCCACATCTCGCGCATCGACCTGATCGGCAAGGACGCCATCGTGGTCCGCGACGGGCTGCAGGTCACCGAGTTCCGCGACGGCATCCTGCCCTGGGCCTACCAGAACAATGTCGCGCTGGTGTTCGACGAGTATGACGCCGGCCGCCCGGACGTGATGTTCGTGATCCAGCGCGTGCTGGAGAGCGCCGGCCGCCTGACGCTGCTCGACCAGAACCGCGTCATCCGCCCGCACGGCGCCTTCCGCCTGTTCTCGACCGCCAACACGATCGGCCTCGGCGACACGACCGGCCTCTATCACGGCACGCAGCAGATCAACCAGGCGCAGATGGACCGCTGGTCCATCGTCACCACGCTGAACTATCTGGCGCATGACAAGGAAGTCGACATCGTCCTGTCCAAGGCGAAGTACTTCCAGACCGAGGGCGGCCGCGACACGGTGGCGCGCATGGTCCGCCTCGCCGACCTCACCCGGCAGGCCTTCATCAATGGCGACCTGTCGACCGTGATGAGCCCGCGCACCGTCATCACCTGGGCCGAGAATGCCGAGATCTTCCAGGATCTCGCCTTCTCGTTCCGCGTGACCTTCCTCAACAAGTGCGACGAGCTCGAGCGCACGCTGGTGGCCGAGTTCTACCAGCGCTGCTTCGGCAAGGAACTGGCCGAATCCGCCGTCAACGTCGTCATGTCCTGACGCCGCCTCCCTGCGCGGGGAGGACATCCAGCACCCAAGGTGCGACCCGCCAAAGGGCCGCACCCTGCGGTCCCGTTACCGGGCCGCCTCTCCCTTGGAGCGCGATCCGATCCAATTGAATCAATCGGATCGGTAAATCGCCCTCTAAGTCGACGAGAGAGAACGCGTTCTCCCGCCAGCTTGCGTGGCAAGCCGGTGGGCGCGTGCTCTCGGGAGATCATGCCAGCAACAAGGCCCGCGCCATGAGCACCTCGAACCGCCCCAACCGCCCGGCCCCCAAGGAAGCCCCGACCGAGCCGCTGAAGCGCGCGGTGACGGGCTGCCTGCGCGCCATTGCCGGCGACCGCGAGATCGAGGTGAGCTTCGGCGCCGACAAGCCGGGCTTCGCCGATGGCCGCGCCCGCCTGCCCGAGCCCTCGCGCCGGCTCTCCAAGCAGGAGGCCGCCATCATGCGCGGCCACGCCGATTCCATGGCGCTGCGCATGGCCTGCCACGACCCGAAGGTCCACAAGCGCCTCGTGCCGATGGGCCAGCAGGCGCGCGCCGCCTTCGAGGCCGCCGAGCAGACCCGCTGCGAATCGCTCGGCGCCATCCGCATGGACGGCGTGGCGCTCAACCTGTCGGCCATGCTGGAAGACCGCTACCAGAAGGCCAATTTCGCCAACCTCTCCGACCGCTCCGACGCGCCGCTGGAACACGCGCTCTCGCTCATCCTGCGCGAGCGCATGACCGGCATGGCACCGCCGGCGGCGGCGCGCGAGATGGTCAATCTCTGGCGCGGCTTCATCGAGGAGCATGGCGCGCGCGCGCTCGACGAGCTCGCCACCTCCGCCGACAATCAGGGCCGCTTCGCCGAGGCGATGCGCGACCTGCTCTCCTCGCTCGGCATGGGCGAGGACATCGCCCCGTTCGACGAGAACAACGACCCCTCCACCGACGCCGACGACCGGCGCGACGAGGATAATGGCAAGGGCAGCGAGGCCGAACCGGACGAGAATTCCGAGGGCACGACCGAGGTCGACAGCGACCTGTCCTCCGACCAGAACCCGGAGGAATCCGAGGAGCAGCAGGAGCAGCCGACCTCGGAACTCTCCGACGATGCCGAGCTCGGCGAGGCGGACGATGCCTCCGAGCCCTGGCAGCCGCAGCAGGCCGTGCCGAGCGAGCCCCGCGCGCCGGAATATCACCCCTTCACCCCGCGCTTCGACGAGACGGTGAACGCCGACGAGCTGTGCGATCCGGAGGAGCTGGCGCGGCTGCGCGCCTATCTCGACAAGCAGCTCACCCATCTTCAGGGCGTCGTCGCCCGCCTCGCCAACCGCCTCCAGCGCCGGCTGATGGCGCAGCAGAATCGCGGCTGGGAGTTCGACCTCGAAGAGGGCATGCTCGACCCCGCGCGCCTGCACCGCATCATCACCGACCCGATGCAGCCGCTCTCCTTCAAGCGCGAGCGCGACACCGATTTCCGCGACACCGTCGTCACGTTGCTGCTCGACAATTCCGGCTCGATGCGCGGCCGCCCGATCACGGTCGCCGCCGCCTGCGCCGACATTCTCGCCCGCACGCTGGAGCGCTGTGGCGTGAAGGTGGAGATCCTCGGCTTCACCACCAAGGCGTGGAAGGGCGGGCAGGCGCGCGAGGCGTGGTTGTCGGCCGGCAAGCCGGGCGCGCCCGGCCGGCTCAACGACCTGCGCCACATCATCTACAAGGCGGCGGACGCCCCGTGGCGCCGCGCCCGGCGCAATCTCGGCCTGATGATGCGCGAGGGGCTGCTCAAGGAAAACATCGACGGCGAGGCGCTCGACTGGGCGCATAACCGCCTGCTCGCCCGCAACGAGCAGCGCCGCATCCTGATGATGATCTCCGACGGCGCGCCGGTCGACGATTCCACTCTGTCGGTGAACCCCGGCAATTATCTGGAACGCCATCTGCGCTGGGTGATCCAGCAGATCGAGGACAAGTCCCCGGTCGAACTGATCGCCATCGGCATCGGCCATGACGTGACGCGCTACTACAAGCGTGCCGTCACCATTGTCGACGCCGAGGAGCTGGGCGGCGCGATGACGGAAAAGCTCGCCGAGCTGTTCGACGAGAAGCCGCGCGGCGAGGCCCGCAAGCCGCGCTCCACCGCCCCGATCAACCTCGCCAAGCCCGGCGGCACGCCGGCGGGCGGCCCCGGTCGCGGCCCCGCCGGGGGTTTGGGCGGTGGTGGCGGCGGCAAGGGCATCGGCACCGCCCCCGGCCGCCCGGTCTCCGGCAAGGCCAGCCCCTCCCCCACCCACATCCCCACCCGCCGCGTGCAGTAGCGGGCGGGGCGGGCCGCTCCGGCGCGCTCTCGATCCCGCCGACGTTACCGCTTCATGGCGTCATCCCGGCCCCTCGGGTCTTGCCTACGGCAAGCCCAAGGGCAGGCTCCGCGCAGCGCAGAGCCGGGATCGTCCGCCGCGTACGTTGCGCAGCATCGGCCCGCGATCCCGGATCGGCCTGCGGCCGTCCGGGATGACGACAGGGGCGAGACAGACGCGACAAACGCGACAGCCCAGCCAATACACCGTCATGCCCGGGCTTGGCCCGGGCATCCACGCCTTCAACGCGACGCGCCCCGGCAAACGTCATGGATCGCCGGGTCCAGCCCGGGGATGACGGGTTGGGGGACGCGCCACGTGACGCGGCGATTGGCCGGGTATGGGGCGCGCAGCATCGGCCCGCGATCCCGGATCGGCCTTCGGCCGTCCGGGATGACGACAGGGGCGAGACGGACGAGAGAGCCGCCGCCCCGGCCGCCCGCACACCGTCATGCCCGTCCCCGGACTTGATCCGGGGATCAACCCAGGCATCCACGTCTTCCGTCGCACGCACCCCTTGAATTCCCCCAACGGCACCCCATCTCCTGTTCACCCAGCCAGGAAAGGGCTGTCGGCATGGTGGCGCCTCGTCAGCGTCTCGTCGGCAGGAAAGCGGTTAGGACGGATGTACTCCGACCGCCTTTCGTCCCTCCGGTCGCCTTGACCAGCGACCGGGTCTTGGATGGGAGACGCTCCGCAAGGAGTGGCAAGCGCGCCGAGAGGCGCGCTTTTTCTTTGCGCCAAAGGTTCCGCGCCGCGAGCCACGCTTTCTCTTTGAGTTAAAGGCTGCGCGGAGAGAAGCGCGCAGCGCTGACCCCCTGAACGAAAAAGGCGCGCCACCGGGGCGCGCCTTTGTTGGGAAATCACACGCCGTAAGGCGGGCGCGTGGTGCCGGCGGGCTCGTCGGGGAACGGGCCGGGGCCGGGATCATCCGGCAGATGCGGCATGGCGACCACCGGCGCGCCGGCCGGGCGCTTTACCGCCTCCGCCGGGGCCGATTCCAGCTTGATGTCGGGCTTAGGCGTGGCTTTGGCGGCTTCCGCCTTCACACCCTCGGCCTTGCTGCCCTCCACCTTGACACTCTCCGCCTTGGCGGGCGCGGGCGTGAGGTCGATCACCTCCGGGCGCGGCTCGACCTCGGGGGCAAGCGGCGCCGGATCCTCGCCGGCCAGATCGACCACCGGCGCCTCGGGCGCCGCCACCGGGCGGGCGGCAATGGCGGCGGCGATGGCCGCCTTCACCCGCTCGGCCTCGTTCTCCAGCATCGGCGTCGTGGCAAGACCGGGCGGCAGCTTCCACTCGAAAGCGTCGAGCTTGCCGGTGACCGGCGAGACCGGCCCCCAGGCTTCCGCCACCACGCCATCGGCCACCCAGGCCGGATCCTGCTGCGCGCGCACGGCGCGGGCGGTCCATTCGCGGGCCTTGCCGACATCGCCATGCTCGGCCGCTTCCAGCTCCGCCATCAAGAGGCAGACACGCTGCGTCGGGTTGCCGAGCAGCGGCGCCAGCGCGGTGCGGGCGACGTCGAATTCCAGCGCGTCGATGGCCGCGCGGGCGAGCACCATGGCGCTCTCCGGGTGCGCCGGCGCGCGGGCGGTCAGCGTGCGGATGCGCTTCAGCCGCTCGCGCGAGGCATCGCCGGGGCGCAGATGCAGATAGGTCTCGGCGAGATCGGGATGCGGGGTCGCCGCATAGGCGTTCTCGACGATCTTGGAGGCCTTGCGCGTGTCGCCGGCAGCGCCGAGCAGGCGGCCGGCAATGTCAGCGGCGGGCACCAGGGTCGGGGCGAGACGGGCGGCCTCGACCGCCTTGTCGCGGGCGATGGCGGGGTCGGAAAGCTCGATCGCCTGCGCCTGCGCGGCGAGCAGCACGGCGCGGCGGCGGCGATGGGCGGCGCGGTCGAGCCCGCCATGGGCCGCCTCGCGCTCCAGCATGGCCAGCGCGCCGGTGAAGTCGCCCTTGAGGCAGCGCGCCTCGATGACCGCATCCGCCGCCCAGGCAAGGCCCGGCTCGTGCCGCGCGGCTTCTTCCGCCGCCATCAGCGCGGCATTGGCGTCGCCACGCCGGCGCGCTTCCACATGGAGGCCGCGCAGGCCGAGCAGGCGGGTGCCCGGCGCGTCCGCCATGGTGCGGAACGCCGCCTCGGCGCCCGCCGCGTCGCCGGAAAGCTGCGCCGCCTGAGCGGCGAGCAGGCGGGTGAGCGGTTCATGGCCCATCAGCCGCTCGGCGTCATTGGCGGCGCGGCGCGCGCCCATCACGTCGCCCGAGCCGACCGCGACCAGGCCACGCGAGATCGCCGCCCAGCCCTTGTTGCGCCGACGGGTGCGCCAAGAGCCGGCGATCAGGTCCGGCGAGCGCAGGATGAAGCGCAGCAGCGTCCAGATCAGGATCGCGGCGGCGATCACCGCCAGCAGCGCGCTGGCGGCGACCAGCACGCTGGTCTCGATGTGCCAGCCCTGCCAGTCGAGGGCGATCTGGCCGGGGCGGTCGGCGAGCCAGGCGACGCCGAAGGCGATGGCGGCGAGGATCAGCAGATAGACGACGATGCGGATCACTGGGTTCCTCCCGCAAGGCTGGCGAGCACATGATGGCTCAGCCCGCCAATGGTGGCGAGCGCCGCCTGCCGCTGCTCAAGGCTCTCGATCACCGGCGCGACGGCGGATTTGCCCTCGGCCGGCAGGCCGTTCAGCGTCGCCAGCGCGCCGGCATAGTCATTCCGCTGGAGCTGGGCGCGGGCCGTGGCGACCGCTTCGGCATCGGCGCCCATCGGGGCGTCGTCGCTGCGGCGGACGGTGACGAGGCCCTTGGCGCTCTCCACCAGCCGGTCGAGCACGCCGGCATCGGCCGGCGCCGCCACGGCGGACGGCGCGGGGGTGGTCGCGGCCTTGAGCTGGTCGGCCAGCGCCGGGCCGGTGCCGTAGCCGCTCGCGGCCTTCGGCTCGAGCGCGGCAAGGCCCTCGCCGCCGGCGCCGAGCAGTGCGCGAGTCGCCTTGAGTTCGGTGGTGAAGGGCTGGCCGCCGCTCACCGCCGCTTGCAGCGCGCTCAGCGCGACGAGCTGTGCCGCGCCCTGCCCGCTCGCCTGCTGCTGCTGGGCGACGGTGGCGAGGCGCTGCTCCAGCGCGCTGATGCGGGCGGTGGCGGTGGCGAGATCCTGCGGCGAGGCGGCCGGCGGCGGCGCCGGAATGGCCGCGACCTGCTGCTGCAGCGCCTCGACCTTGCCGGACAGCGCCGTCACCTGCTCGGGCGCGACCGAGGGGGCGGGCGCGGGCAGGCCATCCACCTTCTGCTGGAGCGCGTCGAGACGGCTGCCGAGCGCGGCGACCTCTTCGGGCGAGGTGGCGGGAGCGGGAGCGGCGCTGTCGGCAATCCCGTTCACCCGTTCGCCGACATCGGCGAGGCCGGATTCCAGGGCGTCGAGCCGGGTCGCCAGATCCTGCGGCAGGTTGATGTTCGCGGCCGGCGCGGCACCGCCCGCGGCGCTTTCCATCGACTCCACGCGCTGGCGCAGATCGAGCGCGCGCGCTTCCAGCTGGGTGATGGCGTCGGCATTCTGCTCGGCGCTGTAGAAGGTGTTGACCACGGCGAGCGCCACGGCGGCGCCGATGACGCCGGAGGCCAGCGCGGCAATGAGGCCGGTCACCAGGCCCATCTGCCGCTTGGGCGCGGGCGCCTCGGCCGGCGTGCCCGGCAGTTCAGCGGCGTGGACCGGTTCGGGCGGCGGGGTCTCGGAAGGCGCGTTCTCGGCAGCGTCGGCGTCCGCCTGGTCCTTGGTGTTCACGGTGTCCGTATCCTTCAGCGATCCGCCATCGGCATCGAGCACCGGCACCTCGGCCGGCGCCGTATCCTCGCTCGGCGGCGTGTCCTTGGCGGCGCCGGGCGGCGGCACTTCGGTCGCCGCGAGATCGAGCGTCGGTGGCGGACGGCGGCGGGACTTGCCGCGCGCACCCGCCTCAAGCGCCTCGTGATCGGTCTCGGTCGCCGATCCGGTGGGTTCGTGTTTGGAGTCTTTGTTCGCCACGTGCGTACCTCCCCGAGATCATAAAGCGCCGACCCGCCCTCGGTTCCCGGGATAGACCGCACCCGCCCCCGCCGCAACCTCGGGAGAGCCCCATGGTTTACCGGTCGAGCAGCGCGAACAAGCCCTCTTCCGTCGGGGAATCGGCGAGGCGCGTCGGCCAGCCGGCGCCCGCCAGAGGCGCCGCGACATTGGCGGAAAAGCACAGATGCTGGACCCGCGCCAGCGCCGCGCAGAGGCCTGCCGCCGGCCCGCCGGCCCTGTCCGCCGCTTGGGCGCAGGCCACCAGCGTCGCCGCCGTGCGCGGGGAGAAATGAAAGGCCGCGTCGATCTGCCCCGCCACCAGCGCCGCGCAGGTTTCCAGCGCCAGAGCGGGAGCCGGCACGGCGCGGTAGATGACGAAAAGTTCAACGCCGATCCCGTCGCCCGCCAGCGCCGCGCCGAGATCGACCGCCCGGTCCTCGCCCGCCACATGCAGCACGCGGGCCCCGCGCGGCAGGCTCCTGCGGATCAGTTCCACCAGCGCCGCGCCATCCCCGCCGGCGACATGGAGGTCGGCGAAACCCTCGGGCGCCACGGCAGCCGTGCGCCGGCCCACCACATAGAGCGGCAGCCGCGTCAGGGCCGAAAGCTCCGGCCGTGCCGCCAGCGCCCGTGCCCCGTTCACGCTGGTCAGCGCCACCGCGTCGAGCGGCCCGGCGGGAAGTGCCGCCTCAAGGACCGGCTCGACGATCAGCAGCGGATCGACCAGCGCGGAGAGCCCCGCCGCCGCCAGCCGCGCGGCGGTGGCCTCAGCATCCGGCTGCGGCCGCGTGACCAGAATCCGCGTGAGCGCGCCCACCGGCCCGGCCTTAATGCGCCACGTGCGGGAGCAGGTCGGGCGGCACCATGGCGCGCATCTCGTGTCCGGCGGCGATGCCGAGTTCCAGCGCGCGGTTGAGCGGCCCGTGGCGGACGATCTCGTAATATTGCGTGCCGTCGGGCGAGAGCACCGCGCCGCGGAAGCGGATCTCGTTGCCCACCACCTGGGCATGGCCGGCAATGGGCGTGCGGCAGGAACCGTCGAGCTCGCCGAGATAGGCCCGCTCCACCCGCAGCGCGAGGCCGGTGGCCGGGCAGATGACCGGCACGATGAGCGAATCGACCGCGAGGTCGCGCTGGCGCGTCTCGATCGCCACCGCCCCTTGCCCGACGGCGGGCAGGAAATCGCCGGTCTCCAGCACGCTGCTCACCCGGTCCGCCATGCCGAGACGTGTGAGGCCGGCGAGCGCCAGAAGCGTCGCGTCGAACTCGCCGCTCTCCACCTTGTTCAGCCGGGTCTGCACATTGCCGCGCAGCAGCGAGACCTGAAGGTCCGGCCGCAGACGGCGCAACTGCGCCTCGCGCCGCAGCGAGGCGGTGCCGACCTTCGCGCCTTCCGGCAGGTCGCGCAGCGCCACGCCCTCGCGCAGGATCAGCGCGTCGCGCACATCCGCGCGCGGCAGGTAGCCGACGAGGTGAAGCCCGTCCGGCAGGCGCGTCGGCATGTCCTTGGCCGAATGCACGGCGAGGTCGATGCGCCGCTCCAGCAGCGCCTCCTCGATTTCCTTGGTGAAAAGCCCCTTGCCACCGGCCTGCGACAGCGCCCGGTCGGTGATGGCGTCCCCGGTGGTGCGGATCACCACCACCTCGACCGCTTCAGGCGCCCATTTGTGATGGCGCACCAGCGCATCGCGCACGGCATGGGCCTGCCAGAGCGCCAGCGGGCTGCCACGGGTGCCGAGCCGGAGGCGGGGAAGCGATTGCGTCATGGCGTCCTGCGGTGCTAGCGGTTCGGGAACGGGTTCAGAACACCGTCAAACCCCGGAAAGTCAATGCGCGATCTTCTCCTCCTCGGCATCGAAACCACCTGCGACGAGACCGCCGCGGCCGTGGTGCGCCGTCGCGCGGACGGTTCCGGCACCATCCTGTCCAACATCGTGCTGTCGCAGACCGCCGAGCACGCGGCCTATGGCGGCGTGGTGCCGGAGATCGCCGCCCGCGCTCACGTGGAAGTGCTCGACCGCATCATCGAGCGGGCGCTGCGCTCCTCGGGCGTCAAGCTGGTGGAGCTGGACGGCATCGCCGCCGCCGCCGGGCCGGGGCTGATCGGCGGCGTCATTGTCGGGCTCACCACCGCCAAGGCCATCGCCCTCGCGGCGAAGAAGCCGCTGATCGCGGTCAATCATCTGGAAGCCCATGCGCTGACCGCGCGGCTGACCGATGCCGTGCCCTTCCCCTTCCTGCTGCTGCTGGTGTCGGGCGGGCACACCCAGCTCGTCGCCGTTACCGGGGTGGGCGAGTATCACAAGCTCGGCGGCACGATGGACGATGCCATCGGCGAGGCCTTCGACAAGACGGCGAAGATGCTCGGCCTGCCCTATCCCGGCGGCCCGGCGGTGGAGCGCGCGGCGCTGCACGGGGATGCCTCGCGCTTCCCCCTGCCGCGCCCGCTGCATGGCAAGCCGGTGCCGGACTTCTCGCTGTCGGGCCTCAAGACCGCTGTGCGGCTGGAAGCGCTCAAGGTCGCCCCGCTCGGCGACCAGGACGTGAACGACCTGTGCGCCTCCTTCCAGGCCGCCATCGTCGATATTCTCGCCGACCGGGTACGTTGCGCGCTCAGGGTCATGCGCGAGCGCGGGCTGAAGCCGAGCGCGCTGGTGCTGGCGGGCGGCGTCGGCGCCAACCAGGCGGTGCGCCGCGTGCTGCACAAGGTCGCCGCCGATGGTGGCACCCGCCTCGCCGTTCCTCCGCCCGAGCTCTGCACCGACAATGGCGCGATGATCGCCTGGGCGGGGGCCGAGCGGCTCGCTCTGGGCCTCACCGACGACCTCGGCGTCGCCCCCCGCGCCCGCTGGCCGCTGGAGGAGGTGACGGGCGTGGAGATGGCCGACTGATGCCCGAGCGTTTCGCCCGCATCGGCGTGGTCGGGGCCGGCGCCTGGGGCACCGCGCTCGCCAATGCTGCCGCCCGCGCCGGGCGTTCGGTGGTGCTCTGGGGGCGCGACGCGGCGGCCATCGCCGCGATGGAGGCGAGCCGCCGCAACAGCGCCCATCTGCCGGGCGTCGAGCTGGACACATCGGTCTCACTGTCCACCTCACTGCACTCACTGGCCATTTGCGACTGCGTACTTCTGGTTGTACCGGCGCAGGCGAGCCGGGAGGTCGCCCACGCCCTCGCCCCGCATCTCAAGGAGGGGACGCCGCTGGTCACCTGCGCCAAGGGCATCGAGCGCGGCACCGGACTGTTCATGACGCAGGTTCTGGCCGATGCCTGCCCCCATTGCCTCCCCGCCATCCTCTCCGGCCCGAGCTTCGCGAGCGATGTCGCGGCCGGCCTGCCGACGGCGGTAACACTGGCGGCTCAAGAGGTTAGCATTGCCGAGGCGCTCGCCACCGCGCTCGGCTCGCCCTCCTTCCGGCTCTATCACAGCGAGGATGTGCGGGGCGTGGAGATCGGCGGGGCGGCGAAGAACGTGCTCGCCATCGCCGCCGGCATCGTCGGCGGTCGCGGCCTCGGCGCCAGCGCCGCCGCCGCCCTCATCGCCCGGGGCTTTGCCGAACTCACCCGCTTCGGCCGTGCCTATGGCGCGCGCGGCGAGACGCTGACGGGCCTTTCCGGCCTCGGCGATCTCATCCTCACCTGCTCCACCGCCCAGTCGCGCAATTACGCGCTGGGGCTAAGCCTCGGGAAAAGCGGGGGTTTCCACCCCACGGGCAAGCTCGCCGAGGGCGCGCTGACCGCCAGCGTGCTGGTCGCCATGGCCGATGAGCGGGGCATCGACATGCCCATCGCGCGGGCGGTCGAGGCGGTGCTGGCGGGGCGTGTCAGCGTCGACGATGCCATCGGGTCGCTGCTGGCGCGGCCCCAGAAAGCGGAAGCGTAACGGAACCTGACCATGGCGCACTGGCTCTACAAATCCGAACCCTTCAAATGGTCCTGGGACCAGCAGATTGCCGCCGGGGCGACTGGCACGCATTGGGACGGCGTGCGTAACCATCTGGCCAAGCAGCAGCTTCTGGCGATGAAGCTGGGCGATCGCGGCTTCTTCTACCACTCCAACGAGGGCAAGGAGATCGTCGGCATCGTCGAGGTCATCAAGGAGGCCTATCCCGACCCCTCCGACCCCACCGGCAAGTTCGTCATGGTCGACATCAAGGCCATCGAACCGTTGAAGAACCCCGTCCCCCTCGCCGCCATCAAGTCCGAGCCGCGCCTCGCCGAGATGGCGCTGATGCGCTTCTCCCGCCTCTCCGTGCAGCCCGTCACCGACCGCGAATGGGAGATCGTGCTGGAGATGGCCGACCACGGCCGGTGAGCGGCGGGGGCATCGCCGACGCGAGCGCCTTCATCCACGCCGAGACGCGCCTGCTGCCGGTGCCGCTGGTGCCGGAAATCTCGCTGCACCTCGCCGCCGAGTCGCTGCCGATCTGGCAGCGCACGGAGGAGGAGCTTGGCGCCATCGGCCTGCCCCCGCCCTTCTGGGCCTTCGCCTGGGCCGGCGGGCAGGCGCTGGCGCGCCATGTCCTTGATAATCCGGGGATTGTTCAGGGCCGCCGGGTGCTGGACTTCGCCGCCGGCTCCGGCCTCGTCGCCATCGCCGCGCTGAAGGCCGGCGCCGCCCATGTGGAGGCGGCCGATATTGACGGCTTCGCGCAGGCCGCCATCGCCCTGAACGCGCAGGCCAATGGCGCCGCCCCGCTCACCGTGCGCGGCGATGACCTGATCGGCCAGAGCGGCGGCTGGGACGTGGCGCTGGCCGGCGACATCGCCTATGAGCGCGACCTCGCCGCCCGCGTCTTCGCCTGGCTGGAGGCGCTTGCGGCGGGCGGCACGCAGGTGTGGATCGGCGATCCCGGCCGCTCCTACCTGCCGCGCGAACGGCTTGAAAAGATTGCGGAATATGGCGTACCGGTGACGCGCGACCTGGAAGATTCCGAGATCAAGCACACCAGCATCTGGCGTCCGCGCGCGGGGGCTGGCTGAGCCTTTCAGGACAACTACATACCGACCAAAGTCGCGCGGCCGCTGGCTTGTCCCACCGGGGGCGCGTCACCATAATCCGAGCGAAAGCAAAACGGCGCTCAGCGCCGGAGCAAGAGCGGCGCCCAGTGCCCGCCCAAGGGGGAGTAAACGCCATGTCCGAGAAGATCTACGACGTCCCCGCGCAATGGGCCTCCCGCGCCTTTGTGGACGAGCACGGCTACAAGACCAAATACGAGGCCTCGGTGCGCGACCCGGAAAGCTTCTGGGCCGAGGAAGGCAAGCGCATCGACTGGTTCACGCCCTACACCAAGGTCAAGAACACCTCCTATGCGCCGGGCGCGGTCTCGATCAAATGGTTCGAGGATGGCGTCACCAACATCGCCTATAACTGCATCGACCGGCACCTCGCCACGCGCGGCGATCAGGTGGCGATCATCTGGGAGGGCGACGACCCCTCGCAGTCGCGCCATATCACCTACCGCGAATTGCACGACGAGGTGTGCCGCTTCGCCAACGTCCTGCGCAACCGCAGCGTGCAGAAAGGCGACCGCGTCACCATCTACATGCCGATGATCCCCGAAGCCGCCTTCGCCATGCTCGCCTGCGCGCGGCTCGGCGCGATCCATTCGGTGGTGTTTGGCGGCTTCTCGCCGGATAGCCTGGCGAGCCGCATCCGCGACTGCGACTCCAAGATGGTCATCACCGCCGATGAGGGCCTGCGCGGCGGGCGCAAGGTGCCGCTGAAGGCCAATGTCGACGCCGCCATCGCCAAGCTCGGCCCCGACGCGGTCGATCACGTTGTGGTTGTACGCCGCACCGGCGGCACCGTCCACATGGAGGCCGGCCGCGACGTCTGGTATCACGAGGCGGCGGATCTGGTGACCAGCGAATGCCCGGCGGCGCATGTGAACGCCGAAGACCCGCTGTTCATCCTCTACACCTCCGGCTCGACCGGCAGCCCGAAGGGCGTGCTGCACACCACCGGCGGTTATCTCGTCTACGCCTCGATGACCCACCAGTATGTCTTCGACTATCACGAGGGCGACATCTACTGGTGCACCGCCGATATCGGCTGGGTCACCGGCCACAGCTACATCGTCTATGGTCCGCTGGCCAATGGCGCGACCACGCTGATGTTCGAGGGCGTGCCGAACTACCCGACCAATTCCCGCTTCTGGGAAGTGATCGACAAGCACAAGGTGAACATCTTCTACACCGCCCCGACCGCCATCCGCGCGCTGATGCAGGCGGGCGACGCGCCGGTGACGAAGACCTCGCGCGCGAGCCTGCGCCTGCTCGGCTCGGTCGGCGAGCCGATCAACCCGGAAGCCTGGGAGTGGTATCACCGCGTGGTTGGCGAGGAACGTTGCCCGGTGGTCGACACCTGGTGGCAGACCGAGACCGGCGGCATCCTCATCACCCCGTTGCCCGGCGCCACGCGCCTCAAGCCCGGCTCGGCCACCCGCCCCTTCTTCGGCGTGGTGCCGCAGATCGTCGACGCCGAGGGCAAGGTGCTGGAGGGCGCCTGCGAGGGCAATCTGGTGATCGCCGATAGCTGGCCGGGCCAGATGCGCACGGTCTATGGCGACCACGAGCGCTTCGAGCAGACCTATTTCTCCACCTACCCGAACAAGTATTTCACCGGCGATGGCTGCCGGCGCGATGCCGACGGCTATTACTGGATCACCGGCCGCGTCGACGACGTCATCAACGTCTCCGGCCACCGCATGGGCACGGCCGAGGTGGAAAGCGCCCTCGTCGCCCATCCGAAGGTGTCCGAGGCCGCCGTGGTCGGCTACCCGCACGACATCAAGGGCCAGGGCATCTACGCCTATGTGACGCTGATGGCCGGTATCGAGCCGACCGAAGAGCTGCGCAAGGAACTGGTCGGCTGGGTGCGGCAGGAGATCGGGCCGATCGCCTCGCCCGACCTCATCCAGTTCGCGCCGGGCCTGCCCAAGACCCGTTCCGGCAAGATCATGCGCCGCATCCTCCGCAAGATCGCCGAGGACGAGTTCGGTAATCTCGGCGACACCTCGACGCTGGCCGATCCGACCGTGGTGGATGACCTCATCTCCCACCGCCAGAACAAGAAGCACGCCGCGGCGTGATTGACAGCGTTGACAATTAGGCTTCCCGACATATCAACTACTGATATGTCGGGGAGTTAATGTCCATGCGAGTTTTTCTAAGTTGGTCCGGCGAATTAAGTGAAAAGATTGCACAAATATACCACAATTGGATTCCCAGCGTCCTTCAGGCTGCAAAGCCCTATTTTTCTCCAAAGGATATAGAAAAGGGCAAGCGCTGGAGCTCTGAAATCGAAAAAGAGCTTCACTCTTCTAGTATCTGTTTGATTTTTCTTACTAAAGACAATCTCGATAGTAACTGGATTATGTTCGAAGCTGGCGCCGTCTCCAGAAGCATTGGCATATCACATGTATGTCCGATTCTATTTGACCTGGAGCCAACAGACGTGTCGGGCCCCTTAGCTCAGTTCCAAGCGACAAAATTTGATAAGGAAGAGACTAAAAAACTGTTCCTTATGATGAATTCAGCAATTGGCGAACACCGCCTTAATGAAGAAGTTGCAAATTCGGTTTTCGAAAAATGGTGGCCTGATCTCAACGCAACCATAACAGACACGGTCAATCAGCACAAAAGCAAAAACGGCAAGAAAGAAGACGTAAGATCAGATAGGGATCTAATTGAAGAGATATTACTATTAACAAGAAATATTAATTCTAACAAACCTACAAATCATACAGCCAATCCATTACCATATGAATATACAGCATATAAAACTGTTATAAAGTCAATCGAAAGCATAATTGATAGGATAATGTTAGTGGATAGCGACTATGGTCATTTATTTGATATACTTGGGTCATTAAGAACAGAAATTGCCGAAACCCGTTCGATAAACGACAAGAACAGAAGGGGTATAATATCCGATATCAAATCTATTGAAGATAGACTCAAAATTGATCGCGCCAGAGCAAATGACTTAAGTCTTGATGATGAAGTGCCTTTTTGATAGACATAGAGAAATATTACCGACGAAAGCGTAGACGTGCAATATTTTCTAAGTAAGCCTTGTCGACTGCAGGATTATCATATTAGATCCGTCTTTCGCTTTGACGCCGATATCGAAAGGCTTGAGTAACCCACAATGAAATAGGTGTCCGCAGATTGGTCGGAGCGTGGATAGCCGTGCCCAATCGTCTTTGTGAAGGCTGTCAGGGAGAGCCGCTGGACTTCGGCTTCACCATGGCGTTCCAGCCCATCGTGGACATCGCCGCCCGCCGCGTATGGGCCCACGAGGCGCTGGTGCGCGGACCCGCCGGTGAACCCGCCGGGGATATTCTGGCAAAGGTGACCGACGCCAATCGCTACCGCTTCGATCAGGACTGCCGCGCCAAGGCGATCGAACTGGCCAGCCGGCTGTTTCCTGAGGACGGCTCACTTCTCTCGGTCAATTTCCAGCCCAACGCGGTCTACCGCGCGGAGACCTGCATCCGCGCCACGCTGCAGGCGTGCCGGCAGCACCGTTTCGACCCGAGCCGGCTGATGTTCGAGTTCACCGAGAATGAGCGGGTCATCGACGCCGCGCACCTCGAAGACATCGTCACCGCCTATCGCGGCCTCGGCTTTACCGTCGCCATTGATGATTTCGGCGCCGGCTTTGCCGGGCTCAACCTGCTGGCGGACCTAACCCCCGACGTGGTGAAGATCGACATGAAGCTGGTGCGCGGGGTCGAGGCGGCGCCGCGCCAGCAGGCGATCCTGCGAGCGCTGGTGGGTCTCGCCACCGAACTGGGCATCACGCTCATCGCCGAAGGGGTGGAAACTCCTGCCGAGCTCGCGGCGTTGCGCGCCCTCGGCATCCCGCTGGCGCAGGGCTACCTCTTCGCCCGCCCGGCGCTGGAGGCGCTGCCGCCGGTGAACTGGCCGGCCTGAGGCCGACCAGTTGTGCGGACGACGAGCCGGCCTCAGGCCCGCACGAGATCGCCGATCAGGCTCGCGGCCACCGAGAGCTTCGACACGGAAAGCCCCGAGCCGACGATCTCATAGACGCCGTTGCGTGCCCGCTCCACCACCGCGCCACGCGCCGCCGCCCAGGCCGCGACACCCGCCGCGCCCGGCCCGTGCTCGGTGATGACTTCAGCCGTCAGTCGCCGCACCGCGATCTCGAAGGCGGCGAGCGCCCGCTCCAGCGCGAGCCGGTCATAATAGTCGGGCACGGAGAGCGCCTGCGCCGGGCCCAGGATCCGGTCGAGCCGGAAATGCAGGCCGACGGCGAAGAAGGTCGTTGCCACATCGCTGATCGCGGAATTGGTGCGGTCAGCGATCATGACAATGTCGGTCGAGCTCTCGATGGCCGAGAGCCGCGCGATGCGCCGGGCCAGCGCCTCCGGCACGCCGGCCTGTGTCCACGCGGCGACATGGGCGTCATGGGTCGCCCGCGTCTCTTCCGGCACGAGTTCGCGCACCACGCCGCCCAGCACGTCTTCCACCGGGCCGATGCCGGCCGAGTAGTGGGAGACCAGCTCATCAAGGCTCTGGCGCAGATCGACATTGCGCAGGAACCACACGGTGCGGTCGAGCAGCATGTCCTTGACCGCCGCATAGAGGGCGAGCTGCACCGCGCCCGGCACGGTGCCGTCCAGCGCGTCGATCTCGTTCTCCAGAGCCCCGAGGCCGAAGCTGTCGCGCGTCGCCGCATAGGCCTTGGCGATGGAGCCGACATCGGCGCCGGTCTCGTCGGTGAGCCGGGCCACAAAAGCCGGCCCGCCATGGTTGATCATGGCGTTGCACAGGCGCGTGGCGATGATGTCGCGCCGCAGCCGGTGGCCGTCAATGCCGTCGGCGAAGCGGGCATTCAGCTCCGGCGGGAAATAGGCGGCGAGTTCGCGGGCGAGATAGGGATCATCCGGCACGTCGGTGTCGAGCAGGTCGGAATGGGCGGTAAGCTTGGCATAGGCCAGCAGCACCGCGAGCTCGGGCCGGCTGAGACCCTCGCCGCGCCCGCGCCGCTCGTTCAGCTCCGCATCGCCCGGCAGATACTCCACCGTGCGGTCGAGCAGGCCGCGCACTTCAAGCTGCTGCATCAGCCGCTGGTGGAAGCCGAGCTCGTCCAGCGCCCGCCGCTCGGCGAGCGAGAGGGCGAGCGTCTGCAGGTAGTTGTTGCGCAGCACCAGCGCGGCCACCTCATCGGTCATTGAGGCGAGCAGCGCCTTGCGGCTGTCGGCGTCGAGCCGGCCGTCGCGCGCGGCGGGCACCAGCGCGATCTTGATGTTCACCTCAACGTCCGAAGTGTTCACGCCAGCCGAATTGTCGATGGCGTCGGTGTTGAGGCGGATGCCACGCCGGGCGGCCTCGATGCGCGCGCGCTGGGTCACGCCGAGATTGGCGCCCTCGCCGACCACCTTGGCGCGCACCTCCGCGCCGGCGATGCGGATGGCGTCATTGGCGCGGTCGCCGGCCTGCGCGTCGGTCTCGGCGGAGGCACGGATATAGGTGCCGATGCCGCCGAACCAGAGCAGGTCGACCGGCGCGCGCAGGATCGCGCTCATCACCTCGGCGGGCGAGGCCGAGCTCTTGTCGATGCCGAGCGCCTCGCGCACCGCCGGGCTGAGCGGAATGCTCTTGGCGCTGCGCGAGAACACCCCGCCGCCCGAGGAGATCAGCGACTTGTCATAGTCCTGCCAGGAGGAACGCGGCAGGGCGAACAGACGCTGGCGCTCCTTGAGCGAGGCCACGGGATCGGGGCTGGGATCGAGGAAGATGTCGCGGTGATCGAAGGCGGCGACCAGCTTGATGGTGGTCTCCAGCATCATGCCGTTGCCGAACACGTCGCCCGACATGTCGCCGACACCCGCCACGGTGAAAGGCGTCACGCGAATGTCGACATTCATCTCGCGGAAATGCCGGCGCACCGCTTCCCACGCGCCGCGCGCGGTGATGCCCATGGCCTTGTGGTCGTAACCGACCGAGCCGCCCGAGGCGAAGGCGTCGCCCAGCCAGAAGCCGCGCGCCTGCGAGATGGCGTTGGCGGTGTCGGAGAAGGTCGCCGTCCCCTTGTCGGCGGCGACGACCAGATAGGGGTCGTCCTCGTCATGGCGCACCGTATGCGCCGGGTGGACAATCTCCGTGCCCTCGATGTTGTCGGTCACCTCCAGCAGGCTGGTGACGAACAGCTTGTAGGCCTCCGTCCCCTCGGCCTGGATGGCGTCGCGCGGCCCGCTCGGCAGTTGCTTGGGCACGAAGCCGCCCTTGGCGCCGACCGGGACGATGACCGCGTTCTTGACCTGCTGCGCCTTGACGAGGCCGAGCACCTCGGTACGGAAATCCTGCGGCCGGTCCGACCAGCGCAAGCCGCCGCGCGCCACCCGGCCGAATCGCAGATGGATGCCCTCCACGCGGGGGGAATGCACGAAGATCTCGAAGAGCGGGCGCGGCAGCGGCAGCCCCTCAACCTCGCGGCTGCGGAACTTGATCGCGATGGTCGGGCGCGGGCCGCCCTCCTCGGTGATCTGGAAGAAGTTGGTGCGCACCGCCGCGCCGATGAGATTGGCGAAGTGGCGCAGGATGCGGTCCTCGTCGAGGCTCTGCACGTCGGCGAGCGCCGCCTCGATCTCCTCGCGGATCGCCGCTTCCCGCGCCCCGCGCCCCTCATCCGCGCCCGGCTCGAAACGGGCATGGAACAGCGCCACCAGCCGGTCGACGAGGGCCGCATGGCCGTTCAGCGTCGCCCAGAGGTAATCCTGGCTGAAGGGCAGGCCGATCTGGCGCAGATAACGCGCCAGCGTGCGCAGCAGCGCAATGTCGCGCCAGCCGAGGCGGGCGTTGAGCGCCAGCGCGTTGAAGCCGTCGCTTTCCGCCTGCCCGCGCAGCACCGCCATCAGCGTGGCGTGCAGCCGGCTCTCCAGCGATTCGAGCTCGATCGCCCCGCCGCCCCGGCGCCCCAGCACCATGTCGTGCAGGTAGACCGGCTCCCGGCCCTCCGGCGAGATGGTGAAGGTGCGTTCGTCGACGACAATGAAGCCCATGGCCTCCAGCATCGGCACCCGCTCGGAGAGCAGGCGCGGCACACCATGGCTGAACACCTTGAGCGCGATCCGCTCGCGCCCCTGCACAGCCGCCGGGCGGTGGAACTCGACCGCGACCGGATTGGCCTCGCTGAGCCGCTCGACGAGCCGCAGATCCCCCAGCGCCTCCTCCGGCGTGTAGCCGCTCTGGTAGCCCGCCGGGAACGCCTCGCCATAGCGACGCGCCAGCAGCGTGGCCTGACCGGGTGAGAACACCAGCCCGAGAGCGGCCGCGAAGGCATCGTCCCAGGTGCGGATGATGCCCGCTACCGCCTCTTCAAGTTCGACGCGGCCCGGCTCGCGCGCGGCCTCGCCGGTCAGCTCGACAATGACATGCACCCGCGTCAGCGGCCCTTCGAGGAAGAGCGGGCGCGAGGCCGCGACCTGCCCACCGAAGGAGGTTTCCAGCAGCGCGCCGATCTCCTCGCGCACCTCCGAGCCGTAGCGGTCGCGCGGCACGAAGACCAGCACCGACATGAAGCGGGCGAAGCGGTCGCGCCAGGCGAGAACGCGCACGCGCGGGTGCTCGTCCAGCTGCAGCACCGCGATGGCGAACTGGTAGAGCGTCTCCGGGTCCATCTGGAACAGATCGTCGCGCGGGAAGCTCTCCAGCACCTTCACCAGCGCCCGGCCCGAATGGCTGTCCGGCACGAATCCGGCACGCACCAGCACCGCCGCCGCTTTGCGCCGCAGGATTGGGATGGCTCGCACGGAGCCGGTATAGGCGGTGTTGGTGAACAGGCCGGCCAGAGCCAGCCCGCCAATGACGCGCCCCTCCGCGTCGTAACGCTTGATGACGACGACATCGATCCAGGCGCGCCGGTGCACCACGGAAAGGGTGCGCGATTTGGTAATGATGAGCGGCGTCGCCTCGGCCAGCACGTCGGCGAGGTCCGTGCTCACCGCACGCGCATCGCTGGCGCGGCGGAACAGGCGAAACTCCTCATCCGCCAGCACGCCCAGCGCATCGGCCATGCGACGGTCGAAATTCGCCACCGTCACCGCGCCGTCGGCGCTGGGCCGCGCGTCATAATGCCGGCAGCCGAGGAAGGTGAAATTGCCGGTGAGCAGCCATTCGAGGAAGGCGCTGGCTTCCTCGACTTCCTCGCGGGGCACGCTCGGCGGGGCATTGGCGAGGTCCGCCTGCGTGGCGCGCACCTGCCCGGTCATCGCCTTCCAGTCGCGCACCGCCGCGCGCACACGCGCCAGCACGAGGGTGAGCTCGGCCGCGATGGCGGCGCGTTCGCCTTCATTCTCAATGCGCGCGACATGGATGTGAATGAGGCTCTCACGCCGGGCGCGCTGGCCGGCGGGCGAATCGGTGCCGGACACGCCTTCCAGCATGCCGGCCGAATTGCGTTCCACCGCCAGCAGCGGATGGACCACCAGCGACGCGGTCAGGCCGCGCGCATTGAGCGCCGCCATCACCGAATCGAGCAGGAAGGGCATGTCGTCATTGACGATCTCGACGACGCTGACCCTGGCCAGGCGCTCGCCTTCCGCCTCGGGGATCTCGACGCGGACATCGGCGGTGCCGGGGCTACGGCGGGCAAGATGGGCGTAGGCGCGCTGCGCCAGCGCCGCCAGCTCATGCGGCGTGTAGAGCCGCACATCCTCGGCCACGGCCCGTCCGAACAGCCGGCTGGCGAACAGCGGCGGAATGTCGCCGTCGCGCGCCTGCAGGATGAGATCGGCCTGCTCGACCAGCTGGCGCGCCGCGCGCTCGTCCTCGGTCGAGAGAAATCCTTCCACGCCCATCATTATCCTCCACATCTCCCGCGTGCCGCCGATGGTGCGGCCGCGATGCTTTTCTGCATCCTATACCTGTCGTGAAGGTGACGGCACCGCCTACGATTGTTGCACTGCGGTCACACTTCCGTCCCGCCCGCCACACGGTTGACATGAATCAAACGCCGTCGCCGCGTCCCGCTTCAGGAATAGCGCCGTGTACCGGACATGAGGCCGGGGCTGGGAATTCAAGGGGATCGCGCATGTCCACGCGCCACAACATCATCAACACGCTCGCCGCGCTGGGCGCGGTGCTCGCCACCACCACCTCTTTCGCCGCGCTTGATCTGGCCAGTGCCGCGGATCTGGGCGCCACTCCGGCCCCGGTCTTCAAGGCGCCGGCCCCGGTGGAAGAGTTCAACCCGTGGATGATCCGCGTGCGCGTGCTCGGCGTCATTCCGGAGAGCGGTGGCACGGTGAACGGCGTGTCGGGCTCGGATCTCAGCTATTCCGACTCGGTGGTTCCCGAACTCGACATCACCTACTTCTTCACCAAGAACTGGGCGGCCGAACTCATCCTCGGCGTCACGCCGCATGACATCAACGGCGAGGGCTCGCTCTCGAGCCTCGGCAAGATCGGCGAAGTGTGGCTGCTGCCGCCGACCCTGACGCTGCAGTATCACTTCACCGATTTCGGCGCGTTCAAGCCCTATGTCGGCGCCGGCATCAACTACACCTTCTTCTTCGACCAGCAGGCGGATTCGGCCGACTCGCTGGATGTACACGACACCTGGGGCTGGGCCCTGCAGGTCGGCTTCGACTACATGCTCGACGAGCACTGGGGCATCAACGTCGACCTCAAGAAGCTCTTCCTCCAGCCGGACTTCGACGTGACCGTGGCCGGCACGCCGCTGACCGGCACCGCCGACCTCAACCCGTGGATCGTCGGCGTCGGCGTCACCTACAAGTTCTGAGCCGTCCGCTTAGGGTGTCGAAAGGGCCGGAGCGATCCGGCCCTTTTGCGTGGCGCCAGCGCCGGGCTCAGGCTGGCCCGACCAGATCGAGAAAAGCCTGCGCCGCGCGCGTCATGTAACGCTCGCGGTGATTGAGCGCGATGAAGCGGCGCGAGGGCATGGGCAGGTCGATCAGCGCCATGGTGCCGGCCCGGATCGCGCTGTCGACGACGCGGCGGGAGATCACCGTCGCCCCGCTCCCCGCCTCGACCGCCGCCCGGATCGCCTCGTTGGACGGATATTCCAGAACGATGTTCAACGCCCCCGGCGCCAGCCCCCGCGCGGCCAGATAGGCCTCGAAGATCGCCCGCGTGCCCGAGCCCGGCTCGCGCAGCACCCACGGCCCTGCGCCAAGCGCCTCCGCCGTGCGGGGCGGCTTCCATGTCCAGGGATGCACCACCGGGGCGACGAGCACCATCTCGTCCTCCGCCACCGGCCGCGCCGCCAGCGCGCCGTCCTCGCCACCGCCCTCGACGATGCCGAGATCGGCGGCTCCGTCGCGCACGCGGGCGGCGACCTCATCGCTATTGCCGATCTCGATCCGCACCTCGATGCCGGGATAGAGCGCGCGGTAGCGCTGGACGATCTCCGGCAGCCAGTAATTGGCGACCGTCTGGCTGCCGGCCAGCGCCAGCCGCCCGCGCGTAAGGCCGGAGAGGTCCACCAGCACCTGCTCGGCCGCCGCGACACGGGCGAGCACCGCCCGCGCCTCCACCAGCAGCAGCCGCCCGGCCTCGGTGAGCGCGATGCGCCGGCCGATCCGGTCGAACAGCCGGGTCGCGTGGGTGGCTTCCAGCGTCGCGATGGCGGCGCTGGTGGCCGATTGCGTCAGGTTCAGCGCCTGCGCCGCCTTTGTGAGATGCTCGCGCTCGGCCACCGCCACGAAGATGCGCAACTGCTCAAGCGTCATGGCGCCGTCCGAAAGCCCTTAGCCGATGGTCATCACCAGCATTAGGCTGAAGCTGCCGACAAAGGCAAAGGCGGCGAGGCCCAGCAGCAACGGGCGCAGCCCCTTCGCCCGCAGCCGGCGGATGTCGGTCTCCAGCCCCATCGCCGCCAGCGCCATCGACAGCAGGAAGGTGGTGAGGCCGACGAGCACGGTCTTCATCTCCGCCGGCACGGTGACGAGGCTGTTGAACGCGATCATGGCGATGAAGCCCAGCACGAACCACGGCACGGGCGGCCGGGCCGTTTCCGTCCCGGCCCCGGCGCGACGGCTGGCGAGGAAGCCGAGGGTCAGCACCACCGGCGCCAGCATCATCACCCGCGTCAGCTTGGCGATTGTGCCGAACTCGCCCGCCGCCTGCCCGTCCTGATAGGCGGCCGCCACAACCTGCGCGACCTCATGGATCGAGGCGCCGGCCCACAGCCCATAGGCGCGCGGGGTGAGGTGCAGCAGGCCGGGCAGCAGCGGGTAGAGGAACATGGCGATGGAGCCGAAGACGGTGACGCAGGCCACCGCATAGGCGACATCCTCATCCGGCGCGCGCGTCACCGTATTGGTGGCGATCACCGCCGAGGCGCCACAGATCGAGGTTCCCGCCGCGATGAGCTGCGCCAGCGGGGCGTCGACGCCGAGCAGCCGGCCGAGGCGCACGGTGAACAGGAAGGTCGCGACCAGCGTCAGCGCGATCACCGCCACACCGGCCACGCCGACCTCGACGATTTGCGCCGCGGTAAGCTGAAGCCCGAGCAGCACGATGGCCGCCCGCAGGATGCGCCGCAGGGTGAAGGTCACGCCGGGCTTGGCGACGACGGGCGTGCCGACGAGATTGTGCAGCGCCATGCCCAGCACGATGGCAAGGATCAGCGGGCTGAAGAGCTGGAGGCCCGGCAATTGCCGCAGCCCGAAGGCCACGGCGGCGATGCCACCGGTCAGCAGCAGCCCCGGCACGAGGTTCGCCGCGCCGGACAGGAAGGGGTGCGCGGGCCGGCTGGTCAGCACAGGCATGGTCATGGCAGTCGCCTCCGTCTTCACGACGAAGCCATGACACGCCCGTTATTGTTCGATCCAACGCATAGTTATGGTCATAACGTTCGTCGAAAACGAACGATACGCCTCACTCAGTGCCGGAAGTGCCGCACGCCGGTGAATACCATGGCGATGCCCGCCGCATCCGCCGCCGCGATCACATCGGCGTCGCGGATCGAGCCGCCCGGCTGGATCACCGCCGTCGCCCCCGCCTCGATGGCGGTGATGAGCCCGTCGGCAAAGGGGAAGAAGGCGTCGGAAGCGACCACGCAGCCCTTGGTCAGCGGCTCCGCGAGACCCGCCGCCTCGGCCGCGTCGATGGCCTTGCGCGCGGCGATGCGGGCCGAATCCACCCGGCTCATCTGCCCGGCGCCGATGCCCACGGTGGCGAGATCCTTGGCGTAGACGATGGCGTTCGACTTCACATGCTTGGCGACGCGGAAGGCGAAGGCGAGATCGGCAAGTTCCGCGTTGGTGGGCGCGCGCTTGGTGACGACCTTCAGCTCCATGTCGTCGACCACCGCATTGTCGCGCGACTGCACCAGCAACCCGCCGGCCAGCGACTTCACGGCAACACCACCGGCGCGCGGATCGGGCAACGCGCCGGTGACCAGCAGGCGCAAATTCTTCTTGGCGCCGACAATGGCGATGGCTTCCTCGGTCGCCTCGGGGGCGACGATCACCTCGGTGAAGATGTCCACCATGGCCCGCGCCGCCGCCGCGTCGAGCGTGCGGTTCATCGCGACAATGCCGCCAAAGGCCGAGGTCGGGTCGCAGGCCAGCGCCTTGCGGTAGGCTTCCTCCAGCGTCGCCCCTTCGGCCACGCCGCAGGGATTGGCGTGCTTGACGATCACCACCGCCGCCGCGCGCGCCGGGTCGAACTCGGCCACAGCTTCAAACGCCGCATCGGTGTCGTTGAGGTTGTTGTAGGAGAGCGACTTGCCCTGGATCTGCCGGGCCGTGGCGACACCGGGACGGGCCGCGCCGCCGACATAAAAGGCCGCGCTCTGGTGCGGGTTCTCGCCATAGCGCAGCGCCTCGGCGAGCGTGCCGGAGAACAGCCGGGTCTGCGGCGCGTCCTCTTCCGCCACCTTGGCGAACCACGTGGTGATCGCCGCGTCATAGCTGGCGGTCCGGGCATAGGCGCGCTGGGCAAGGCCCCGGCGGGTGAGGAAGCGCGTGCCGCCATGGGCGGCGAGATCGTCCAGCACGGTCTGGTAGTCAGTGGGATCGACGACGACGGCGACATCGGCGTGGTTCTTGGCGGCGGCGCGGATCATTGCCGGCCCACCAATGTCGATATTCTCCACGCAGTCGTCATAGTCGCCGCCGCGCGCGACGGTCGCCTCGAATGGGTAGAGATTCACCACGACGAGGTCGATCGGCCCGATGCCGTGTTCCTTCATCGAGGCCTGATGCTCGGCATTGTCGCGAATGGCGAGGATGCCGCCATGGACAGTCGGGTGCAGCGTCTTCACCCGCCCGTCCATCATCTCGGGAAAGCCGGTGAGCTCGGCCACATCCAGCACCTTCAGCCCCGCTTCCGCCAGCGCCTTGCGCGTGCCGCCGGTCGAGACCAGCTCGACGCCATGGCCGGCGAGCGCCTGCGCGAAGGCCACGAGGCCGGTCTTGTCGGAGACGGAGAGCAGCGCGCGGCTGACGGAGCGGACATCGGTGGTCATGGCTGGCCATTTCGCAACGGGGAAAAACAGGGCGCCGCCCTATCACGTCTGCGCCCGCGCGTGAACCGGGAGGGGCGTAGAGCAGCCCTGCGTGCGCCGTAAGGCCGCCTATCCCCGCAACGCCTTCACCCGCACGAAGGTCCATTCGACGCGCGGCGCCTCACCGGCGCGCCCGGCAATGACGAGCTGTTCGGTGCGGCGCGGGCCGCCGCTGGCGGCAAAGACGATGCTCTCTTCGATCGCCACCGTGCAGTCCGGCGCGGTGAACGCCCAGTCGTCGCCATCCGGCAGTTTGAGGATCACCGTATGCCCGTCCGCCGCGCGCGAGGGCTGCACGAGCGGGTGCAGGTGGAAGCGCAGCGCGTAATGGTCGCGCCCGCCGCCCGGCAGGCTTTCACCTTCGACCGGGCGGAACAGATCCTCGCCATCGAGCCGCGCGCCATCCGGCGACAGCCGCCAGGAGCGCTGGTGAATAATGCCGAAGCGCCGCGCATAGCCGTCATGGCTCGCCCGCAGCACCTCCGCCCCGCCGCGCTCCATCCGGTCGACATGAAGCTGCGCCGGCCCGTCCAGCACCGGCGTGCCGCAGATGCGGCGCAGCAGCCCGCTGGCGACAAAGCGGCAGGAGGAGGTCTCCTCGATCACGGCGGTGGAATGCGCCGCCGTCTGACGGGCGATGGGGCGCCACTCGTCCCGACTAATGGCCGGCATGCCGCAATTGATGACGAGGCGGTTGCGCCCCGCCGACATCTCGAAGGCGAGGCACCCGGCATGGGCCTCATGGCTCAGCGGCGGGGGCGGCGGCGCGCCGGTGTCGGCGATGAGGATCGTCCCGGCCGCTTCCATGCGCTGATAGCCGGAATAGGGCGCGTTGGAGAGCGGGCGTCCGCGCGCATCGTCATAGGCGAGCACGGTGGCGAGCCAGTCCGCCGGGGTCGGGCCCATGCCGTTGAAATGGGCGAAGGCGCCGTCGCCATGGCGGAAGAAGCGCAGCATCGGCATCATCCGGTCGATGGCGTTGAGCAGCGCGGGCGGCGGTGGCAGATGGCGCGCGCCATAGCACTGGCGCAGCGGCAGTAGGTCGAGCAGCAGGTCGATCAGCAGGCCGGGATTGCGCGTCGCCGGTCCGCCATCGGCGAGCACGAGACGGTCCAGCTCCTCCACCAGCCGCTTCTGCGCGCTGCGCATCAGCTTGGGCTGGTCGGCCATGCACAGGCTGGCAAAGGCGAGAGCCAGCGCGCAGGCAAGACGCGGGCGCCCGTCGCGGGCCTGCGCCCCGGCGCCCTTCACATAGCGCACCTGCGCGGTGAGGCTGCGGATGAAGCGGCGGTGAAAGGCGGCGTCGGCATCCTGCAGGATCAGCGGCGCCTGGGTGAGCCAGCTGATGACGCGGCGCGCGGCGACCTCCGGCAGGGTGGCCGCCGGCAGGCGGTGGCAGCTCAGCGAAATCCAGTCGCCGACCAGCGCGCGGGCATTGGCGCGGGCGATCGGCGTGCCAGCGGCCTGCATGTGGCGCAGCCAGCCAAAGCCCATCAGCTCCTCCGCCCATTCGCGCGAGGGCGGCTCGATCTCGAAGGGCGAGAGGCCGTCGGTCAGCACCGCCTTGCCGGCAAAGGCGAAGCGGCCGGAATAGAACTCGGCGGCGCGGGTGGGGTCGCCGGTGCGCAGATCATGCGGGGCGAGCAGAAGCCGCGCCGGCACCGGCACGGAACGCGACCGCCACGGGTACCAGCGCTGGGTGAGCGCCCAGGCCCGCAGGCGCCGCCAGCCGGATTCGGCGATGAACCCCGCCAGACGCGCGCGGTCCGCATAGACCTCGCGGGCCATCAGCGCCTCGTCCCCCTGCTGTGCCTCAAGAGCCGCCTGTCCCCTCAGCTATCCGGTTGGTGCGGGCGAGGAGCAGCCGAATCGCGGATGATTCCCGCGCCGGCCGACGCCCCCGTCGGGGCGCGACATTACCCGAGCGAACGGGAAGGTCCAGCCGCGCCCTCTTCCGTAGCGTCACACCGTGCGGCGCAGGCGGGCGGCGAAGAAGCCGTCGAGCCCGGCCCGGCGCGGATCCTCGTCCGGCAGATGGGTGGGCAGCGTGCGCACCTCGCCCGCCGCGTTGATCCACTCGGCCGCGATGCCCGCCTCGCCGGGCGTCACCGGCACGCGCTCGAAATCGGCGCGCGCGGCGAGCAGCGCCTCGATCTGGCGCTCGCCCTCCTCCGGCTCCAGCGAGCAGGTGGAATAGACCAGCAGCCCGCCCGGCTTCACCAGCCCGGCGGCATTGGCGAGGATGCGGGCCTGCAGCGCACTGAGGCTGGCAATGTCACCCGGCGCCTTCGACCAGGCGACATCGGGGTGGCGGCGGATCGTGCCTGTGGCCGAACAGGGCGCGTCGATCAGCACGCCGTCGAACTCCCCACCCTTCCAACTCGCCGCATCGGCCTCGACGACCTCCGCCACGAGGCCCAGCCGGTCGAGATTCTCCGTGAGCCGCTTCAGCCGCGGGGCGGCGCGGTCGACCGCCACCACCTGCGCGCCGGTGGCGGCGAGCTGCGCGGTCTTGCCGCCCGGTGCGGCACAGAGATCCGCCACGCGCTGGCCCGGCCCGGCCCTCAGCAGCCGCGCCGGCAAAGCGGCGGCGGCGTCCTGCACCCACCAGGCGCCCTCGGCGAAGCCCGGCAAAGCGGTGACATTGCCGGCCTCGATGAGGCGGATGGTGCCGGTCGGCAGCAGCGTGCCGCCGAGCTTTTCCGCCCATGCGGCGGCATCGGCGCGGGGCGTCAGATCGAGCCCCGCCTCCTGCGCCAGCGCGCGGGAAATCGCCTGCGCGGCGGGGGCGCCATAGGCGCTCGTCCAGCCCTCGATCATCCAGAGCGGCTGGTCGGCGACATCGGGCAGCGCGGCGCGGCCCTCGCGGGCGATCCGCCGCAGCACGGCGTTGACCAGCCCCTTGAAGCCGGCGGTCGCCGCGCTCTCGCCGGCGAGATCGACGCCGGTGGAAACCGCCGCATGGTCCGGCACGTCCATGAACAGAATCTGCGCCGCGCTGATCAGCAGGATGGTCTCGACCCGCCCCGCCTTCTCCGGCAGGCCGCGCTCCAGCGTGGAACGCACCAGCGCGCCGAGGCTGCCGAGCCGGCGCAGCGTGGTCGCGGCGATCATGCGGGCGAGCGAACGGTCGCGGTCGTCGAGGTCGCGCGTCAGCCGCTCCAGCGCCTCTTCCAGCGGGCGCCCCTTCTCCAGCACGGCATCGACCGCATCCGCCGCCGCGCGGCGCACGGCAAGACCGGGGGAGCCGCCGGGCGAACCGCCGGAGGTGGAGCGGGCGGGACCGGAGCGGGCGGGGCGGCGCGGGGCGCTGGGTGTATCGTTCATCGCCAAGCCACTAGGCCGGCGCGGGCGCGAACGCAACCGTCGCACCCCCTCGCCGGCCCGCACGGGTGCATCGTGCCGCACCGCGCGGCGTGAACCGGACGCCGCCCCCACGACTTGTGGGAAGGCGGGCCGGCTACCCCTCCCCCTTCGTCGCGCCCCTTGCGGGCCTTGTCGAAGGGCCCGAGATTGGTTCCTATCGGGCCACCTCGGAGCGGCCGGCCCGGCGAGTCGGTCCGGCCTCGCCGGCCGGCTCATCGGCTCGTGTCGGACAAGCGTGGATTGGCATCGGATTTATGGCCCACCTGATACTCATTGCCGACATTGGCGGCACCTCGTCCCGGCTGGCCCTCGCGGGCGTCGATGGCATCCCGACCGACATCCAGATCCACCGCAACGACAGCTTCACGGGCTTCGAGGCGATGATCGAGGCGGACCTTGCCACGCGCGACCCGGCGGTGGTCGCCGCCATTGGCGGGGCGGTGCTGGCGGTGGCGGGCCCGGCGGATGCGGAATTCGTCAAGCTCACCAACCGCGACTGGTCCTTCTCCAAGCGCGCCATCCGCCGCTATTTCGGCTGGCAGAAATTCGCCGCGGTGAATGATTTCGAGGCGCTGGCGCATGGTGTCACCGCGCTCGGCACGGGCGATCTCATCCCGGTCGGCGAGGGTCTGTCCGAGCCGCGCGGCCCGGTGCTGATCTGCGGTCCCGGCACCGGCTTCGGTGTCGCCGGCCTCATCCAGTCCGGCCGCCTACCGGCGGTCATCACCGGCGAGGGCGGACGCTCCCGGCTCGGCGCCACGGACGCCGAGGAAGCGCGCCTGCTCGCTCATATGGTCGGCGAGCTTGGCCCGGTCGTGGTCGAGCACGCGCTGTCAGGCTCGGGTCTTGCCCGCATCCACCGCATCTCCACCGGCGAGGCGATCGCGCCCGAGGCCGTGATCGCCGCCGCCGGGCGGGGCGATGATGGCGCGCTCGCCACCTGCAACCTGTTCCTGCGCATCTTCGGCCGCATCGCCGGCGACCTCGCCCTCACCTTCAACGCGCGCGGCGGCGTCTTCCTCGCCGGCGGCGTCTCGGCCGGGCTCGCGCCCTTTTTCGCCGCCTCGCCCTTCCGCGAAGCGTTCGAGGAGCACCCGCCGCATGAGGCACGGCTCGCCGGCATGGCGGTGAACATCATCACTCACCCCACCCCCGGCCTCATCGGCTGCGGCCAGCTCGGCGCCCGCATGGCGCGCAGCCTGAAGCCCGGCCTGCATCTCGTCTGACGAGGTTCAGCGCGGCGAGAAGGTGATCCCGTCCGCCGCCGCTTCCAGCGCGGCGGGGTCCATGCCCGCCTGCTCCAGCGTCGCGCGCATATGGGCGGGCAGCGCCGCCCGGGCCTCGACGGGATCGCGGCCCTTGTTCTGCGGCACCACCACGCGGCGGGCATGCAGATGCAGGATCGGCCCGCCCGGCAGGCGCGAACCACCGCCATAGATGGGATCACCGAGGATCGGGTGGCCGATGGCGTCGAGATGCACGCGCAGCTGGTGCGTGCGCCCGGTGAGCGGGGAAAGCGCCAGCACGGCAAAACCCTCGCCCGCCGCCAGCATCTGCCATTCGCTGATGGCGTCCTGCCCCTTCGGGTCCACCGCCATCCACCAGCCGCGCGTCGGCGAACGCTTGGCGAGCTTGAGCTCGATCCGCCCGCGCGGCTCACCCGGCACGCCGCGCACCACCGCCATATAGGTCTTGCGCACCGAGCCATCGGCGAAGGCCTTGCCGAGATCGGCCAGCGCCTTGCGGTGTCGGCCAAGCACGAGGCAGCCCGAGGTGTCCTTGTCGAGCCGGTGGGCGAGTTCGGGCGCGTTGGGCAGGCCGAAGCTGAGCGCGCCGAGGTAATCGGCCAGCGTCTCCCCGCCCTTCGGCCCCTTGTGGACGGCGAGCCCTGCCGGCTTGTCGATGATGAGCATCATCCCGTCCCGGTGCAGCACGCGGGCGGTGATGTCGAACGCCGCCGGGGCGGCCGATGCCGACGGATTGGGGGCGGAGAAAAGGGGGGCGCGTGCGCTCATGCTCCCTCAACACCACAAAGCGGCCGGCCCGTCGAGAGGCGGGCGGGCGCGACTGATTGACGAAGAGTAAAGAAAGCAAGGCGCGCGGGTTGCACATCACCGGGCCAGAAATCATACTCAGGCACCGCCAAGCAGCTGGGGGGCAGCGATGAACGGGACGTGGAACCTCGGGCGTGCGCGTGTCGATCCGAGCTCCCACCCGCGGAGACGGGGCGTGCCTGCCGTTCTTCTCTGCACCAGCCTCCTGCTGGTGCCGGTGACCGACGCTCACGGGGGTGACGTCGGCGCTGCACTTGCCGGCGGGGCGGTGGGCTTTGCGCTGGGGGTGATGACCGGCAACGCCATGGCGCGCAACCCCGGCCAGCCCGCCAACCGCCGCACCAAGCCGCCGAAGCCAGCGCCGGTCGTCGTCGACCAGACCACGGTCAACATCCAGACCGCCTTGAAATTTTTCACCTTTTACAATGGCGCCGTGGACGGGAAGAACGGCCCGGGCACGCGGCGCGCCGTGGCCGCCTTCCAGAAGACGCTGGATGTCGAGCCGACAGGCACGCTGACGCAGGTCCAATATGACGTGCTGATGCAGGCCTATGCCGAGACCAAGGGGACCGCCGGTCCGGGCGGCAACGTGCCGCGCAGCGACCCCGGCGTCGACCAGCTCTTCGCCGCCATTTCACGCACGCCGGATGACGGCACGCCCGCACAAGCCGCGGTAGCCGGTCCCGTTGCGGCCGTTCCCGCTGTCGGTCCCGCGCTGGCGGGGACACCGGCGGCGGGCTCCACCACGCCATCCCCCGCCCCCATACTGGCCGCGCTCACTCCCGCCGATACCGCGGGGGAGACGCCGGAGCTGGCCTATAATGACGTCTGCATCGGCCGCCGTGCCGTGAAGAAGGCCGGCACGCCGGAGAGCGAAGCGGCATTGCGGGCTCATTTCTGCCGCAGCTTCGCAATCGCGACCGAGGCCGGCAATGCGGCCATCGAATCGGCCGGCGACGTGAATGTGGAGCTGCTGCTGGCCCAGTGCGGCAAGGTCCGCGACGCCGTGGCGGGCATGGCGGGCGATCTGGCCGAGGCCGACCCGGCTGCCACCATCGGCGATCTCGGCACCCGCTACGGGGCGCTGTCGGAAACGGTGAAGGCCAAGGCGATGCAGGACTTCCTCGCCTGCACCGGCGTCGGCCTCAACGAACGCGACGCCGGCATCGTCAATGCCGCGGCCCTGGCGTTGGCCGCCCTCGGCCGCCCCGCCTATGGCGAATTCATTGCGGCCTCTCTCGCCCTCGGCCTGGGCGAGCCACGCGATGGCGAAGCGGCCGAGCAGTGGTACCGCTATCTGGCCGGCCTCACCGTCGATCAGCCGGCAGCTCCTCCCCCCGCCCTCCTGCCGGATCTGCTCGCCGCGTCCCCCGACGCAGCAAGCGCCGATACCGCAACGCAAGACGCCTCGACCAAAACCGCGGCGGGACCGGCCGAAGCGCCGGGCGACGCGCCGGTGGCGCTGGCCCTGACAATGGCGGACATCGCCGCTTTCGCCGGCATTGCCGATGCGCTGGGGCGCCCGGACCGGGTGCAGGTCGCCGCCGCGACGGAGGCGACGCTGATCCCGCAGCTCGATACGCCGGCGGCGCCCGAGACCATCGTGGCGACTCCCGGACCCTCCGCCCCCGAGAAGCCGGCCGCGGCGCCGGCGTCCGAGGTTGCCGCGCTTGCCGGCGGAACCTCGGCGGCAAGCGTCCCGCTGCGCAGGACGCTCAGCAATGCCGAGATCGCCAGCCTGATCAAGGATTCCATCGTCTCCGTCTACGATCCGGCGAGCGGCAATTCGGGCACCGGCTTCCTGATTGGAACCGGCTACATCCTGACCAACGCGCATGTTGTCATGGACGCCAAGCGCGTGGTGGTCGCCAGCCGGCGCTACGGCGTGCGGGCGGCCAATGTTGTCGGTATCGGCATGACCGACAAAGGGGTCGGCATTGATGCCGCCGTCCTCGAAACCGTGAACTGGACGGCGGACCGGTATCTGAATTTCAACCCGACCGTCCGCGAGGGCGAGCCGGTGGCGATTGGCGGTTTCCCCGGCCGCGCCTCGCAGGTGGACCGCTCCTCCGAGCGCTTCTTCGAGATCATCAGCCAGAATCGTATTCCCGGCATCGACGACATTCCGGCGCCGAAATTTGATTTCGGGCATGTCCAATCTGTGTTCGTGGACAGCAAGACCGGCCTGCGCAACATTCAGGAAGGGCTGGAAACCTCGGGCGGCAATTCCGGCTCTCCCGTCACCAATGCCTGTGGCGACGTGGTCGGGCTGCATTATGCCGGCTCACAGGCGGTGCTGAATGTCGCGGGCGGCAAGGCGCGCGGCGACACCTCGAAATTCAATTACGCGATCGCCACCGATGAGGTTCTGAAGTTCCTCAAGTCGATCAACATCCGTCATTCCGACGCCGCCGGTCCCTGCGACGGATAAAGAAAGCGAACCCGATCGGATGTCGAGGACATCCGATCGGGCTCAGGGCCTAGCTGCGCCGCAGCTCGTCGCTCACATCGAGCGTCGAGCGCACGCCGATATCGTCGAAGTGGCGGGCGAGGAAGACATCCGCCGCCTCGCGGCCGATCTCCTTGAGATAGACGAGGAACTCCCATTCCGCGTTCATCTTGGTGGAAGCATCGAGCGCCACCAGCTTCTCCGCCCCGTCAATGCGGTGCAGCCGCAGGTCGCGATAGCCGTCGATGCCGTCGCCCTTCTTCTTCAGGCTGCCATGCTTGAGCAGACGGGTGACGAATTCGGCCGCGCGCAGCTGCGCCAGCAGCGAGGCGTTGAAGGTGATCTCGTTCATCCGGTTGCTGATGTCGCGCGCCGTCTTCGGCGTCTCGCGGCGGATGATCGGGTTGATCTGCACGAGCAGAATGTCGTCGGTCTTCACCGCGTTATAGAATGGGTAGAGCGCCGGATTGCCCATATAGCCGCCATCCCAATAGGGCACGCCGTCGATCTCCACCGCCTGGAACATGAAGGGCAGGCAGGCCGAGGCCATAATGGCCTCCGGCGTCAGCTCGTGCCGGGCGAAGATGCGGGCCTTGCCGGTATGGACATTGGTGGCGCTGACGAAGACATGCACATGCCGGCAGGATTGCAGCGCCGGAAAATCCACATGCCGCTCGATCAGCTCCATCAGCGGGTTGATGTTGAGCGGGTTGAAATCATAGGGCGACAGGAACCGGCTCATCATGTCGAAGGCGATGTAGCTCGGGTTGCTGTTGAGCGACCAGTTGCCCATCAGCCGGTCGAGCAGCGTGCGCTGGAGCGGGCTGGTGCGCCCGTCCTTGGAGACATCGCGCCAATAGGCCTCGAGCGCCCGGCGCCCGCCCTCATTGCCGTCCTTGGCGAGGCCGGTCGCCAGCACGGCGGCGTTCATCGCCCCGGCGCTGGTGCCGGAAATGCCTTCGACGGCGATGCGGCCATCCTCCAGCAGCCGGTCGAGCACGCCCCAGGTGAAGGCGCCATGCGCGCCGCCGCCCTGCAGCGCGAGGTTCAAGGGCTTCAGCGCCGCCGCGCCGGGCTTGTGCGGATGGGGCTCGGGCGCATCAGCGGCGCCCTTCACCACAGCGGGGCCGGCGGGTGTCGACAGCGCCCCCGCTGCCGCCTCGGCGGTCGCCGTTTTGGGCGCGGGTTTGGTGTCGCTCTTGGTGTCAGCGTCAGTCGACGCCGCCTTGGCGGCAGGTTTGGCGACCGCCTTGGGCGATTTGGCGGACGGCGTGGCGGAGACCTTGGCCTTGCCGCGCGACGGGGCCGGCTTGCGGGTCTGGGCGTCTCCCGTGGGGGGAGCCGCCACCGTCTCCGCCGGCGCCGCCTTCGCCGCCGCCCGTCGGGCGGGAGCGGGCTTGGCATCCGGCGTGGTCGCGGCGGGCGGGGTGGCGGCGGGCGCTGCCACCGGGGTCGCGGCCACCGCCGATGACTTGGCTACCGGCTTGGCTACCGGTTTGGCGGCCGGTTTGGCGCGCGTCTCGGAAGCCACTTTGGGAGCCGCCTTGGCAGCCACCTTGGGCGTCGTCGCGGGTGCGCGCACGGCCGCGGCGGGTGCCGCTGTCACGGGAGCCTGCGCAGGCGCGGTCTCGCGGGTGGGCGCCGTCGTGCCGGCGCGGCGGGCGGAGGTGGCGCGGCGAGCCCGCGCGGGCTTGTTATCTTCGGCCACGCCGCGATCCTCCCGCCTACTCGGCGACCCAGCCGCCGTCGATCTGCTGCAGCGAGCCGGTGATGGAGCGCGCCGCGTCGGAGGCGAGGAACACGGCGAGCGCCGCCACTTCCTCCACCGTGACGAATTCCTTGGTCGGCTGCGCGGCGAGCAGCACGTCCTTCTTCACCTGCTCCTCGGTCATGCCGCGCGCCTTGGCGGTGTCGGGGATCTGCTTCTCGACGAGCGGCGTCCACACATAGCCCGGGCAGATGGCGTTGGCGGTGATGCCGAAGGTCGCCGTCTCCAGCGCCACCGTCTTGGTCAGGCCGGCAATGCCGTGCTTGGCCGAGACATAGGCCGCCTTATAGGGCGAGGCGACCAGCGCATGGGCCGAGGCGGTGTTGATGATGCGGCCCCATTTGCGCGCCTTCATGCCCGGCACGGCGGCCTTGATGGCGTGGAAGGCGGCCGAGAGGTTCAGCGCGATGATGAGATCCCACTTGTCGTCCGGGAATTCCTCGATCGGCGCGACATGCTGCACGCCGGCATTGTTCACGAGGATATCGACCGAGCCGAGCTCCGTCTCGGCGAACGCCACCAGCGCGGCGCATTCGGAGCCCTTGGTGAGATCGGCGCCGGAATAGATCGCCTTCACCCCGAACTCGCTCTCGATGCCCGCGCGCTCCGTCTCGATCGCCGCCGCATCGCCAAAGCCGTTCAGCGTGACATTGACGCCCTCGGCGGCGAGGCCACGGGCAATGGCGAGGCCGATGCCGCTGGTGGAGCCGGTGATGACGGCGTTCTTACCCTTCAAGGACATAGGCGCTTCCCCATTCTGTGACCGGACGGGCGGCACGGGCCGCCCGTCGCACTCTACGCATTCGGCATGACGTTTCGTCAGGCCCTTCCCGGACGATGGTGCGCCGCGAAAACCGCCGACGCAACCGCCTGTTTACCGGAAGCCATCACGGCTTGAGGCAGACCGCCACCACCTGCTTCACCTGATGCTCGCATTCGACGACGGTCTTGCCGCCATCCTCGGCGAAGGAAGCGATGTGCTGGAAGCCGCGCTGCGGGTTGAGGCAGTAGCCGCCGATGACGCTCTCGCCCGTGTCGCAGCTGGCGACGCAGCCCGCCGCCGGGCAATCGCTCGCCCGCACCGCGATCTGCGCCGAGCCGGGCGT
Organism: Ancylobacter sp. SL191; assembly: GCF_026625645.1. Taxonomy (NCBI): domain Bacteria; kingdom Pseudomonadati; phylum Pseudomonadota; class Alphaproteobacteria; order Hyphomicrobiales; family Xanthobacteraceae; genus Ancylobacter; species Ancylobacter sp. SL191. Next base: position 1,928,771 of record NZ_CP113056.1, on the reverse strand, counting down.
GCCCGCAGCGCCCGCGGGACCAGCCGGGCCGGCAGGGCCCGCCACGCCCGCCGCACCAGCGGGACCGGCAGGACCGGGCGCGCCCGCAGGACCAGCGGGACCGGCCGGGCCCGCCACACCCGGCGCACCGGCATCGCCCTTGGCCCCGGCCGGGCCGGGCGGACCCGCAGGCCCCTCGAAACAGGCCGCCAGCGGCAGCGCGAGAGCAACGACGAGAAGAAGTTTGAACGAGCGCATGAAACCCCCAATGGTTAAGCCCAGCGGCCCATCCTGCGACGGCGCAGGAAGCCGCTCAAGCCGGTAGTTTGGTGTGGCGCCCGCGCCAGAGAATCCGAGATGCGATGGCGGGGCGCGCCATCCCCACCTGCCGCGTGCCGATGACAGACGCGCGACGTGATTCACACATCGCCCCCTCATGGTGGCGGACGGCGCGAGGGACTATATTGGGGCCATGACGGTTCATTCCCCGCACGACGACGCCCCGCACGACGACGCCCCGCACGACGACGCGCCGCGCCCCGCCGATCCGCATGGCGACGGCCACGGGCACGGCCATGACCATGGCCATCACCATGGTCACGGTGCCGCGCCCGAGGCGGGCCATGACCATGACCACGCCGCCTGCGTCGCCGGCGCGATGGCGCGGTTCGAGCAGGCCTGCGCCAGGAGCGGGGCGCGGCTGACCCCGCTGCGCCGGCGCGTGCTGGAACAGCTCGCCGACAGCCATGTGCCGCTCGGCGCCTATGAGCTGGTGGAGCGGCTCGGCATCGCCGGCGACAAGCCCCCGCCCATGTCGGTCTATCGCGCGCTGGATTTCCTCGTCGCGCAGGGCCTCGCCCATCGCATCGAGAGCCGCAACGCCTATCTCGCCTGCGGCCGGGCGCATGGACCGGACGATGTCATCGTCTTCCTCATCTGCGAGAGCTGCGGGCTCACCTCCGAGGTCGCCTCGCACGCCATTGGCCGCGATCTCGCCTGGGCCACGCGCGCCGCCGGCTTTGCCCCGCGCACCCCGGTTCTGGAAATCGCCGGCACCTGCGCGCGCTGCCGCGACGTGGCGGCGAACACGCCGGACGCGACCGCCAGCGGGACCGCCTCCCCGCTCGCCACACCTTGATGGCGCGGCCTGTTGACGGCCCGCGCGGGCCGGCTTAACCCGATATTCCATGAGGCGCCGGGCCCGGCGGCCCTTGTCGAAGCGAGAGCGAAGCGATGACCGACCCGATGGCCGAAACGCTGGCCACCATCGTCGCGCCGGAGCTGGAGGCTGCCGGCCCCGCGCCGCGCCGCCAGACCGTCGCGGTGAAGGTCGGGTCGATCACGGTGGGCGGCGGCGCCCCGGTCGTTGTCCAGTCCATGACCAATACCGACACGGCCGATGCCGAAGGCACCGCCCGTCAGGTCGCCGCGCTCGCCCGCGCCGGTTCGGAAGTGGTGCGCATCACGGTGGACCGCGAGGAATCAGCCCTGGCCGTTCCGGCCATCAAGGAGCGCCTCCTGAAGATGGGGCTCGATACCCCGCTGGTCGGCGACTTCCACTATAATGGCCACCTTCTGCTGACCAAGTACCCGGACTGCGCGGCGGCGCTCGACAAGTACCGCATCAATCCCGGCAATGTCGGCTTCGGGCAGAAGCGCGACCGGCACTTCACCACCATCGTCGAGCAGGCGATCAAGCACGACAAGCCGGTGCGCATTGGCGCAAACTGGGGCTCGCTCGACGAGGATCTGCTCACCGAACTGATGGACCAGAACGCCCGCCTGCCCCGCCCGGCGCAGGCCCGCGCGGTGACGCGCGAGGCGCTGGTGCGCTCGGCCCTGCTCTCGGCCGCGCTCGCCGAGGAGATCGGCCTGCCGAAGAACCGCATCATCCTCTCCGCCAAGGTCTCGGCGGTGCAGGATCTCATCACCGTCTACGCCGAGCTCGCCCGCCGCTCGGACTATGCGCTGCATCTCGGCCTCACCGAGGCGGGCATGGGCTCGAAGGGCATCGTCGCCTCCGCCGCATCGATGGGCGTGCTGCTGCAGCAGGGCATCGGCGACACGATCCGCGTCTCGCTCACCCCCGAGCCCGGCGGCGACCGCACCCGCGAGGTGACGGTGGCGCAGGAAATGCTCCAGACCATGGGCCTGCGCACCTTCGTGCCGCTGGTCGCCGCCTGCCCGGGCTGCGGGCGCACCACCTCCACCACTTTCCAGGAGCTCGCCTTCGAGGTGCAGGATTTCATCCGCACCTCCATGCCCGGCTGGAAGACGCGCTATCCCGGCGTCGAGACGCTGAACGTCGCGGTGATGGGCTGCATCGTCAACGGGCCCGGGGAATCCAAGCACGCCGATATCGGCATCTCGCTGCCCGGCACCGGCGAATTCCCCACCGCCCCGGTCTATCTCGACGGCAAGAAGGCGATGACCCTGCGCGGCCCGACGCTGCGCGAGGACTTCAAGAAGATCGTCGAGGACTATGTCGAACGCCGGTTTGGCGTCGGCAGCCGCGCCACGCCCACCGAGGGCGTCGACGCGGCGGAGTGAGAAGGGGCGCTGCCCCGCGCGACGTCACGCCTCCCGCGCACCGTCATGGCCGGACTTGATCCGGCCATCCACGACGTCCCTTCCGTCGCGCCCAGCCCAAGTCGTGGATCCCCGGGTCAAGCCCGGGGATGACGGCGGGAAGGTGGGACGCGCGGGACGGGAAAGGCACCCAACCTCGGGCGCGGCGCCGCCACCCCGCACACCGTCATGGCCGGACTTGATCCGGCCATCCACGTCTTACCTCCCGTCGCGCCCGGCTGAAGTCATGGATCCCCGGGTCAAGCCCGGGGATGACGGCGGGAAGGTGGGACGCGCGGGACGGGAAAGGCACCCAACCTCGGGCGACGCCGCACTCCCTCACACCGTCATGGCCGGACTTGATCCGGCCATCCACGTCTTACCTCCCGTCGCGCCCGGCTGAAGTCGTGGATCCCCGGGCTGATCCCCGGATCAAGTCCGGGGACGGGGATGACGGCGTGAGGGCGGGACGCGCGGGGACGGAACGGGTACCCAACCTCGGGGGCGACGCCGCCACCCTTAACGACGTCATGGCCGGACTTGATCCGGCCATCCACGACTTGGCTCGCCGCGCACGGCCCCAAGTCGTGGATCCCCGGATCAAGTCCGGGGATGACGGCGTTCTGGGAGGGCGACCGCGTGAGCATGACGGCACGCGATCCCGGATCGGCCTTTGGCCGTCCGGGTTGACGCTTCACAAAGATGCCGTCATCCCGGCCGGAGGCGAAGCCGGAGAGCCGGGATCGTCATCCGTTGGAGTGCCTGCGGCGTGGCGACAGAGCTTCCTAGGAAAATAAACCTAGACATTCACCCCAATCTCCGTCATCCTGCCCGCACCTGTCCTCACCGAGGGGTGCGTCCGGAGCGGCCGGCGTGGGGGATGGGGGCGGTGGCGGCGTCGGCGGGAGTAACGCACCCGGCGGCGTCGCGGCCCAAGTCGGGTGTTCCCGTGCGGCGTAGCGCCGTTCACGGGCGGGATGCTACGCGCTTTTTGGCGCGTGGGCGCCGCCTTCAGTGGAGGATAGCAAGTCTGACTCCTCCAGGGGCCATTCGGAGCAAGCCATAAAACACCGCGTGCGGGGCGCCGGGTCGGCGTTTCGGTTGGCTGAGTGAAGGCTTGCACCACCTTTCAAAACAAAGGTGCAGGCGGCCGCCGTTGGCGTCCGCCCCGGTGCCCCGCGCGCCCCTCAAGGGCGGATGGGAACGGTGCAGAGCCCCGGCCGCGACAGCGGCGCGGGGGTTTTGGTGCGGGCGGTGAGGGTGCGGGCGTGAGGGTCTCGCTTTCGACAAGCCCAAAGCAGGCTCCGCGTAGCGCGGAAGGCGTTCCCCTCCCTCACGACGTCATGGCCGGACTTGATCCGGCCATCCACGTCTTCTCTTCCGTCGTGCCCGGCCGAAGTCGTGGATCCCCGGGTCAAGCCCGGGGATGACGGTGTGAGGGCGGGAGGACCGGGGGAGAGGTGGGGATGATGACGTTCTTGGGCGGCGGCCCGCCTAGAACTTGGTGCCGCCGCTGAAGCGGAAAGCCTGCGTCTGGTCGTAATCTTCCTTGGTCAGCACCCACGCATAATCGAAGCGCAGCGGGCCGAAGGGCGACTTCCAGATCAGGCTGACACCGACCGAGGAGCGGATCGAGTCGCTGTCCGCCACGCAGACATTGTTATAGCCCTTGGTCTTGGAGCCGGCGATGGCCGAGCAGTCCGTCAGGCTGTCCTGCCAGCCGGAGACATTCTCGAAGGTCGTTCCGCCCTGATAGTCCCACATCGAGCCGGCATCGGCGAACACGGCAGCCGTCAGGCCCATTTCCTTCGGCATGAAGGTGAGCGGGAACTGCATCTCGGCCGAGGCGCCCCAATAGACCGTGCCGCCCAGCGCATCGGCGTCGGAGCTGTCGCACACGCCGTCGCTGCAGCCCGAGGCGAGGTCGCGGGGTCCGATGCCGTTCGACTTGAAGCCGCGCACCAGATCCGGGCCCTTGAAGAAATTGTCGAGGATGCGCAGATCCTCGCCGCCCCACGAGGCGATGTTGCCGCCCTGGCCACGCACCATGAAGGTGACGTCGCCATAGACCGGGAAATAAAACCGCGAGTCGAAGGTCGAGCGGATATAATTCACATCGCCGCCCAGCCCGGCCATATCCTGCTTGAACTCCAGCAGATAGCCGTTCGAAGGGCCGTTATTGTTGTCGAGCATGTTGTAGGTGAGCGTGTAGCCGATGGCCGAGGTGATGGCCGGATCGCCGTTCACCTCCAGCAGCGCCCAGGACGGCGTGCCGTAATCCTCGATCGTGTCTTCGTCGATCGTGATCTCTTTCTGATACAGGCTGTAGCGCAGGCCGAGGGTGAACTCGTCCGTGAGCGGCAGGGCCGCGCGCAGCGTGCCGCCGACCGTGCTCGTGTCATAGGGGCTGGTCGAGGTCGCGGTCGTCTCCTTCCAGTAGAGGTCGAAGCCGGCGGCGACGCGGGAATCGAGGAAATACGGTTCGGTGAAATTGAAATCGAGCCCCTGCGTGTCCTCGCCCAGCGAGCCCGCTATGCGGACATATTGACCGCGACCGAGGAAGTTCTTCTCCGACACCGCAACCTCGCCGATGAACCCGTCGGAGGTCGAATAGCCCCCGGAGATGGAGAACTCGCCCGTGGGCTGGTCCTCGACCTGCACGACCAGAACCACCCGATCCGGGGCTGTGCCGGGTTCATTCGTGATCTTCACGTCCTTGAAGTAGCCGAGGTTGCGCAGGCGGCGTTCGGCGCGGTCGATCAGCACGCGGTTATAGGCATCGCCTTCCGCCAGATCGAACTCGCGACGGATGACCCAGTCGCGGGTGCGGGTGTTGCCGCGGATCTCGATGCGCTCAATATAGACGCGCGGGCCCTCCTCGACGGCGAAGACCAGCGAGATTGTGCGGGTCTGCACGTCGCGGTCGCCGCGCGGGCGCACCTGGGCGAAGGCATAGCCGCTCTTCGACACCTCGATCGTGGCGTTCTCGACCGACTTCTCGACCAGCTCGGCGTTGTAGACCTGACCCTTCTGCACGCGCAGCGCCGCGCGGATGCGGGCCGGATCGACGTCCTTGATGTTGGAGACGACATCCACCGTGCCGACGCGGTACTGCGGACCCTCGTCGATGACATAGGTCAGGATGAAGCCGTTCTTGCCGCGGTCGAGATCCGCCGTCACCGAGACGATGCGGAAATCGGCATAGCCGTGACGCAGGTAGAACCGGCGCAGCAGCTCCTGGTCGGAATTGATGCGATCGACATCATAGACGTCGGTGTTCTTGATCCAGGACAGCCAGTTGGTCTCGGTCGTGGTCAGCTCTTCCTTGAGCTTGTACTCGGAGAAGGCCTTGTTACCGACGAAGACGATGCCGGCGACGCCGAGCTTCTCGCCCTCGGTGATCTCGAAGACGAGGTCGACACGGCCCTGCCCGCGCTCGATGGTCTTCGGCACGACCTTCACGTCGTAGCGGCCCGAGCGGCGGTAGAGTTCGATGATGCGCTGGGTGTCGGCCTGCACCGTGGTCTTGGAGAACGGCGCGCGGGCCTTGGACTGAACCTCGCTGGCGAGCTGCTCGTCCTTGATCTTGCGATTGCCCTCAAACGCCACGCGGTTGATGACCTCGTTCTCGGTCACGCGCACCACGAGGCGATTGCCGCTGCGGCTGACATTGACGTCCGAAAAAAGGCCGGTCGCGTAGAGCGCCTTCAGCCCCTCGTCGATCTTGGCCGGCGTCAGCGCCTCGCCCGGCTTCGACGCGAAATAGGAGCGGATCGTCTCCGAATCCACACGCTGATTACCCTCAACGACGATGGAGGAGGCCTCTTGCGTCGGCCCAGCCGCCGCGTATAGTCGCGCCTGCGCGGCATCCCCTATCGTATAGAATAAAACGGCGACCAGTATGATGAGCAATGCGTGAATTAATCTTGCGCCAAGTCCCTGGTCGTTACACGTCATATTACACCACTCAGCGCCGATTTATTTCATGACCCCGGCGCGATCGAGCCGTCCGAGACGGCAAAATCCCCGGGGCTTTCGTCCGTCGCACGATAATCGACCGATTTCAGGCTATTTTACTGCGCATACGTGTCCGAGCATTTCGCTTATGTATTATTTTGATATGACACATGACGCTGCATGCCACTGCGACGCATACGCGTCACTATGACTGGCCTTATTTGCTTCTCGGAAGGGTGACTGGGGCGCTGTTCGACGGGTGAAGTCATGGGTCAGCGCCCCAGCCGAGCCTGATGAAGTTGCGCTAACATCAGGTGACAATGTTCTAGCTCAGAATGACTGAGTGTGGTGTTACAAGTTACTTCTGCGGGGTTTCCATAGATCGCATAATCAGGCGATGAGTCGGGCCGCGTGGCCGAACCGAACATTGCCGCTGCGTCATTTCGCAAGCGCCTTGCTGCAGAGCGCGGGCCACGCCTGGTGGCTGCCGCTGCTTAGAAGAGCCCGCTACCTTTGGATCCAACTGTCCAAGTTGTTATCGGTGTTCTTTGCGCCGCCTAAGTTGTAATGAGTATCAATGTCAACAAATTGCAGCCATTGACTGAATAACTTCTGGCTCTCGGGCGCCGCGCCACGCCTAATGGAAGGTGAACTGCCCGGGCGCCGCCACGCGCCGGGTAGGGCTTCCTCACCTCACCCACCATGGAGCGAGATCGTGTCCCTGATTGCCCTGAATCATGTCGCCGGCGCGGTTGACGTCACCGCCCTTCCCGCCACCCACGCCCAAGAAGAGGCCGTTCAAGCCATACATGGCAACGGCTATGCTAACCTTCGCCTCAGCATCGATACGGTGAACTCGATTTGCTGGACGTTCATGCGACCGGTTGGAAAGCCGTCCTATACGCATGAACTGATGCACGACATCAGTTGCCTGCAGGGGGCCATCACCCGCAGCTTCGCCGATCTCCCGGACCCGGCGGCGGCCCCCTTCTCCTGGTTCGTCATGGCCTCGGACGTGCCCGGCATTTACAATCTCGGCGGCGATCTCGGGCATTTCGCCGCGCGGATCCGCACCCGCGACCTCGCGGCGATGCGCCATTATGGGCATGTCGCCGTCACCGCCATTCACCGCAATGCGGTGGCCTTCGACAGCCCCGTCGTCACCATGGCGCTGGTGCAGGGCGACGCGCTGGGAGGCGGCTTCGAGCATGCGCTGTCCTTCGACCTGATCGTGGCCGAACGCAGCGCCAAGATGGGCCTGCCGGAAATCCTGTTCAACATGTTCCCCGGCATGGGCGCCTACAGCTTCCTGTCGCGGCGTATGGACCGGGCAAAGGCGGAAGCGCTCATTCTCTCCGGCCGGGTCCATACCGCCGAGGAACTGCACGCCATGGGCGTGGTCGACGTGCTCGCCGAGGACGGGCAAGGCCAGCAGGCGGCGATGGACTACATTGCGCGCCACAGCCGCAAGCATAACGCGCACCTCGCCGTCTACCGGGCACGTCGCCGGGTGAACCCGGTGACGCTGGCGGAGCTGATCGACGTGGTCGACATCTGGGCCGAGGCCGCCCTGAACCTGACCGAGGCCGATCTGCGGAAGATGGACCGGCTCTGCGCCGCCCAGAATAAGCGGCTTGCCGGGCTTCAGTCGCCCATGCCGCTGCTGACGGCCGCCGAGTGACACGCCACCTGCCCCTGGCGGCTCTGGGGCCGCCGGGGGCGTCTATCCCGCATTCTTCAGGCGCACCGAACAGGCCCGCATCGCCACGCGGGTGCGGGCCAACTGATGTTGCGCCAGACGATCAAGGTCGTCGGCGCGGGCGCGAAGCTCATCCCCGCGCAGGTCGCGCCAGGGCTGACACAGGGCGCTGAGGGCCAGCGCGCCGACATTGGCGGAGCTGCTTTGCAGCGCATGCGCCTCGTTGCGGAAACCGATCACATCGCCCCGCCGGGCCGTGGCGGTGAGCCTCCCGATGATGGCCTGCGCATCCTCGAGATAATCCTCCATCAGCTCGGCCGCGAAATGCGGCCCGCCGAGGCGGCACAGGCTCTCAATGGCCTCGTCATCCAGCGGCCGCAGCGGGCTGTCGAGATAGGCGAGACTTCCCCCATTCTCCCGCAGCGGCGCCGGGGCATCACCGGCCCGCGCGCGGCGGTCGATCATCGCCAGAAGAACACCCGGCTCCACCGGCTTGATCAGACAGTCATCCATGCCGGCATCGCGCCACCGGCTGTCACCGAGCGCGGTAGCGTCCGCCGTGAGGCCGACGATGGGCAGGCGATTATCGCCGGTCGACATCATCCGGTAGAGCTTGCTGGCTTCCAGCCCGTCCATGTCGGGCATGTTGAAGTCCATCAGCACCAGATCGAACGCGTCGGCATCATCCGAGAGAAGGTCGAGCGCCTGCTCGCCGGTTTCCGCCACGCGCACCTTGTGGCCGGCGCCCTCCAGAATGCGCTGGAAAACACGCTGGTTGACGCGGTTGTCGTCCACCAAAAGGAGCTGGCAGGCGAGGCGGGGCACCGGCGGGGCCGGTTCGGCCTCAAGTGACGCGGCCACGCCAAGGCGGCGGGCCAGTCTCAATGCGCGCTGCACCTCATGGACGGGCGCTCCCACATCGAGCACGCTCGCATAAAGCCGGCGCAGCTCCAGCGGCGGCAGTCCCGGCTCGGATGCGGGCCGAACGAGCACGGGCGGCGGGGAGTTGGCGGGAGGCGCCGGCAAAGCAAGGTTGCGCGTGTCCGGTTCATACAGAAGCCGGACAGCGCCCGCCGCCTGTGGGGAGAACATCCGGGCCGGCCCGAGCCGGAGATCGGCGATCACGGGCGGCAGATCGAGTTCACTCAGAGTGTCGAGCAGCGGGGCGAGCGGGGCGGTATCACGGCAGACCAGAACGGGAGGGGCATCCCGTGTGGCATGGGCCGCGTCGAGGATGGCGCCGTCGATTGGCACTTCCAGTCGAAACGTGCTCCCGACGCCCGGCTCGCTGTCCACGGAGATGATGCCCCCCATGAGGGCGACTAGCCGGCGGGTGATCGCGAGGCCGAGGCCGGTGCCGCCGAAACGGTTGAGGATGCTGGCATCGGCCTGGGTGAAGTCCTCGAAGATCCGCTCCTGATCGGCGCGGGCGATGCCGATCCCTGTGTCGCTGACCTCGATAATGAGGGTCAGCCGGCCGTTCTCCCGAGGCTCGGTGTCGACGGCGATGGTCACGCCGCCCTTCTCGGTGAATTTCACCGCATTGCCGGCGAGGTTGAGCAACACTTCATGCAGGTGCTGGCGGCTGCCGACGAGATCGAGCGGCGTGCGCGGCGTCACATGAAGGTTGAAGCTTAGTCCGCGCTCGCGCGCCTGCCCCTCGACCAGCCGGCGGGCGTCGACCAGCAGCGCGACGAGATCGAAGGCTGCATGCGGAACCGGCATGCGCCCGGCCTCGATGCGGGAGAGATCGAGCAGCCCGTCGATGAGGGTCCGCAGGGAACGGGTCGCGACATCGACGGTGTCGACCATCTCGCGCTGATCCCGCGCCAGCGGCGTTCCGCGGAGCAGGCCGGTCATGCCGACGATGGCGGTGAGCGGGGTGCGCAGCTCATGGCTGACGCTCGCCAGGAACAGACTCTTGGCCTGGCTCGCCTCCTCCGCCACCTTGGTCGCCGTCGACAATTTGCGGATGAGGGTTCCGGCATAGGCCGGCAGAATGACAAGGCCGACTAGCAGACCGAGGGACAGGTGCCACTGGTCCCGCCAGAACGGCGTGGTCCACATGACCGTCGCGAAGCTGAGCACGGCAACGGGTATCGCCGTCAGGAGGGCGGCAACACCGAAGCGGAAGCCGTTGCCGAAGATGACCCAGAGATAGATCGGGTAGAACAGCGCAGCAACCTCGCCGCCCAGATGCAGCTGCCAGCCGAGAAACCCGCAATCCAGCAGCAGCGCGAACACCCGCCGCGCCCGCGATATGGCAGGGCGGATGAGGATGTGGCCGAGGACACCGAGCGCCAGCACGATGTACAGCGCCATCACCCGCAGCGACTCATGGACGTCGCTGGTCGTGCTGTTCACCGCCAGAACGATGACGATGATGAAGGCAAAGATGAGCCGGTTGAAGCTCATCTCGTGCTCGCTGTCCGCGCGGTTGCGCAGGCGGCTCGCGATCCAGTGAATCGGTGACATCAGGCGGCGCTGGAGCGGGGCGGATCGCATGGCGGCACCTTACCTCATGGCGTCGGGTTGGTCCCACCCTCCCGGTGCGACAGCCACTGGACAAACATGTCCGCCGGCACGGGCCGGCTGAAATAGTACCCCTGCACCTCGTCACACCCCTCCGCGCGGAGGGTCTGAAGCTGGCTCGCCTCCTCGACGCCCTCGGCCAGAACCTTCAGATTGAGGTTGTGGCCGAGCTCGATGATGGTCCGCACGATGGCGAGCGCACGCGGGTCGATGGCCAGATCCTTCACGAAGGACCGGTCGATCTTCAGGCGCTGCAGCGGAAAATTGCGGATGTAGTTCAGCGACGAGTAGCCTGTCCCGAAGTCATCCACCGAGAGGCTCACGCCGAGCGAGCGCAGCAGGCGCATCTGCTCGGACACCGTCTCATTATAGTCGATGAGAATGCCTTCGGTCAGTTCGAGGTCGAGAAGCTCGGGGGCAAAGCCGCTCTCCTCGATCACGCTGCGGACGAGCTCGCCGACCTTCTGCCGCCGGAACTGCACGGGGGACAGGTTCACGGCCATGCGCAGATCGCCCAAGCCCGCCTGCCGCCACACCGTGCCCTGGCGGCACGCCTCGCGCAGAACCCATTCATTGATCGGCACGATCAGCCCGCTTTCTTCGGCGAGGCTCAGGAACGCGCCCGGCGCCAGCAGGCCATGCTGTGGGTGCGCCCAGCGCAGCAGGGCCTCGGTCCCGATGACATCGCCGCTGCGCAGATCGACCAGCGGCTGGTAGTGGAGCAGGAATTCGCGGCGCTTCAGGGCGTCGCGCATGTCGCTTTCCATCTGGGCCCGCTGGCTGGCGAGCGGCGCCATATCGGCGGCGAAGAAGCGCACCGTGTTGCCGCCGACCGACTTGGCCAGATACATCGCCTGGTCGGAATTGCGCAGCAGGTCGTCGGGGTCAGCGCCGTCGAGAGGGGCAACCGTGATGCCGATGCTCGCCCCGATACGCGGGGAGGACGAATTCTCATCCTCGCCAATGAGCATCCTCAGGATCGTGACGGCCAGCCGCTCCGCATCCTCCGGCCCGTTAATGTCGGGCTGCAGCACCGCGAACTCATCGCCGCCGAGGCGCGCCACGGTCAGGCCCGGACCGAGCAGGCGCGTGAGGCTCTCCGCCACATCCTGCAGCAGCTGGTCGCCCCGGTGATGCCCGTGGGCATCATTGATTGCCTTGAACCGGTCCAGATCGATGAAATGCAGCGCGAAGCTCTGATTGCCACGCCGGCCGCGCGCGAGCTCGCGGCGCAGGTGATCGCGGAGCAGAAGCCGGTTCGGAAGCCCCGTCAGCGAATCGTGGTTGGCCAGATACTCCAGCCGCAGCTCAATCTGCCGGCGCTGGGTCACGTCGATCGAGGTGGTCAGAATGCCGCTGATCCGGCCCGCGCCGTCATGCAGCGGCGCCTTGTTGGTCAGGTAGATGTAGTGGTCGCCGCCAGGTGTGACGACCTCTTCCTCGCGGGGCGCGATCGCCTTTCCTGTCCTGAGCACGATCTGGTCAAGCTGACGGCTGACAAGCCCGCGCTCCTCACCGATCAACGATTCGATCGGCTGCCCGACGAGGTCGTTCGGAACCTTGCCGATGGACGCCGCCTGCTGGACATTCACCAGCACGCAGCGGCCATCGAGATCGGACGCGCTGATGAAAGCGGGCACGGTGTCGATGACTTGGGCCAGCGCCTCGCGACTTGCGCGCAGCAACTGGTCCTTTGCGGTCAGGTTGATCTCCAGTTGCTCGGCCCTGTCCGCAAGCAACAGGTGCTGCCGACGCAGCTTCAACAGGTTTCGCGATCGCGCCAGAAACTCGACGTGATCCACCGGGCTCAGCAGAAAATCTGTCGCGCCGGCCTCCAGCGAGGCAACGCGAAACTTGCGGTCGTCATAGGCGGTCACGACAATGATGGGCACGTCGCGCAGATGCGGCAGGGCACGAACGGCGCGGACCAGCTCGGCGCCGTTCATTTTAGGCATCTTGTAATCTGTTATGATCAGATCAGCGCGATGCTCCACCAACCATTCCAGAGCCTCGGCTCCGTTCTCGAACATCTCCACGTAAACATTAGGCTCAAGCTGGCGTGCCAACTCCGAGTAAATGCGTCGATTGGTCGTACTGTCGTCAATTATTAGTACCGCGGGCATCACTCTGGGGCCTGTGAACGGTCTTCGCGCATATTATACATCAGAATAGGACAATGTCCGCCCGGCGATACCGTTTGGGATGCTTTTAGACATCGCGGGCGCGGCGTGGACCCCGGCGCGTACAACTGGAAATCGTACGAGGTTGCATAATAGAGCGGGGTCGCGACGGCTCATCCGGCGCCTGATGGAGGTATGGAACAACCGCGATGCCCGGCGGTGGTTCCATCCTCACTTCCGGCCGCAGTGACGTTGCGGCAGAGGCGCGCGGCGAGGGCAGCGTCGCAAAGGCGCGCGGGCGCGGGCGAAACCTTGCTCTCATCCGCCTTTCGGCGTAAAAGCCCGCCCTCGCCCGAGCCTGTGAATGGCAGGGCCGTCAGGAGAGACACAATGGGCTACAAGGTCGCTATCGTCGGTGCCACGGGCAATGTGGGCCGCGAAATGCTCGACATTCTCGCCGAACGCGGTTTTCCCGCGGACGAGGTCGTCGCGCTCGCCTCCCGCCGTTCGGTGGGAACGGAGGTCTCCTTCGGCGACAAGACCCTGAAGTGCAAAGCCCTTGAGAATTATGACTTCTCGGACACCGACATCTGCCTGATGTCGGCCGGTGGCGACGTCTCCAAGGAGTGGTCGCCCAAGATCGGCCGCCAGGGCTGCGTGGTGATCGATAACTCCTCGGCCTGGCGCTATGATTCCGATGTGCCGCTGGTGGTTCCCGAGGTGAATGCCGACGCCCTCGCCGGCTTCACCAAGAAGAACATCATCGCCAACCCGAACTGCTCGACCGCCCAGCTCGTCGTGGCGCTGAAGCCGCTGCACGATCTGGCGACCATCAAGCGCGTGGTCGTGGCGACCTACCAGTCGGTCTCCGGCGCCGGCAAGGACGCCATGGATGAGCTGTTCGCGCAGACCCGCGCCGTCTTCGTGTCGGACCCGGTAGAGGCTAAGAAGTTCCCCAAGCGCATCGCCTTCAACGTCATTCCTCACATCGACGTCTTCATGGAAGACGGCTACACGAAGGAGGAATGGAAGGTGATGGTGGAGACCAAGAAGATCCTTGATCCCAAGATCAAGCTGACCTGCACCGCCGTCCGCGTTCCTGTCTTCATCTCGCACTCGGAAGCCGTCAACGTCGAGTTCGAGAATCCGATCACCGTCGAGGAGGCTACCGCGGCCCTGCGCGCCGCGCCGGGCATCCTGGTGGTCGATAAGCGCGAGCCAGGCGGCTACATCACGCCCTACGAGGCGGCCGGCGAGGACGCGACCTACATCTCGCGCATCCGCGAGGATGCGACGGTGGAGAACGGCCTCTCCTTCTGGTGCGTGTCGGACAATCTGCGCAAGGGCGCCGCGCTCAACGCGGTCCAGATCGCCGAGGCGCTGATCAACCGCAAGCTGCTCCAGCCCAAGTCCGCCAAGGCGGCCTGAGGCCAGCCCAGCGGGGGCTGATGAGCCTCCGAACACGCTGACATCATCACCCCCGAGCCCTGCTCGGGGGTGATTGCGTTTGGGGGCTTTGCAAGCACCCTGCCTTAGCCCCCTTGGCCCCCGCCCCCGAACCGGTCACCATTCCGCCGAACTCGGCAGCGAAGATTCGGTGCGCTGCGGGAGCGCGGTGCGGCAAGGGTGATGATGCGGATGATCCGGCGATTTCTCGGGGCGGTTCTGGTGCTGTGCGGGCTCGTCGCCCCGGCCTTTGCCCATCCCCATGTCTGGGTCACGGTGAATGCCGAGCTCGATTATGCGCCGGATGGCCGGCTCACCGGCGTGCGCCACGACTGGACCTTCGACGAGGGCTTCTCCAGCTACGCGCTACAGGGACTGGAGACCGGGCCGGACGGCAAGCCCAGCGAGAAGACGCTGAAGGAACTCGCCCAGGTGAACATCGATTCCCTCAAGGAATTCGACTATTTCACCTATGCCAAGCGCGGCAAGCAGGCGATCGGCTTCGCCCCGCCCAAGGACTACTCCCTCACCTATGACGGGACGTCGCTGACGCTGCACTTTACCCTTCCGCTCGCCGAGCCGGAGGCAAAGAAGGGTTCGACGACGATTGACGTCTACGATCCCACCTATTTCGTCGCCTTCGCGCTGGCCGACGACGATCCGATCAAGCTGGCGGGCGACTCCGCCGGCTGCTCGCTCGCGCTGCACCGGCCGGACCCGGCGACGGGCACCACCACGCTGTCGGAAGGCTTCTTCAACGCGCTGACCTCGGCGAGCAATTTCGGCTCGCAATTCGCCAACCGCGTGACGGTGACCTGCTCGTGAAGCCTCACCTCCCGGTTAGCGCGCTGGTGGTGACGGGCGCGATGGCCGGGCTCGCCGCGCTTCTTTTCGCCCATCCCGCCCTTGCCCAGTCGCCCTTCGGTGTCGGGGCGCCCGTGCCCTCGGGCAATGTGCCGGGCGATGTCGGCGGCATCGCCGGCTTCATCCTCGCCAAGCAGGCCGAGTTCTACCGGCTGCTGACCGGTGCCGTGCGCGCCTCCAAGCAGGACGGCCACGCCGTCTTCCTGCTCGGCGGCATCTCCTTCGCCTATGGCGTGTTCCACGCTGCCGGTCCCGGCCACGGCAAGGCGGTGATCTCCTCCTATCTGCTCGCCAATGAGGCGACGCTGAAGCGCGGCATCGGCCTCGCCTTCGCCAGCGCCTTCGCACAGGCGCTGACAGCCATCCTTGTCGCCGCCATCTTCGCTGTGCTGATCGGCGCCACCGCCGCGACGATGAGTCGGGCGGTCTACCTCATCGAACTCGCCGCCTATGGCCTCATCGTGCTGATCGGCCTGCGCCTCGCTTATGCCAAAGGCCGCGCGCTCGTTGCCGCCTGGCGCGGGCAGCCGGACCATGTGCATGGCGATGACTGCGGCTGCGAGGACGGGCACGGCCATATGCCCGCGCCCGAGACGCTGCCCAAAGGTGGCGGCTGGCGGGAATGGTGGGGCGCGGTGTTCTCGGTCGGCCTGAGGCCCTGCACGGGGGCGATCCTCGTGCTGGTCTTCGCGCTGACGCAGGGCATCTTCTGGGTCGGCGCCGCCTCCACCCTGCTGATGGGCGTGGGCACGGCGATCACCGTAAGCGCCATCGCCGCGCTCGCGGTCTTCGCCAAGCACGCGGCGGTGAGGCTCGCTGCCACCCGCCGGGGCACGAGCGGGGCGGTGGTGCTGCGCGGCGTCGAATTTCTCGCCGCGCTCGCCCTCATCGCCTTCGGCCTCGCGCTGATGTTCGGCTTCATGGCGGCCGAGCGGCTGGGGCTCGGCTGAGGCCGCGTCAATCCTTCAGATAGTCGTGCACCACCTTGCCGAGTCCGAGCGTCAGGTCGGCCTTGATGTGGACGGCGGAGAGCACCTCGAGCACCGGCAGCTTGGCGACATCGCAGATGGCATGCGGGAAGAGGCCGAGCGCCGCCGGGCCGGTCCACGCCTCCTTGATGGTGACCTCCTCAAGATAATACTCGACCAGTTCGAGGATGCGCGCGCTGCCGTCGACATGCGGGATGATCTTGAGCAGCCAGCTCGGGGCGAGCATGGAGGCCATCACCGCGTCATGGTCGGCGGTCTTGTACTTGTAACCCATGGTGCCGGAGGCGCAGAGCACGCTGCCATAGTGCAGATCGGCCACCAGCACGTCGCTCTCCACCTTGAAGCGCGGCTTGGCGAGCTTCTTGGGGAAGCCCCAGAGTTCGCGCCCGCCGGCGATGGGGGCTTCATCGTCGAGATACATGGAGTGGACGAAGCCGCCCTTGCGGCCCTCGAACTCCACCGGGATCACCTGCCCGGTCTCGGTGTAGTCGCCGAAGCCGGTGGAATCCGGCATGCGGATGAACTCATATTTGACGATCGGATCGGTCACCTTAAGCGGCTCGGGCACCACCTTCTCCAGCGCCGCCGGATCGGTGCGGTAGGTGATGATGAGGTATTCGCGGTTGAAGAAATGATAGGGCCCCACCGGATAGGCCGGGTTGGTCAGCGGCATGGAATAGGCGGTGCGGCGGACGTCCTCGATCTTCATGGCGCTCGGTTCCTCTCCTGCGGAAGTGCCAGCCTATCCCATTTGCCGCAGTGCGGTAGAGGTACCGTTGCGGAAATGCCGGGCGTCCGGGAAGGCGGCGGGAAACGCCCCGCCGCCTCGGGTGCTCAGAAGCGGTAGACCAGCCCGCCGCGCACGGCGTTGGTCTCGACATCGCTGGCGAACTCGCCCTCATAGCCGATGTTCAGGCTGAGGCCGTTGCCGAGCTTCACGTCGATGCCGGCGCCAAGAACGAAGCTGTCCTCGGCAATCGGCGCGCCCTGCACCGCGAAGCCGGCGCCGGTCTCGGCGAAGGCCATGGCCGCTTCCGGCGTGATGTCGCCGAAGGCGTGGCGCCAGCCGAGGCTGGCATGCGGCGTCGCCACCGCCGACCCCATCTCGATGGAGGTGGCAAGGCGCAGGCCGAGCGTCGAATAGGGCACGTCGAAGGACAGCCCGTCCGAGGAGAGGGCCATGCTGCCGCCGCTCTCGGTGAAGCTGTCCGTGTCGATCCAGCTCCACGCCATCTGGGCGAAGGGCTCGAAGGCAATGGAGTTCATCTCCGCCGCATAGGCCGCCTCGATGAAGACATTCGCCGTGCCGCCATCATAGGAAGCGGTGAGCGACTGGGTGAGGCCCATGAAGCTCGCCGTGCGCTGCGTGTCGGTGTCGGTCCAGCCATAGGAGGCGCCGCCGCGCAGGCGGAAATTCTCGAGGCTGGTGCCGGCATAGGCGGCGATCACGAAGGTCGAGGTGTCGGCGCTGCTGAGCCGGGCATCGACATCGGTATTGGCCGAGACGTAACCCGCCGCGAAGCCGAAGGTGCTGGCATCGAGCGTCACATCCGCGCCGGCAAGGAAGCCGCCGAGCGAGCTGTCGATCTCGGCCGAGTTGCCCGTGCCGTCCGCCGTGCTCCACTGGCCAAAACCCTGTGCCCAGGCGGCATAGACCGGGCCTGCGGGGGCGGCCACGGGCGCCTTGGTGACGATCGGGCTCTTGGTGGCGCTCGGCGCGGCATAGGCCAGCGCCGGCCCACCAGCGGAGAGCGCCGCCATCGCCGGGCTGCTCCCCGTCGGGGCGCTCTGGCGCAGGCGGGCGGCGAGCGTGTCGCCGATCAGCGTCGACTGGGTGTAGAGCGTGTTGCCGACCGAGGCATGCACCTCGCCGGAGAGCAGGTCGAACCCCGTCGCGAACTGGCTGGTGTCGGTCGATGTGGTCGCGGCCGTGAGATAGGACGCCGCCGTGCCGCCCGCCTCCAGCGCATTCGCCACCGCCGCCTGGTTGGCGGTCTGGGCGTAGCTCGCGAAGCTCGTGCCGTTGCGGGTCAGCGTCAGCGTCACGGAGGCGCCGTCACGGCCGAGCGTCGGGGTGATGAAGAGATAGTCGGGGCTCACCAGCGTGTCGAACTGGGTGCCCGATGTGGTGGTGCTGCTCGCACTGATGATCGTGTAGACCGCACCAGCGTTCAGCGGGCCGGAAGAGGACAACTGCACCGTGCCGCCGTTCAGCGCCAGCGTGCCGGCGACGATCTGGTCGGACGAGGTCTGGTCGATCTCCACCACATAGGTCGAGCCGGTGTTGAAGGTCGCGGTACCGGTCACGGTCACCGTGCCGATGGAGTTGCCCGGCGAGACGGTGCCGCCATTCTCCACGGTGAGGCTCGCTACCGTCGAGTTGCCGGTCAGCGTCGCGCCATCCGCGATGGTGAAGCCCGCCGCCGCGAGGGAGCCGTTGAGCGTCAGGCTGCCGTCGATCTCAAGCGTGCCGGCGAAGTCGCTGGTCCCGGTCGCGGTGATGACCGCGCCTTCGGCGATCAGCAGCGCCTCGAAGTCGCGGTACTGCGCGCTGGTGCCGAGCAGCGAGAGGTCGAAGCTGCCGGTGCCGGCGAGCTCGAACGTATCGGTGCCCGCCCCGCCGGTCACGTAACCGGTCACCGAGCTGCCGATATGGTAGATGAACAGGTCATCGCCGCCGCCCATGTCGACGGCCTTGGCGTCGTCGCTGGAGATGACGCTGTAATTCTCGATCGTGTCGTTGTTGTCGCCGACCAGCGTGATGGCGACACCGTCCGAACGGATGGTGCCCTGATTGATGATGGTAGTCGCGAAGGGTGCCGCGCCGCCATTGCTGTCGTCGATCAGGATCGCGCGGCCGACATCGTCGGAACCGTCGTTCGGGTAGTTGTCATAGGCTTCGATCACGGCGCCGGCGTAGTTGTAGATCGTGCCGCCGCCCGCCGCGATGCCGTCCGCCGTGTTGGGGATGCCGTCATTGGTGCCGGTCGCGCCGGTGCCCTGCACCGTACCGTAATTGTGCAGCAGAATCTGGCCGTCGACATCAATGCCGTCGCCATCGCCGTCCGGCACGCCATCGGCCGCGCCGTCATCGTCGAGGAGGCCCGTCACGGCGCCGGTGATCGTGCCGTAATTGGTGATGGTCACCAATGTGGAACCGGTGCTGTCGATATTGATGCCCGAGCCGTTCTGGCCGGTAATGCTCGCCCCGACCTCGTTGGTGACGGTAGTGGCGCCGTCGCCGGTGATGCCGTGCTTGGCGCCAAGGATCACGCCGCCGGTCTTGTTGACGACCGTGCCGCCGGCGGTCTGGAAGTCCACGCCGTCGCCGTCGCTGGTCAGATCGGTCGCCTCGATGCGCCCGTAATTGATGACGGTGCCGCCGGCGCCCGGACGCACCACGTCGGCCGTACCGGATTGCAGCGTGCCGTAATTGGTGATGGTCACCACGGCGGTTACGGCGGTGACATTGGCAAGGTCGAACACCTGCCCGGTAGCCGAAGTCATGGTGCCATAATTGGTCACGTTGAGCGTGCCATTGGCGAAGTCGTCATTGATGCGGAACGTGTCGTTGGACGAGGAGATCGTGCCGTTGTTCACCAGCGTGTAGATGCCGGTGATCGACGAGCCGCTGGTGTCGAAGGCGCGTCCGCCCGTGCTGCCGATCGTGCCGTCATTAGTGATGCTGACACCGGTGCCGGTCGCTGCGCCGTTCCACAGCACCGCGACGCCCGAGGTGGTGATCGAGCCGGAGCTGGTGACGGTGCCGACATTGGCGCCGGAGACCGTTTGCTGCGTGGTGGTCGCGGTCGTCACGTTGAAATCGCTCGCCCACGCACCCAGAGGCGCAGCAAGCATGACACCGGCCGCGGCGAGCGCGCGCATGCTCGTCGACACGAAGAAACGGTTCATCGAAAATATCCCCAGACCTGAAAATCCCCAAGCCTGCGGGTAGCGGCGGCAGATGACGGTTGGGTGACAGCCGGACGGGTTTTCGCCCCTCCAGCTGCCGGCGTCGTCCACGAGGTCACAAAAGCCGGGCTGTGTGGCCCGATCGACACAGAACCACTGGCTAACCGTCTGTCACATCTAGCAATATTCAGCCGGAAGCTGCACTTAGAAGGACAGCAACCCAGCCTTGCCGGCCTCATCGCCAAGGGCCAACGCGCCGCCATCGGCGCGGAAGGCGAGCGCGGTCACCGGGCTGCCGGTCGGGGCGCGCAGCAGGATCTCGGCGCCGTCGGCAATGCGAACCATGAGCACGAGACCATCCTCATAGCCGCAGGCAAACACCTCGTCCTTGGGGTGCGTGGCGACGCAGGACACCCGCACATCGCGCGGCGCCAGCATCACCGGCTGCTTGCCCATCGGCCCTTCCTTGCTGCCGAAGGGCCAGAGGATCACCTCCGCCGAGCCCGAGGTGGCGAGGAAGCGCCCGCCGGCGGTGAACTCCAGCGAACGCACCCGCGAAGGGTAGCCGGACATGCGCATATTGGCGCCGTCGGGCAGCCGCCAGCCATGCAGCGTCGCCTCCTGCATGGTGGTGACGACGAAACGCCCTTCTGGGTGCCAGACCACGCCGCGATGCGAGCCCTTCCACTCCAGCACCTCGGGCTTGGCCTGCGCGTTGGGAAACCACAACGTCACGCCGCCATAATGGGCGACAGCGAGGCGCGTGCCCTTGGGCGCAAAAGCGAGTCCGCCAACGGTGGAGGGCAAGTCCAGCGATTTAGCTTCGCCTTTCACCGGCCGGAAATGCGCGGTCTTGCCGGCGGAGAAGGCGAAGGCGCCATCATTGGCCGTCGCCACCTGGTCGATCCAGCGGCCCTTCTGCTCGGCCAGCGTCTCGACCGATGCATCGCCGCGCACCGCCACCACGCGCCCGTCATCGCCGCCGGTGAGGATGCGCCGGGCGTCTCCCGCGACCGACAGCACCGCCCCGGCATGAGCGCGCACCCGTGTCTCCTCGCCCCGCTCGGCCAGCACGATCTCGCCATTGCCGAGAACGAAGCCCGCCGCCCCGCCGAGAAAGCGCACGCCAACGACGCTGGCGCCGAGATCGAGCGCATTGAGGCGGGAGGTCAGGGAAGACGGGGTCGAAGGAAGGACGGCCATGGGGGGATCGGCTTTCGTGGGGACGCTGTGGGGTTAACCCAATTCGCGCCGGACGTCACGGGTGGGGCAGTGCGCCCCAGACAGACGTCATCCCGGAACGGCCGTCAGGCCGTGTCCGGGATCGGGTCGGGGGACGGCACGACGATCCCGGCGCGGTGCGGGGCACCGGCCGGGATGATGGGCAGCGGTCATGCCACGCAGGAGAGGAAGCCCGCTTCAAGCGCGGCGCGGTCAAGCTTGCGGCCGATGAAGACGATGCGGCTGAGCTTGGCCTCATCCGCCCGCCAGGGGCGCTGGTGATCGCCATCGAGGATCATGTGAACGCCCTGGAACACGAAACGGTCTGGGTCGTCCTTGAAGGCGAGGATGCCCTTGGAGCGCAGGATGTTCGGCCCCTCGCGCTGGGTCAGCTCCTGGATCCACGGGAAGAACTTGTCCGGGTTCAGCGGCTTGTCCGACGAGAAGGAATAGGACTGCATGTCCTCGTCGTGGAAGTGCTTGTGACCGCCCTCCAGAAAGTCCGGGTCAATGGCCTGGATGCGGTCGAGGTCGAACGCGCCCTGGCCGAGCACCTTGTCGATGGCGATGTTGGAACGCTGGGTGTGGTGGATGCGCGCGAAGGGGTTGATGGCGCGGATGCGCATCTCCACGTCCTTCAGCTCGGTCTCCGAGACGAGGTCGGTCTTGTTGAGCAGGATCACATCGGCAAAGGCGATCTGGTTCTTCGCCTCCGGCGCGTCCTTCAGCCGGTCCTTCAGCCATTTGGCATCAGCCACCGTCACCACCGCGTCGAGCGTGGTCTTGGCGCCGACCGTCTCGTCGACGAAGAAGGTCTGGGCGACCGGGGCCGGGTCGGCAAGGCCGGTGGTCTCGACGATGATGCCGTCGAAATCGCCCTTGCGGCGCAGCAGGCCGTCGATGATGCGGATCAGATCGCCGCGCACCGTGCAGCAGATGCAGCCATTGTTCATCTCGAACACTTCTTCATCGGCCCCGACCACCAGGTCGTTGTCGATGCCGATCTCGCCGAACTCGTTCACCACGACGGCGTACTTCTTGCCGTGCGACTCGGACAGGATGCGGTTCAGCAGCGTCGTCTTGCCGGCGCCGAGATAGCCGGTCAGCACGGTGACGGGGATCTTGTCGGACTGGGTGTCGGGCATAGGCCACTCCAAAGGTCGTCTCAAACGCGTCATCCCGGACCACCGCCGCGCGGAGATCCGGGATTGCTAGCTCCAGCGATGTCCGGGGAACGCCCCGGAAAAGGGTCAGCTCGACAGCGCCGAGGAAAACGCGCGGATGTTGTTCTCGATCATGTCGATGTAGGTGCTCGCCGGGCCTTTGTCATCGGAGAGCGCGTCGGAATAGACCTCGCCGCCGATCTTGGCGCCGGTCTCGTCGGCGATGCGCTTGACGAGGCGCGGATCGGAAATGTTCTCCATGAACACCGCCGGGATCTTCTCCGTCTTGATCTGGCGGATGATCTTGGCGACGTCCTTGGCCGAGGCCTCGGCTTCGGTCGACACGCCCTGCGGCGCGATGAATTCCATGCCGTAGGCGGCGCCGAAATAGCCGAAGGCGTCATGCGAGGTGATGATGCGACGGCGTTCGGCGGGAATGGTGGCGATCGCCGCCTTCACCTCGGCGTCGAGCGCGTCGAGCTTGGCCAGATAGGCGGTCGCATTGGCCTCATAGGTCGCCTTGCCGGCCGGATCGGCGGCAATCAGCCCGTCGCGGACATTGGCGACATAGAGCTTGGCATTGGCGACCGACTGCCAGGCATGAGGGTCGGTCTCTTCATGGGCATGGGCGTCCTTGCCATGGTCATGGCCGCCCTCTTCCTCTTCCATCTTGCGTGGGGCGACACCCTTGGTCGCCACGACGATGGTCGCCTTTGTGCCGGAGGCCTTGATGAGGCGGTTCATCCAACCCTCGAAGCCGAGGCCGTTGACGAACACAACCTTGGCGGCCGCGACCTTCTTGGCGTCGGCCGGGGCCGGCTGGAACACATGCGCGTCGCCATTCGGCCCGACGAGGGTCGACACGGCGATGCGGTCGCCGCCAACCTCCTTCACGAAGTCGCCGAGGATGGAGAAGGAGGCGACGACGGGGAGCTTGGTGGCAGGCGCGGCATCCTGCGCGAAGGCCGGACCGGCGAGGCCAACGGCCATGGCCGCGGCGATGAGATAACGGCGGGACAGCATGGGAATTCTCCTCAGGCTTCGAGATGGCGGCGCGGTACGAGGCGCGGAAGCAGCCCTCCCACCGGCCCGAACAGGACAGACAGCGCGTAGCTCGCGCCGGCGACGAGGATGATGGACGGGCCCGAGGGCACGCCCGCGTGATAGGAGAACAGGAGGCCGATGACGCCGGAGAGCGCCGCCACCAGCACCGACAGACCGACCATGGCGGTGAGCTCGCGCGTCCAGAACCGTGCCGCTGCGGCGGGCAGCATCATCATGCCGACCGCGAGCAGCGTGCCCAGCGCATGGAAGCCGCCGACGAGGTTCAGCACCACCAGCGCCAGGAAGACGAGATGGGTCGGCGCCCCGGCCCGGCTGACCGAGCGCAGGAAGCCGGAATCGACACTCTCCAGCACCAGCGGGCGCCAGAGCACGGCCAGCGCCAGCAGCGAGAAGCTGGAGATGGACACGATGAGCAGCAGCGTCGCGTCGTCCAGCGCCAGCACCGTGCCGAACAGCACGTGCAGCAGGTCGACATTGGAGCCGCGCAGCGAGACCAGCAGCACGCCGAGCGCCAGCGAGATGAGGTAGAAGGCGGCAAGGGCCGCGTCCTCCTTCATCTGTGTGGCCCGCGCCACCGCACCGGCGCCGATCGCAACCGCGAAGCCGGCGACAAGGCCGCCAATGGTCATGGCGAAGAGGTTGAGCCCGGCGGCGAGGAAGCCGACCGCCGCACCCGGCAGGATGGCGTGCGCCATGGCGTCACCGGCCAGACTCATCCGGCGCAGCATCATGAGAACGCCAATGGGACCGGCGCCGACCGACAGGGCCAGCGCGCCAACCAGCGCGCGGCGCATGAAATCGAACTCGGCAAAGGGGGCGATCAGGTACTCGTAGATCATGCCGCCTGCTCCGGCGCGCAGAACGGGGCGGCATCGTCCCAGGCCTCGCACATGCGGCGGGCGGCGGAGAGATTCGCGGTGGTCAGCACCTCGCGCGTCTCGCCCCAGGCGACCGGCTCGCGGGCGAGCAGCAGCGTCTGCGGGAAATGGCTGCGCACCAGCTCGAGATCGTGCAGCACGGCAAGGATGGTCCGCCCCTCGCCATGCCAGCGCTCCACCAGCGCGACGAGATCGGCGATGGTGCCGGCATCGAGCGCTGTGAAGGGCTCGTCCAGCAGGATCAGCCGCGCCTCCTGCAGCAGCAGCCGTGCGAACAGCGTGCGCTGCATCTGCCCGCCCGACAGCGTGCCGATGGGCCGGCGTTCGAAGCCTTCGAGACCGACAGCGGCGATAGCCTGCTCGATCCTGTGCCGATCCGCCCGGCCGATACCGCCGAAGAGACCGGCGCGGTGCCAAAGTCCCATGGACACAAGATCATAGACGTCGATCGGGAACGAGCGGTCGATCTCCGCTGCCTGCGGCAGATAGGCGATGTCGCGCGCGGCAACCGTGCAGTCGATGCCGCCGGCGAGCGGCGTCAGCACACCGGCGATGCCCTTGAGCAGCGTCGACTTACCCGCGCCATTGGGACCGCAGACCGCGAGCAGCGCACCCTCGCCCACCTCGCCCTGGAGGTGATGCACCGCCGGGTGGCGCTCATAGCCGAGGGTGAGGTCGCGAAAGGCGAGTACCTTGCCCATCACAGCCCCCCACCGGAAATCACCGCGATCGCCGCCGCCCAGAGCAGCACGGTCAGCGGCAGGGCGATGGCGAGCCGCTGCCATACCGACAGGCGCAGAAGCGAGAAGCCGGGCTCGGCCATGGGGTGGCGCTGGCCCGGCGCATGGGAATGGGAGTGGCCGTGATGAAGTGCATGAGTATGCGCCGATCCGTGCCCATGGGCATGGCGATGCGCGGAAACGGCATCGTTGGCCAGACGCCCCGATGCCGTTACGGCACCCTCGCCCTGCGCCGCTCCTTCGTCATTGAGGTGACCGTGGGAGGGGGCAGCGAGCTTTGGCAAGGCGGGCATGAAGACAACTCCGTGGGCACATCTGATACATCATATCCCACTTGCCCGTCCAGCCCTTCGATACTTTATATCAGCGCCACCTCGCAGCCGTGACCGACACGCCGACGGGCGGCTCCCATCGAAGGGATGGTGCTTTCCCGTCTCGACGCCGTCGCCGCGCCGACTTAATAGAGGGCCGACTTTGCCCGCCGGCGCGGCCGGCCTGTTCGACCTGGGAGCCCGTTCATGGACATTTCACGCATCTCGATCGGCCCGAATCCCCCCGACGAGGTTCACGCCATCATCGAAATCCCGGCCGGCGGCGCGCCGGTGAAGTATGAGCTCGACAAGGAGTCGGGCGCGCTCTTCGTCGACCGCTTCCTGCACACGCCGATGTTCTATCCGGGCAATTACGGCTTCATCCCCAACACGCTGGGTGACGATGGCGACCCGCTCGACATCATCGTCGTCTCGCCGATCCCGCTTCTGGCCGGCTCCGTCATCGCCGCGCGCCCAGTCGGCGTGCTGATGATGACCGACGAGAAGGGCGGCGACGAGAAGATCCTCGCCGTGCCGGCGGACTCGGTCTACCCCTACCACTCCAAGGTCAAGAGCTGCGATGATCTGCCGCCGCTCGTCCTTGAGCAGGTGGCCCACTTCTTCACTCACTACAAGGATCTGGAGAAGGGCAAGAAGGTCAGCGTCGCCGATTGGGAAGGCGTCGACCGCGCCCGCGAGATCATCCTCCAGTCGATCGCCAACGCCAAGAAGTGAGGCGCTCGGCTTCGGCCGCGACGCCTGAGAACGTAGGCCGCCGGCTCATCCCGGCGGCCTTTGGCATTCTGGTTGCTGGTGGGAGCGCACCCCCATGCCGGAGTGCCCATGCCCCTGACCTATTCTGACCGCGGCAGCTACCGCGACCGCATCATTCCCGCCGCCGAACTGCCGGAACTCGGGCCCCCGCCCTATCGCGACAGGTACCCCGTCCGGCTGCCGGACGGTGACTGGGCCGACCTGCCCTTCCTCGCCCTGCCGCCTGATTTCGAGACGGCCATCGCCTATCTCTGCATCACCGAGAACTCCTTCGAGCTGGAAGACCGGCTCTCCACCGCCATCGCGGATCAGGTGCGCCACCTCGCGCCGGAGATCGTCGTCGGCATGCCGACGCTCGGCATGGTGCTCGCCGCCTCGGTGGCGAAGAAGCTCGGCCACCCGCACTATGTGCCGCTGAGCTATTCGCGCAAATTCTGGTTCGAGGACGAACTCTCCATCCCGGTGATCTCCATCACCAGCCCGCTCAAGCCCAAGACGGTGTTCATCGATCCGCGCCTGCTGGAGCGGCTGGAAGACAAGCGCGTGCTGCTGGTCGAGGACGTCATCTCCACCGGTGGTACGGTCTCCGCTGAGCTGGAGCTGATGCGGCGGATCGGCGCCAATGTCGTCGGCGTCGCCACCGCGATCAGGGAAACCAATGTCTGGCAGAAGACGCTCGGCGCCATAGACCCGGCCTGGCCGGGCCTCGTTCACGCGCCGATCTCCTGCCCGCTGTTCCGCAAGGGCGAGGGCGGCTGGTATCCGGATTGGTCGACCCTGCCCGCCTGACGGCGCGTGCGCCGGCGCTCAGTCCGGAAAGCCCATCCCGGCAAGCGCCCGGCGCAGCGCCGCGCCAACCTTGACCCCGTGCCGGGCGGCACGGGAGCGGTTGGTGAGCCGCCGTGTGCCCGGCAGCCGCGCGCCCGGCTCGCGCTCGATGGCGGCGGCGAGGCGCTCCAGATGGTCGAGATAGGCGTCCCCCGCCAGCCGACCGGGGTCGATGGCGATGATGATCTGCCCAACGGCCGCCGGCGGGCCCTTGCCATCGAAGAAGCTGGGCGCGTCGAAGGAAAAGGTCGAGGCCGTCAGCGCCGCCGCCATCACCTCGATGATGAAAGCGAGCGCCGTGCCCTTGGCATCGCCCATCGGCACCATGGTCCCGGCGAGCGCGCTCTTGGCGTCGGTGGTCGGGTTGCCGTCCACGTCGAAGGCCCAGCCCTCGGGAATGGAGGCGTCGCCCCGCTGCACGGCGGCGAGGATGTTGCCGCGCGCCACCTTGGCCACAGACAAATCCACCACCGCCGGCGGGCGATCCTTCAGCGGCGTGGCGAAGGCGATCGGGTTGGTGCCGAACACCGCCTTCTTGCCGCCCCAGGGCGCGATCGAGGCGGAAGCATTGGCGAAGGCGAGCCCGACCAGCCCGCCCGTGGCCAGCGCCTCCACCGGCTGGCCGGCCACGCCGAAATGGCTGGAGCGGCGGATCGCCAGCAGCCCGATACCGCTCTCGCGCGCGGCCTCCGCCAGCAGCGGCAGGCCCTGCTCGATGGCGGGATAGGCGAAGCCGTTTCCGGCATCCACGGCCACCAGCGCCGGCGTCAGGCGCTGGGCGCGCGGCACGGCATGGCCGTCGATCTTGCCGGCCGCCACCATGGCACAATAGCTCGGCAGGCGGGCAAGGCCATGGGTGCCGAGCCCATCCGCCTCCGCCGCCACCAGCGCCGCCGCGGTGATGCAGGCATTCTCCGGCGCTGTGTTGAAATGCTCGAGCACGCGGGCGGCATAGGCGCGCGCCTCCTCCACGCTCAGTTCCATTTCGGGGAGCGGTACGCCAGCGATCGCACCTTCCATCAGAGCGCGCTCCCGCCAAGCGGACCAGCCGGCAGGCGGGCGAGGTCGAAGCGCTGCACATCGGCCAGCAGCTCGACAAAGGCGCGGGCGCCGAAATGGGCGCAGGTCTCGCCCTTCTCGGGGCTCGCCTGCGTGGCATCGCCCATGGCGCCGGTGGGCTGGATGTCCTGCGCCATCCAGCCGAAGCCGGCCGGGCTGCCGGCGCGCAGGAAGGCGAATTCCTGCTCCATGCCGAGCGTCACCGGCGGAAAGTCGGCGATTTCGCTTGTCCGCACCGTGTCGGGCCGGAAATTCATCATCAGCGAGGTCTCGACCCCACCGGCATGAATGCCGTGCTGGCGCTCCTGCGCCGAGAACAGCCCTTCCGGGTAACCGAAGCGGTGCCAGGAGACGTGGACCGCCAGCATGCCGAGGCGCGCCCGCAGCTCACGCGCCACGATGTCGATCACCGAGACATTGCCGCCATGCGAATTGACGATGACCAGCTTGCGCACGCCGGCGCGGTAGACGCTCTCGCCGATCTCGGTCCAAGCTCGGATCACCGTCTCGGAGGAAAGCGTCAGCGTGCCCGGATAGAACAGATGCTCGTTCGACTTGCCGATGGCCTGCATCGGCAGGAAGACCGCCGGAATGTCGTCCGGCAGCAGGCGGGCTACCTCCTTCAGATAGCCCTCGCCGATGAACGCATCGACGCCGACCGGCAGATGCGGCCCATGCTGCTCCACCGCCGCCACTGGCAGAACGGCGATCCAGTTCGCTGTGTCCCCGGCCTGAAAATCGGTCCAGGTGAGTTCGGTCCAGAAGCGTTTGGGCGGCATGGCGGGCGATCCGGTTCGTGACGGCGCGGTTCTAGAGCATTTTCCGCGAAAGTTGGTCGACTTTCGCGAAGAGAAAATACTCCAGATTTTTCAATCCGCCTTCGCCGCCAGCGCCTCGATCTCGACCTTGAATTCCGGCCGGGCGAAACCGGACACGATCATCAGCGTCGAGGCCGGCGGCGGATCGACGATGAAGCGGTCCCGCGCCGCCATGTAGCCGGCAAGATAGGCCCGGTCGGTGACATAGGCATTGAGGCGGACAATGTCGCCCGGCCCCATGCCGGCTTCGGCCAGGCAGGCGCGGATCGCGCGGAAACACAGCACGGCCTGCGCTTCCACATCCTCGGGGATCACATCATCCTCCGTGATGCCGAGTTGGCCGGACACCAGCAGCAGTCGCGCGCTGGCGGGCACCTCGACAGCGTGGCTGTAGCGGGCGAAGGGGCGGCGGACAGCGACGGGGATCAGATGGCGAAGCATGGGGGCAAGGCTAGGCGCGGGCGGGCCTCGGCGCAATCGTCGCGCCGGATGCGACGAGCCCATCCAAGCCCTATGTGCATCCGTATTAAGCTCGCCTATCATGGTGGCAGTGCTTCGCCCTCACCCCTGATCGCCGCTCTTCGCACCGGATGGAGACATCGATGCGCCTGCGTCTTCCGCGCCTGCGTTTTCCTCGGATCGCCGCCCTGGCGGCCCTCGCCTGCGCCGCCTTTGCCGCCCCTGCCCTCGCCGCCGACAAGGTGACCTTCGGCACCAATTGGGTGGCGCAGGCCGAGCATGGCGGCTTCTACCAGGCGGTCGTGGACGGCACCTATGCGAAATACGGGCTGAACGTCACCATCCTGCCGGGCGGCCCGCAGGCCAATAACCGCCTGCTGCTCCCTGTCGGCAAGATAGATTTCTACATGGGCGCCAACATGCTGCAGGCGTTCGACTCGGTGAAGGAGGGCATCCCCACCGTCATCGTCGCCGCCCTGTTCCAGAAGGATCCGCAGGTTCTCATCGCCCACCCGGACGTGACCAAGTTCGAGGATCTGAAGACCCGCACCCTGTTCATCTCCAAGGAGGGTCTGGCGAGCTACTATCAGTGGCTGGTGAAGGATTTCGGCTTCTCGGAAAATCAGGTGAAGCCCTACACCTTCAACGTCGCGCCCTTCCTCGCCGACAAGAACAGCGCCATGCAGGGCTACATCACCTCCGAGCCCTATGCGGTGGAGAAGGAGGGCAAGTTCAAGCCGTCGCTCTTCCTGCTGGCCGATCAGGGCTTCGACACCTACTCGACGACGATCGAGACCCGCAGCGAGTTGGTGAAGTCCAACCCCGATCTGGTGCAGCGCTTCGTCGATGCCTCGATCATCGGCTGGTACAATTATCTCTATGGCGACAACGCCAAGGCGAATGCGCTGATCAAGAAGGACAATCCGGAAATGACGGATGAGATGATCGCCTTCTCCATCGCCAAGCTGAAGGAGTATGGCATCGTCGATTCAGGGGACAGCAAGACGCTCGGCGTCGGCGCCATGACGGACGCCAAAATCAAGAGCTTCTTCGACAAGATGGTGCGCGCCGGCGTGGTGAACGGCGACATCGATTACAAGAAATCCTATACGCTGCAATTCGTGAACAAGGGCGTGGGCAAGGATCTCGCGAAGTAGCCTGTGCCGCCTTTGCAACGCCTCGCAATTGAAGAGCGGTGACGGCTCTTCGCCGGGAATGCTGCCTGAAGATGACAGACGTCCTGACCGCCGACGCCGCCACCCAAACCCTCCCCCTCCTCGCGCTGTCCGGCGTCGAGAAGCGCTTCGCCAATGCGGTGACGGCGCTTGAAGGATTGAACATGCAGGTGCGACAGGGCGAGTTCCTCTCCCTGCTCGGGCCCTCCGGCTGCGGCAAATCCACCGCGTTGCGCCTCATCGCCGGCCTGTCCGAACCCACCAGCGGGCGTATCGACTGGCCGGCCGGCGCGGCGGCGCGCCCCTCCATCGGCTTCGTCTTTCAGGAACCGACGCTGATGCCTTGGGCCAGCGTCTTCGGCAATGTCTACCTGCCGCTGCGCCTCGCCGGCACGAGCCGCAAGGCGGCGACGCCCGCCATCGAGGAAGCGCTCGAAATGGTCGGCTTGTCCGCCTTCCGCGACGCCTATCCGCGCGAACTGTCCGGCGGCATGAAGATGCGCGTCTCCATCGCCCGCGCCCTCGTCACGCGCCCGAGCCTGCTGCTGATGGACGAGCCCTTCGCCGCGCTCGACGAGATCACCCGCTTCAAGCTGAACAATGATCTTCTGGAGGTGTGGCGCCGGCTCGGCTGCACCATCGTCTTCGTTACCCATTCAGTGTTCGAATCCGTCTACCTCTCCTCGCGCATCCTGGTCTTCCGCGCGCGCCCCGGCCGCATCGCGGCGGAGCTGGAGATCGACCCGAACCAGCCGCGCGACGAGGCGTTCCGCACCTCGCCGGAATATGCCGGCCTGTGCCGGGAGGCGTCGCTGGCGCTCGCCCGCGCCATGGAAGCCGGCTAGCGGCGGGGTGAGCGTATGGAGCATTCCCCGTTCCGCTGGCTGATGCCCCTCGCCGTGCTGGCGCTTGCGGTCGCCGGCTGGGATCTGATCGTGCGCCTCAACGACCTGCCGCCCTACATCCTGCCGAGCCCGGCTCTGGTCGCCCAGACGCTCATCAAGGATCATGTGGTGCTGCTCAACTCCATGCTGGTGACGCTGCGCACGACGGGGCTCGCCCTATTCTTCGCCGTGGTGGGCGGGGTGGCGCTGGCGCTCATCTTCGCCTCCTCGCGCATCATCGAATTCTCGCTGTTCCCCATCGCGGTGATCCTTCAGGTGACGCCGATCATCGCCATCGCGCCGCTGATGCTGATCTATCTCGACACCGGCACAGCAGTGCTGGTCTGCGCCTGGATCGTCGCCTTCTTCCCGATGCTCGCCAACACGACGCTGGGCCTGAAATCGGTCGATCCCAATCTGCGCGACCTGTTCCGCCTCTCCGGCGCCACGCCCTGGCAGACCCTGATGCAGCTCAAGCTGCCGACCGCCCTGCCCTTCTTCCTCGGCGGGCTGCGCATCGCCGGCGGTCTCGCTCTCATTGGCGCGGTGGTCGGCGAGATTGCCGCCGGCTCGGCCGGGCAAGGCTCGGGCCTCGCCTTCCGCATCGTCGAATCCGCCTACCGGCTCAACATCCCCCGCCTGTTCGCCGCGCTGCTGCTGATCTCGCTGTGCGGCATCGTCATCTATGCCATGCTCAGCCTGTTCTCCTGGGCCGTGCTGCGGCGCTGGCATGAGAGCGAGCTCGCCGGGGCCTGACATGCGTGAATTCGACCACCTGCCGCCGGCCTATGTGCTCACCAATGCCCGCGTGCCGGCCTGCCTGATCGATGCCGCCCACCCCGCTGACACTGAGGGTCTCGTCCGCGTCGACGTCGCGGTTGCGGCGGGGCGCATCACCGCCATCGGCGCCGCGCTGGAGCTACCGGAGCTGCCGCGCATTCCGCTGAACGGTCGGCTCGTCCTGCCGGGTCTGGTGGACGTCCACACCCATCTCGACAAGGCTTTCATCTGGCCACGCGCGCAGAACCGGGACGGCAGCTTCGCCGGGGCGCTGGCCGCCGCTGATGCCGACCGGCGCGCGCACTGGACGGCGGATGACGTGCGCACCCGCATGGATTTCGCCTTGCGCTGCGCCCATGCCCACGGCACGGTGGCCATCCGTACCCATCTCGATTCCATCGGCCCGCAAACCGCCATTTCCTGGCCGGTCTTCGGGGAGATGCGTGAGACCTGGCGCGAGCGCATCGCGCTTCAGGCGGTGGCGCTCACCCCCATCGACCTCGTGCTGGAAGACGCCGAGTTCCTGCCGCTGCTCGACGCCGTGCGCCGCCACCGGGGCGTGCTGGGTGCCGTCACCTATATGAGCCCCGCTTTGCCCGCCGGGCTCGACCGGCTGTTCGCGGCGGCGGGCGAGCACGGGCTCGACCTCGACTTTCACGTCGACGAAACCGCCGACCCCGGCGCCCACTCGCTCGCCCTCATCGCCGAAGCGGCGCTGCGCCATGGCTTTGAAGGGCGCATCCTCGCCGGCCATTGCTGCTCGCTTGCCCGCCAGAGCGAGGACGCCATCGACCGCACGCTGGACCTTGTCGCCCGTGCCGGCGTCGCCGTCGTCTCGCTGCCCATGTGCAATCTCTACCTTCAGGACCGCCACGCCGGCCGCACACCGCGCTGGCGCGGCATCACCCTGCTGCATGAGATGAAGGCGCGCGGCATCGAGGTGATGGTCGCCAGCGACAATGCGCGCGATCCGTTCTACGCCTATGGCGATCTCGACCTCGTCGAGGTCTACCGGGAGGCCACCCGCATCGCCCATCTCGACCACCCCTTCGCCGACTGGCCCGCCATCGTCGCGCGCGCGCCGGCGGCACAGATGGGGCTGGCGGCTGGCCGCATCGCGGTTGATCGCCCGGCGGACCTCATCATCCTCACGGCGCGCAGCCTCAACGAGGCGCTGGCGCGCCCACAGTTAGACCGCATTGTCATCCGCGACGGCGCGCGGCTCAATGCGGTGGCACCGGACTATGCCGAACTCGACAGCCTCAAGGGGATGCCCCATGGCCTATGACATCGCCGCGTTGAGAACCCGCCTCACCGGCATCCGGCTGGAGGAGAACCCGGCATTGGTGCGCCAGCGCAGCCGGGACTTCTACTGGTACTCGCCGACGCTGAAGCGCCAGCTTGAGGCCGTCACCGCCGACATCGTCGCCTTCCCGACGACGGAGGACGAGGTTCTGACCGTGCTCGCGGCATGCGCCGCGCTGGCCATTCCCGTCACCCCGCGCGGCGCCGGCACCGGCAATTACGGGCAGGCCATGCCGCTCGCGGGCGGGCTGGTGCTCGATCTGTCCGGCCTCAACCGCATTCTTGAGATCAGCCCCGGCCGGGTGCGCGCACAGGCTGGGGCGCTGATCGCCGACATCGACGCCGCCTGCCGGCCCGGCGGGCAAGAGCTGCGCCTGCACCCCTCCACCTACCGCACCGCCTCGATCGGCGGCTTCATCGCCGGCGGCTCGGGCGGGGTCGGCTCCATCACCTGGGGCGGGCTGCGCGATCTCGGCAACATCATCCGCCTCAAGGTGGCGACGATGGAAGCCGTGCCGCGCCTTCTCGATCTCTCTGGCGAGGAGGTGCAGAAGGTCGCCCATGCCTATGGCACCAACGGCATCATTCTCGAGGTCGAGATGCCGCTCGCCCCGGCTTATGACTGGGTAGAGGCCATCGTCGGCTTCGACAATTTCGCCCGCGCCGCCGCCTATGCCAATGCGCTGGGCGAGCAGGACGCCATCCTCAAGAAGCTGCTCTCCGTCATCGCCGCGCCGGTGCCGCAGACCTATTTCCTGCGCCACCGCGCCTTCCTGCCGGATGGACAGCACATCGTGCTGGTGATGATCGCACCCATGGCCCGCGCCGCCTTTGACAGCTTCACCGCCCACTGGGGCGGCCAGCTGCTGTTCGATCTCGACGCGCTGGGCACGCAGGAGGCCAAGGGCCTGCCCCCGCTCTACGAGCTCTCCTGGAATCACACCACGCTGCGCGCGCTGCGCATTGAGCCGGCGATCACCTATCTGCAGACGCTCTACCCCTTCCCGAACCAGCTCGATCTCGTCGCCCGCATTCATGCCGAGCTCGGCGACGAGGTGCCGGCCCATCTCGAATTCGTCCGCTTCGACGGCAAGGTGACGTGCTTCGGCCTGCCGCTGGTGCGCTTCTCCTCCGAGGAGCGGCTGGAGGCGATCATCGCCCGTCACGAGGCGGTGGGCATCCCGGTGTTCAATCCGCACCGCTACACGCTGGAGGAAGGCGGCATGAAGCAGACCGATGCGGGACAGCTCGCCTTCAAGCGCGCGGCGGACCCGGCGGGTCTGCTCAACCCCGGCAAGATGCTCGGCTGGGACCATCCGGACCTCGATATCGCCGACGGGCGCACGTATCTCTTCGCCGGGCTGGACGGCGCCGCGGGAGCGGCCTGATGCGCGTGCTCGTCGTCTATTGTCACCCGGTGGCGGAGAGCTTTAACGCAGCGGTACGGGATGCGGTGATCCGGGGCCTGACGCGCGCCGGCCACGAGGTCGATCTGCTGGACCTCTATGCCGAGGGGTTCGACCCGGTGCTGAGCCGGCAGGCGCGGCTCGACTACCACACGCCCGGCGTCAACGCCGTGCCCGTCGCAGACCATCTTGCCCGCGTGCGGGCCGTCCAGGGAATGGTGATCGTTGCTCCCACCTGGTGGTACGGGCCGCCCGCTATGCTCAAGGGCTGGCTCGACCGCGTCTTCGTGCCATTCGAGACCTTCGGCATGCCCAAGCCCTTCCGCCCACTGGAACGCCGGCTCACCAATATCCGCCTTCTGGCGGCGGTGAGCACGCTCGGCTCACCCTGGTACTGGTGGCGGTGGGTCGGCCAACCCGGCCGGCGCATCATCATGGAAGGGCTGGGCGGGATCATCCATCCACGGGCCCGCAAGCTCTGGCTCGCCTTGCACAGCATGGATTCCGCGGGTGCCGCCAAACGCGCCCGCTTCCTCGCCAAAGTGGAAGCGCGCTTCGCCGAATTGTGAGAATTCACGATAGTTTCCGAAAACTTTGACGGCGAAGCGGTTTATAGCCATCCTCCTGTCACGGCATCACGTTTGACTATCGTGTCGATCCGATGCTGCGATCCTAGAGGCGGGGCGCCCATGAAGGATGGCTTCGAAAAGAGCATCAGCCACCGGCTTCATCATGCCGCGCGGCTTCAGCGGGCGCTTGCCGCCCGGCGACTGCATGACATCGGCCTGTTCCCCGGGCAGGAAACCGCACTGAAGCTGCTCACCAACAGCGACGGACGGACCATGACCGAGCTCGCGGCCGCCTTGCGGGTGCGCCCGCCGACCGCCTCGAAGACCGTCGGCCGTCTCTCCGCCCAGGGCCTTCTAGAGCGCCGCGCCTCGGACGGCGACGCACGCCTCGTGCGCGTCCACCTCACCGAGGAAGGCCGCGCCCGCGCCGGCGCCATCGACGGCATCTGGGATTCGCTGGAAGACATCATGGTGGCGGGCCTCGACGGCAAGGACCGCAAAAGGCTGCGCAAGCTGCTGCGCAAAATCGAGAAGAACCTCGCCACCCAGCTCGGCGCCGCGCCGGAAACGCTGGCCGAAGCGGACGCCGATGACGAGGCCGAGACGGCGGAAGAGCCGGCCTGAGCGACGCCCGCCCCTCACCCTACCGATGCCCGGCTTGAAACCGGGGCATCTTTGGTGACGAATACGGCTCCCGAGAATTGAGGAGCCCGCGAATGGTCGAATCCTCCCGCCCCGAACTGCTGCAGACCGGCCCGCTGATGGCCATGATCGAGCAGCAGCTCGCCGAGCACTTTACCGTCCACCGCCTGGACAAGGGGGACGCCGACGCCATGCTGGCTCAGGCGGGCTCGAACATCCGGGCCATTGCGACAGGTGTCGGTGCGACAGCCGGCGGGGCGAACCGGGTAAACGAAGCGCTGCTGGCACGCCTTCCCAAGGTCGAGATCGTCGCCAATTTCGGTGTCGGCTATGATGCGGTGGATGTCACGGCGGCGGCCGCGCGCGGCATCATTGTCACCAACACGCCAGGCGTGCTCGACGACGAGGTGGCGGACCTCTCCGTCGGCCTGCTTCTCGCCACGCTGCGGCGTATCCCGCAGGCGGACCGCTTCCTGCGTGCCGGCAACTGGCCAAAGGGCGCCTTCTCCTTCAGCGCCACGCTGCGCGACCGCTCCATCGGCATTGTCGGCATGGGGCGAATCGGCCAGGCTATCGCCCGCCGGCTCGCCGGCTTCGGCAGGCCCATCGCCTATCACAGCCGGCGGCCCGTGGAGGGCCTACCCTACGCGCATTACCCCGTGCTGCGGGAGCTCGCGGCGGCGGTGGATGTGCTGCTGGTCATCGTCCCCGGCGGACCGACGACGGACCGGATGATCAATGCCGAGGTGCTGGCGGCGCTGGGGCCGAACGGCGTGCTGGTCAATGTCGCGCGCGGCTCGGTGGTGGACGAACCCGCCCTCGTCACGGCGCTGGAGCGCGGCACCATCGCCGCCGCCGGGCTCGACGTGTTCGCCAACGAGCCGCAGGTGCCGGACGCGCTCATCGCCCTGGATAATGTGGTGCTGCTGCCGCATATCGCTTCAGCGACGCATGTGACGCGCAACGCCATGGGGCAGCTCGTGGTGGATAATTTGCTGGCCTGGCGCGACGGGCGCGAGCCGCTGACGCCGGTGCCGGAGACCCCGCTCCCCGTGCGGCGCTGACCATGGCCGCGCGCCCGCTCGCAATCGGGACCATGCTCGGCCTCTGCCTGATGGCGATGGCCGGCCTTGCCGGCGCGCAGTCGCCGGAGGCGTCACAAGGAGTGCCCCAAGCGGTGTCGCCCGCTGCGGAGCTTGCCGACGCCTATCAGCTCACCAACGCCGATGGCGACCGCATCTGCCCGATCCGGCTGCAGCCAGGCGTGGCGAAGGAGGGCGCGAAGACGCCCGCGCGCGCGCCGCATTTCGCCGTGGAACTCGATCGCGCCAGCTGCGCCGGGGCCATCCTGTTCGCCGCCGACATCGCCGCCTGGGGGCCGGGGCCGGGCAACGCCATCCGGCTCTACAGCGCGGAGGGCCGGCTGATCGCGGAATTCACCGAAGGGGTCGGCGGCACCTGGGAGGCGCTGCGCGAAAAGGATGGGGTGTATTTTCTCGTCAATACGCGCCTCGCGGAGCCCGCCGCCACGCTGCAGCCGCGCGATCTCGTCGGTGACTGGGATGTGTCGGAGACGGGCGGCGCGGCGGCCTGCCGCCTCACCCTGACCGACAGCGCGACCGGCGACGCGTTCCGGCTCACCGCGGCCGCGACCTGCGCGCCGCTGCTCGGTCGCCCCCTGCCCGATCGCTGGCGGCTGGACGGGAATGACCTCTTGCTGCTGGGCGCCGGCGGCGCGCGATTGCGCTTCGCCGCCGGCGAGGAAGCAGTGTGGAGCAAGGTACCCGTTGAAGGCCAGCCGCTCCACCTCACCCGCGCTCCCTGAGGCGCGAGCCCCGGGAGCCGATCGTCACTTCGCCGCCGTCGCCATCGCGCCGGTGGAGGTGCGCGGCACGTAGAAGCCGCGACGGCTGCCGGCCACGAAGTCGGAGGACAGGCCGAGCACCGTCTCGGCGCCGCCGAGGATCAGATAGCCGTCCCGGGCGGTCACGCCGGCGATGCGCGTGAGCACATCGGACTTGGTGGCCGAGTCGAAATAGATCAGCACGTTGCGGCAGAACACGATGTCGAACGTGCCGAGATGGCCGAAGGGCTGCAGCAGATTGAGCCGCGAGAAGCGCACCATGGAGCGGATCTCCGGCGAGATGCGCCAGTTGTCGCCCACCTGGGTGAAGTAGCGCAGAAGGTAATGCACCGGCAGGCCGCGCTGCACCTCGAACTGGTTGTAGATGCCCTCCTCGCAACGGGCGAGCACGTCCGACGAGAGGTCGGTGCCGACGATCTCGACCCGGCGCCCGCCGAGCAGCCGCTCATTTTCCTTGAGCAGCATGGCGATGGAATAGGGCTCCTGCCCGGTCGATGCCGCCGCGCACCAGATGCGGATCGTGTGCAGCGGGCCGCGCTTGGCGATGAGCTCCGGCAGGATGAACGAGGAGAGCAGCTCGAACGGGTTCTTGTCGCGGAAGAACAGCGACTCGTTCGTGGTCATCGCCTCCACCACCGCATCGGCGAGGCCGACCGGCGCGGTCCCGTCACGCAGCAGCGCGACGAGCCGGCTGAAATCCGGCACCTTCATGCGGTGCAGCACCGGCTCCAGGCGGCTCTCGAGCAGATACTGCTTGTCGTCGCCGAGGATCAGGCCCGATCGCTGCTTGAGGAAGCGGCGCAGAAAGTCATATTCGGAAAACGCAATCATTCCCGCCCCCCGACGATAAGCCGCGTCACTTTGCGGCCGATTTCCCCAATCGGGAGGATCCCCGAGCAGGCTCCGATCTGAGCGGTGGCGCCCGGCATACCCCAGACGACACTGCTTTCTTCATCCTGCGCGATGACGCTGCCGCCCGCCTCGGCGACACGCAGCGCGCCCTTGGCGCCGTCCGACCCCATGCCGGTGAGCACGAGCGCCAGCGTCGCGGCGCCGTAGACGGAGGCCACCGTCTGGAACATCGGATCGACCGCCGGCTTGCAGAAATTCACCGCCGGGCCGTCGAACAGGCGGATCTTGGCGGTGCCGCCGTCGCGCACCACATCCATGTGGATGCCGCCCGGCGCGACATAGATGCGGCCGGGAAGGATGGGCTCGCCATCCTTGGCTTCGGCGCAGGGGCGACCCGAGGCGCGGGCGACATGCTCGGCCAGGATCGAGGTGAAAGTCGGCGGCATGTGCTGGACGATCAGCACCGGCAGAGTGGCGATCGCCGGCCCGATGTCGGTGAACAGGCGCGTGAGCGCCTGCGGACCACCCGTGGAACTGCCGACGGCGAGCACGCCGACCGGCATCATCGAATAGCTGCGCAGCTTCTGCGGCATCTTGGCCGCCGACGCAGCCGACATGGGCGAGGGTGTGGCAACAGGTGCGCTGACGGGCACGCTCACGGCGACCGGCGCAGGAGCCGGCACCGCGCCGACGGGCGGACGCGGCAGAGAGCGGCGGCGCGCACGCTGGCCGAGGCCACGCGCCTTCGCCATCAGTTCAGCCCGGAACTCTTCCGCTGCGCTGACGCCGCGATTGGCGTCGGGCTTGGGAATGTAATCGGCCGCACCGAGCGTGAGGGCGCGCAGGCTGACTTCCGCGCCGCGCCGCGTCAGCGAGGAGGCGACAAGCACGGCGGTGCCGGGCTTGCGCTCCAGGATCAGCGGCAGGGCGGTCAGGCCGTCCATGTCGGGCATTTCGAGATCGAGAATGATCACGTCGGGCTGCGCGCGCTGCAC
This sequence comes from Ancylobacter sp. SL191, assembly GCF_026625645.1. Lineage (NCBI taxonomy): Bacteria > Pseudomonadati > Pseudomonadota > Alphaproteobacteria > Hyphomicrobiales > Xanthobacteraceae > Ancylobacter > Ancylobacter sp. SL191. Next base: position 1,888,917 of record NZ_CP113056.1, on the reverse strand, counting down.
GTCGTCCGCCGCGCGGCGGCCGTTCGGGTGACTGGCGACGACCTGAAATTCGCCGCTCTCACCGAACCAGTTCGACAGCACACCGCGCATGAACACGGAGTCGTCGACGATCATCACCTTGATGGGAGGGCCGGCCTGCGGAGGGGCCGCTGTGCTGGGGGCTGTCGCCATGATCATGTCTCGCTTTTTTCCAGCAAGCCCACTTCTTCGAGCTTTTCGCGCAGGATGTCTTCATCGAAGGGTTTCATGATGTACTCGTCCGCGCCGGAAGAGAGCGCGCGGGCGATGTGGTCCATGTCATTCATCGTGGTGCAGAAGACGACCTTCGGCGCAGTGCCGCCGGCGCTCTGGCGCAGCTTTTCCAGGAACTCGAGCCCGGTCACATAGGGCATGTTCCAGTCGAGCAGGATGCCGTCCGGCATGGCGCGGGAGCAGCGCTCCAGCGCATGCTTGCCATTCTCGGCCTCCTCGACATCGAAAGACCAGCTTTCGAGCATGCGGCGAGCGATCTTCCGCACCACGGCGGAGTCATCAACGACAAGAAACGTCTTCATCGGCGAATGTCCCGAATGTTCCATCATGCCGCGACCCGCGTGCTGCCGACGGTCGCCAGGACACGTTCGACATCGAGCAGGACCAGCAGCTCACCCTCGAGGCGATGCACGCCCTCGGAGAAGCGGATCCACTCGTCCTCAAGGTTCGGCGGGTTGCTGTCATGCGTGCTGGCGTCAAGGAGGAGCACGTCGCCCACCCCGTCGATCAGCAGTGCGAAGGCCTCGCCGGTGCGCTCGATGCCCACAGCCATCCGGGCGAGCGAGCTGTCGGGCAGCCCGAGGAGCCGGCGCATGTCGACCATGGTGACAATGCGCCCGCGCAGGTTCAGCACCCCGTCGATCTCGCGCGGTGCCAGCGGCACCGGCGTGATGCGGTCGGGAACGAAGACCTCGTTCACCGACGAGATCGGAACCCCGAAGAGCTGCCCGCCAATGCGGACGGTGACGAACTGGCGGGCGTCGCTGAGCCCTTCAACAGTAGCGGTTGCGGTGCTCATGCCGCCTTCTCCTCATCCTCGTGGGCCGCGAATTCGCGCAGCGCGGCAATCAGCCCGGTGCGGTCGAACTTGGCGACGTAATCAGTGAACCCGGCGATGCGGCCGCGTTCGATGGAGTCCGGGTTGCGCCCGCTCGCCATGGCGATGATCGGGAGATCCTCCAGAAGCAGCTCGCGGCGCACGCGCTCGGCGAAGCGGAAGCCGTCCACGCCGGGCATGTCGACCTCGCTGACGACCGCATCGAAGTGCAGGTCGCCGGCAAGCTTCTCCAGCGCCTCGCTGGCGGAAGAGCAGGCCGTCACGGCGTAGCCATTGCCCTTGAGCACCGGCTCCAGCATGGCCCGGTGGAAGGCATTGCCATCCACCAGCAGCAGGCGGCCGGCGCGCTCATGCGCATGGCGCACGGGCGGGATGTCGAAGCTCGCCCCGAACGCGGCCTGCATGAAGTAAGCAACGTCGAGAACCTCGGTGGCGGTCTCGTTGATGATCGCGCCGCCCATGATTTCCGGCGCGCCGGAGGAGAGCTTGAGGTTGAACTCGGTCTCGACGATGTCCACGATCTCGTCGACCACGAGACCCATGGTCCGCTGGCCTTCCGAGAAGATGAGCAGCGGCTGCTTGCCGGAGGTCTTCCGCTCCACCTCGTCATTGGCATAGACGATCGGGATCAGCGTGCCGCGATACTGCGCGACGCTGCGCTCGGAGACGATCTCCACCTGGGCGGCGTCGAGCTCTTCGAGACGGGTGACGAGCGAGAGCGGCACCGCCTTCATGCCGCGCGGGCCAGCCCGGCACAGCAGGAGCGAGGTGGTATCGGAGGCACTGTCGGTGTCACCCTTCTGCTGCGCACCCATGCTGTCCGTCGCCTTGTCGGCACGGCTGGCGGCAAGCTGCGCCAGGCCGTTCGGGTCGATGATCATGATCACGCGGCCGTCGCCCAGAATGGTGCTGCCGGAGACCAGCGAGAGCCCGCGCAGCACCGTGGAGAGCGGCTTCACCACGATTTCCTCGGTGTGCGAGACGCTGTCGACGACGACGCCGAAGCGATGGCTGCCGACCTGCATCACCACGATCAGCTCGCCCTCGGGACGCTCGCCCCAATGGCAGGACAGGTTCATCACCGTGCCGAGATCGACGATCGGCAGCAGCCTGTCGCGCAGGCGCAGCACATGGGCGTGCTTGATGAAGCTCAGCGAGTGCTCGCTGTCCGAGCGCACCCGCACCAGCTCGACCACCGAGGTCTGCGGCAGGGCGAAGCGCTCGCCAGTGCTCTCCACGATCAGCGCCGGCACGATGGCCAGGGTAAGCGGGATCTTGATGGTGAAGGTGGTGCCTTCGCCGCGCTTGGAGCGCACGTCGATGGTGCCGCCGATCAGCTCGATGTTGCAGCGCACGACATCCATGCCAACGCCGCGGCCCGACACGCTGGTCACCGCCGCCGCCGTCGAGAAGCCGGCGTGGAAAATGTAGCGGAAGGCCTGCGCATCGGTCATGCGAGCCGCATCGGCTTCCGAGCACAGGCCGTTCTCCACGGCCTTGACCTTGATGCGCTCGACGTCGAGGCCACGCCCGTCATCGGCGATCTCAAGGATGACATGGCCACCCTCGTGATAGGCCGAGAGGCGGATCGTGCCCTTCTCCGGCTTGCCGGCGGCGCGGCGGGCGGCGGGCAACTCAAGCCCGTGGTCGGCCGAGTTGCGCACCATGTGGGTGAGCGGATCCTTGATCTGGTCGAGCACCTGGCGGTCGAGTTCGGTCTCGGCGCCGTGCTGCTCCAGCTCGATCTGCTTGCCGAGATCCTGCGCGAGGTCGCGGACGATGCGCGGCAGCTTCTGCCAGGCATTGCCGATCGGCTGCATGCGCGTGCGCATGACCGCCTCCTGCAACTCGCCGGTCACGGTGGACAGGCGCTGCAGCGGGCTCTTGTATTCGTTGTCTTCGTTGCGACGGCTGATTTCCATCAGCTGGTTGCGGGTGAGCACCAGCTCGGAGACCATCGTCATCAGGTGCTCGAGCACCGAGACGCTGACGCGGATAGTCTGATTGGCGACCGAGTTGGCGTCATTGGCCGCCGGCGGCGGAGCGCCATCGGTCACCATCGGCTTGGCGGCAACCGGAACGGGAACCGGCGCGGGAGCGGCGGCCGCAGCCGGCTTGGCCTTGGCGACCGGTGCCTTGGCCTCCACCTCAGTCTCGCGGAACATGCGCTCCAGCTCGTCGAGCGGAACCTCGCCCGGCAGCGTCTCGCGCTCCTGCACGATCAGCGGCTTGTCGGCCACGGGCGGGGGCGGCGGCGGGGCGTCCGCCGTCACATCGGTGCGCGCCACCTCGGCTTCGAGCTCGTCGATCAGATCCGCGTCGGAGCCGACCGGCTCAGTGCCATCATTGCGCTCGATCTCCATCAGGATCGCCTTGATGCGATCCACGGTGCGCAGGATCAGCCCGACCGCGCCGGTGGTTACCGGCCGCCCGTTGCGGAACTCGTCCATCAACGTTTCCGCGGCATGGGCGAGACCGGCCAGACGCACCAGCCCGATGAACCCGCAGGTTCCCTTGATGGTGTGGACCAGGCGGAAGATGTTGTTGAGGATATCCCGGTTGTTCGGGTCGGTCTCGAACTTCACGAGCTCAACGTCGGCGACGTCGAGGCTCTCGGAAGTTTCCGTCAGGAATTCGCGGAGGAGATCATCCATGGCTCAATCTCAAAGGTGGCGATGGGCGGCGGGGGCCGCCGGCACTTAGACGCCGGCGGCAGGCGATCAGGCCGCGCGAACACGGTTGACGAAGGTGTCGACCTGGGTGCGCAGGCGATCGGCCTGGGCGGACAGGTCGGCCGCGGAGCGGACGATCTCGTTGGAGACACGGCCGGTATCGGCGGCGGCGGAGCTGACCGTGGCGATGCTGGAGGAAACCTCCTGCGTGCCCTGGGCCGCCTGATGCACGTTCTGGGCGATCTCGCCGGTCGCCGCGCCCTGCTCGTCGATCGAGGTGGCGATGGCGGTCGAGATCTCGTCGATGCGACGGATGGTGCCGGAGATGCCCTCGATCGCCTTGACGACGTCGTTGGTGGCACCCTGGACGGCGGCGATCTGCGAGGAGATCTCGTCGGTCGCCTTGGAGGTCTGCTCGGCCAGCGTCTTCACTTCCATCGCGACCACCGCGAAGCCGCGGCCCGCTTCACCCGCACGCGCCGCCTCGATGGTGGCGTTGAGCGCGAGGAGGTTGGTCTGCGAGGCGATATCGGTGATGAGGTTCACCACCTGGCCGATGCGCTGGGCGCTGGCGGCGAGGCCACGCACCACTTCGGCGGTCCCGCTGGCCTGGTCGGTCGCCTCGCCGGCGATCTTGGCGGCGGTGGAGACCTGCGAGCCGATCTCGCGCACCGAGGCGGCGAGTTCCTCGGCGGCGGAGGCGGCGATCTGCACGTTGCTGGTCGCCTGCTCGGCCGCCGCAGCGACCACGGTGGACTGACGCGAGGTCTCGTCCGCCGACTTGTTCATGCTGGAGGCGGAGTGCTCAAGCTGGCTGACGGCGGCGGCCACCGAGCGCACGACGCCCGAAACCTCGCTGTCGAACTGCTCGGCGAGCTGGCGCATGGCGACGCGCTTCTCGACCTCGAGGCGCTCGGCCTGCGCGGTCTGCTCGGCCCGCATGGCCTCGGCCTCGCGGATGGTGCCGAGAAGATCGGCGGTGGAACGCCACAGATCGCCCACTTCGTCGGCGCCCGGATTGGCCTCGACCTCGACGTCGAGCTTGCCACCGGCCACCGACTTCAGGGTCTCGCTGACGCGGCGGATCGGGCGGCTCAGCGTGTACACGCCGATGAAGAGCGCGCCGCCGATGCCGATCAGCAGGCCGAGGATGGTGGTGGTGATGATCATCTGCCGGGCCCACTGGCCGGTCTCGACGGCCTCCTGGCGGAGCGGCTCGAGGCGGGCGCGGACCTGCTCGACATGGGTGGCGAGCGAGGCCTGCAGCGCCTTGCGGTTGGCGCGGTTCGCCTCGTTGTTACCCTGCTCGTTGGCGGCCTTCGGACCTTCCTCGACGGCGAGGCGCGCGGTCTCCTTGCGGAAGGTGACGAACTTCGCGAGGTCGGAGGCGACCTCCGAGAGGCCGAGATCGTCAGTGCCTTCGGTCACCGACTTTGCATGGGTCAGAGTGGCGTTGAGCTGATCGAGGGTCTTCAGCATGCCGGCGGAGAACGGCTTTGCCTTCTCCACGCTTTCGGCCATGTAGGTGCCGCGCGCGTCCATGACGACCGTGCTGATGAGCCCGTTCATCCGTTCGGCGAGGAAGGCCCGCTGGGAATAGCGGTCAAGTTCGCTGGAGAGCTGGTCCTGTGTGTTCAGAGCGTAGAGCGCAAGGCCCCCGACGGTGAAGGTGGACAGGCCGAGCACCGCGACGATCGCATAGATTTTGCCGGTGATCTTCATTTGGGATATTCCAATTGATACGTCAGTGGGTCGCGGGTTCAGCTTTGCCGCGAGGTGGCGGATTTGTTTTGGCGGCGGATTTGTCGACGAGCGCACGTATTTCGCTCTTGTCGATGTAATTGACAGAGTCGACGAGCACTTCCTGAACAACATCGCCATTCAGTTGCTTGTTGGCTCGATTCTTCACGTTCCCGAGCATGTCGGCAAGATTGTACTTTGACATCTTGCCGAACTCGATGCGGCCATTCATGTAGATCTCATCGAAGGCGGCGTTGGTGACGAACACCTGCGGATCGATCGAGATCTTGCGGAGCGTGCCGGCATCGGCGGTGTAGACCAGCTTGGCGACCACATAGCCGCGCACGCTGCCGTCGATGATCATGGGCACGTTGATCGCGTCGAGCCGGCGATATTCAAGGCCGGCGAGGAAGGGTTCCTCTTCCGCCTTGGCGCCTTGGCCGGACGCCCAGTAGACCCCGCCATAGCTCGACAGCAGCGTCACCACGCAGACCCAGAGGCCGATGAGCAGCACCTTGAACATCACGCGCCATACCGTGTCGCGAGGGAGATCGAGTAGGTGCCGTCCGACTCGGCATCGCGCAGCGCGGCGCCGAGAATGGAGGCGACCTCCTGGGCGGCAGCGAGATGCAGCGCGAGCAGCTCCTGATTGCGCAGCAGCTTGCCGCGGAGCTTCGCCAGACGCTCCAGCGCGGTGCCGTCGAGCGCCGCCGGCAGCGCGCGCGCGGCGCGGCTGAGCTCCAGCAGGCTGCGGCTCTTGCGCCGGTTCATCTCGTCGAAATCGAGCGGCAGCCGGCGACGCAGCGCCTCGCTCTCCTGCTCGATGGCGTCCTCAAGACGGTCGAGGAGGCCAAGCAGCAACGTGGCCGGGGTCGGCGCCGAGACGTTGAAGGACATAGCGGTCATGAGCGCACTCCGGTGGTGTCACCGGCGAGCCCGGCGGACTGCACGGCTAAATTGGCAGCGCCACGGGTGGCCGAACCGGCGATGCGCTCGGCAAGGCCAACGCCGCCATGCTTGGCGACCTCGTCGGCGATGCGCTCGGCGAGCATGGAGCGCCACACCTGGCCGGCGGTGCCGGAGCCGAACAACGAGGCCTTGGCCTCGGGCAGGATGGAGTCGACGAAACCGCTCAGCACCATCGACTCGAAGCGGCGATAGGCTTCCGGGGTCGCGCCGGTCGGCTTGTCGGAAAGAGCGGTGGCGTTGCGCAGCGCCAGCGAGGAGGTGCCGGCCAGCGGGCTCAGGCCTTCCATAGGCAGGGCCCGCGCCGGCGCGAGCGCCGTTGAGCTATTGGCCAACGCCGCATCGAAGCTCATCGCGTCGGCCGGCAGCGTGGCCGGGTTGGCCGCGGACGCCTGCCGCAGGCGCGTGGCTATCGCCTGCGCCTTCTGCGGATCGGCCGCCTTGACGACATCGAGAATGAGGTCCGAAGGGAGTTGAATGCTCATGTGCCGCACCGTGTGGAATTCGACGGTTGCAGGCTCGCAAATCAGGCTGGTGGGAAGCTTGCGCCCGCCCGGAGAACGCTCGCTTCGAGCGCCTCATCCAGTGCCAGGCGATCCTCATGCGCGCGCACATCCTCGCGCGCCGCGCCGGTCGAGCGCTCGGCGCGCTTCAGCCGCATCGCTTCGCGCAGGGCGATGGCCTTCTGCGTCTCGATGGCGGCGTTGAGCTGGTCGATCTCGCCGTCGATCACCTTGAGCCGGCGCGACACGAAGCTGACCACGATCGGCGCCAGCCATTCGTCGTTCAGCACCGCCATGACCTCGCGCCGATTCGCCTCGGCCTCGGCAAGGCCGCGCTGGAGGCGGATCAGCTCATGGTCCGCCCGCTGCTGCAGGCGGGTCTGCAACGCCTCGATCCGCTTGAGCTTGGCCAGCCGGTCCTTCATGTCAGCCAGCTTTCATCCACACGCCGAAGGCGTCGATGAACATGGCCAGCATGTCGTCGGCGATGGCGTAGAGCAGCAGCAGGCCGCCCAGCGTCACGAAGGGCATGGCGATGAAGTAGACGGGAATCTGGGGCGTCAGCTTGTTGGTGATGCCGACGGCGAGGTTCACGATCACCGAATAGATCAGGAAGGGGCTCGCCAGCCGCAGTGCCAGCACGAAGGTGGCGGACAGCTGGTCCACCGCCTGGGTGAGCACGCCGCCGGCGTTCAGCGCCTGGGCCGGGGGGATGCGGCCATAGGAATCCACCAGCGCCCGGATGATCTCCCAGTGCTGACCGGTAGCGAAGATCAGCACGACGGCGCCGACGCTGAGCAGAATGGTGATTTCCGGCATCTGCTCGTCTTCGATGGTCATGCCCGCCGGCATGGCGACGCCGATCGACTGGGCGGCCGCCGTGGTGAGCGTCTGGAAGGACAGCACGAAGATGCGAGCCAGCAGGCCGATGATGCCTCCGGTCGCCAGTTCGCTGGCAATGGCAAGCAGAAAGTCCGACAGCCGCGCGCCCGACAGCGCGACGACAACGCGCTGTTCCAGCAGGGGCAGCAGGGCGAGCGAGACGCCGAGCGCGAGGAACAGCCGCACCTTCATCGGCAGGCGGGCGCTGGCGAAGCCGGGCATCAGCATGAAGCAGGCGCCGATGCGGCAGAAGATCAGGAAGCCGGGGACGATCAGCGCGTCCGCCTGCGACATCATGAGATGGCTCCGAGCGAGCGTATCTCGGCGCCGCGCGCGATCTCGACATGGGAGAGCACCGGCAGCGAGGGGAACATGCGCTCAATGATCATGCGCACATAGGGCCGCGCATCCGGGGCAGTGACCAGGGCGAAGCTGCCGGCGGTCTTCATCCGCTCGCGGATCGCCGTCGAGGCTTCCGCGCCGAACTGCTCGACGAGGCGCGGGTCGATGTCGAACTCGGCGACCTCGCCCTTGGAATCGCGCTTCAGGCTCTCATGGAAGGTGAGATCCCATTTACCGCCAAGACGCAGCACATTGAGATGGCCGCCCTCGGAAAGATCGCCGCAGATCTGCTGCGCCATGCGCATGCGCACATGCTCGACCACCTGCTCCGAGCGCCGGGCATGCGGCACGATTTCGGCCACCGCTTCGAGGATGAGGTGGAGGTTGCGCACCGAGACGCGCTCGGCCAGCAGCAGCTTCAGCACGGCCTGAAGGCCGGAATAGGAGATCTGCGCCGGGCAGATGTCCTCGATCAGCCGCTTGTACTCGGGGTCGAGCCGGTCGAGCAGCGCGCGCATGTCCTTGTAGGACAGGAGCTGCGCCAGATTGTTGGAGACGACCTCGCTGGCATGGGTCAGCATGATCGACAGCGCGTCGATGGCGGCGAAGCCCTCGCGCTTCACCTCCGTGGTGTAGGCCTCCGAGACCCAGAGCGCCTTCATGCCGAAGGCCGGCTCGCGTACATCGTCGCCCGGCACGTCCGGGCGCGGGCCCTCGCCGACCACCACCAGCAATTCGCCGATGCGCATCTCGAAGGAGGAGACGACGGTGCCGTGCATGCGGATCTGGTAGGACTTGCCGGGGACGTTGAGCGCCTCGGTCACCTTGATGTCCGGCACCACGAAGCCATAGCGCTCGGCGAATTTGCGCCGCATCTTGCCGATGCGGTGGGCAAGCTCGCCGGGATTGCGCATGACGACGGTGGCGAGCTGCTTGCCGACGGCGATCTCGATTTCCGCCGTACGCAGCGTCTCCTTGACCGAATCCTTGATATCGGCGGCGATGGCCTTCTGTGCCTCGGCTTCCTGGGCGCGCGCCATCTCCTTCTGCCGGGCGAGGTGCAGCGGCACCTGGTAGCCGACAAAGGCCATCACACCGCCCAGCGCCGCGAAGGGCAGGAAGGGCAGGCCCGGCACCAGCGCCAGGCCGAACATCAGGCTGGCCGCGACGTAGAGCGCGCGCGGATAGGCGCCGAGCTGGCCGAGCACCGCCTTGTCGGTCGAACCGCGCGTGCCGCCCTTCGACACCAGCAGGCCGGCAGCGAGCGAGACGATCAGGGCGGGGATCTGCGAGACGAGGCCGTCACCGACCGAGAGGCGGGTGAAGATGTCCGCCGCCTCGCCCAGCGGCAGGCCGTGGCGCGTCACGCCGATGATGATGCCGCCGAAGATGTTGACGGCAATGATGATGAGGCCGGCGACCGCCTCGCCGCGCACGAATTTCGAGGCGCCGTCCATCGAGCCGAAGAAGGAGCTTTCCTCTTCCAGCTCGGAGCGGCGCAGCTGCGCCTGCTTGTCGTCGATGAGGCCGGCGTTGAGATCGGCGTCGATCGCCATCTGCTTGCCGGGGATGGCATCGAGGGTGAAGCGCGCGCCGACTTCCGCGATGCGCGTCGCGCCCTTGGTGATGACGAGGAAGTTGACCGTGATCAGGATCACGAACACCACGATGCCGATGACGAAGTCGCCACCCATCACCAGCTGCGAGAAGCCGGAAATGATGTGACCGGCCGAATGCACCCCGTCCGCGCCATGGGCGAGGATGAGGCGCGTCGTGGCGATGCCGAGCGCGAGGCGCAAGAGCGTCGCGATCAGCAGCACGGTCGGGAAGGCGGAGAACTCAAGCGGCTTCTGGATCCACAGCGACACCATGAGGATCAGCACCGACACGGCGATCGACAGAGCGAGGCCGAAATCGATCAGCGCCGGCGGGATCGGCAGGAACAGCACCGCGAGGATGGCGACGACGCCGACGGCGAAGCCGATATCGCGGCGTGATTTGGGCTCAGTCCCGGCGGAGGTGGCGGTGAGATCGGTCATGACGCATCAGAATCCGGTGCCGATGCGGCCATAGACCTCCTCAGTGAAGGCGAGGATCTGCTGGCCGATGAAGGTGGCGGTGAGGGCGGAAACCACGAGAACGGCGATGATCTTCGGGATGAAGGTCAGCGTGACCTCCTGGATCTGCGTCAGCGCCTGGAACAGGGCGATGGCAACGCCCACCAGCATGGCGGCGGCCACCGCGGGCCCCGAGGCGACGATGATCGTCCAGATCGCCGACTGGACGACATCGAGCGCATCGACCTCGTTCATTCTCAGGACATCCGCACGCCGGAGGTGAGCGCGACTTCGCGCCCGTCGGCGAGCATGGCCATGGGTGCATCGGCCGCGATGCGCACCGAGGTGACCGTGCCGGAAACCGTGCCGTCGGCGCTGGTCACCGTCCGGCCGATGGCGGCGTCGGCGATCTGCAGCGAGGAGGAGGTCAGCAGCGAGTCGAGCTTGGCGTTGGCCGATATGCTCTGCTCGACCTGCGAGAAGGAGGCGAGCTGGCCCATATACTGCGCCGTGTCCATCGGCTCCGTCGGATCCTGGTTCTTCATCTGGGCGATGAGGAGCTGGAGGAACGCCGTGTAGTCGAGCGTCTGCGGCTTGGCGGCGGCGGACGCGGCCGAGGCCGTGCCCGTCGAGGCGAGCGGGTTAACCGATGTCATGGAGCTCTCCTCACGCCGCCTTGGGCGCGTCGGTGGCGAGAATGGCCGCCTCGATCATGAACAGGCGGCGGATCACCCGCAGCGCCTCGAAAAGTCGGCCGGCTTCGACGAGCTCGCCGACCTGCGCGAGCGCGGTCACCATCGAGTCATTGTTGAAGCTGGTCATCAGCCCGGCGAGCTGCTGCGTGAACACGGCCTGCGCCGCCTCCATCTTGCGGGGCTCGATCAGCATGGTCTGCACCACGAAATAGAGCTGGCGCATCGGGGTGGTGGTGTCCTCGACCTGCAGGACGTGACTTTCCATCAGGAAGGCGACGTCGTTGAGCAGCTCGATCGTCACCTTGCGGTCGACGCGGATCACCGCCCCGTTGAGGAAAATGCGTTCACCGGGTTTCAGCGAAATCAGCATGGGCAGCGCCTCACATCAGGCCATCACGGATGGAACGATTGACCTCGATGAGGCCGGAGAAGTTGGTGGAGCGTTCCTGCATGATCTGATCCGCCTCCTTGATGACCCAGAGCCCGATGGAGATCAGGTTGCCGCGCAGCGTCTCGGCCAGCTCGTTATGCGGATCGGAGAGGTCGCGGATGAGGAACCCCCAGAGCTTCTGGAGATAGAGCACCGCCTGGGCGGCTTCGGGCGAGGAAGGGCCGTTTTCCTGGGCCTTGGTCAGCAGAGCCAGCGCATGGTCGAGCGCAAGCCGCTCTTCCTCGCGCCCCTCGACACCGGAGTCTCCCAGGATCTCGGCATAGGTGAAGCGATACATGTGGCGACCCTTCCGATCAGACGTAGTTCATGATGGACATTTTCAGTATTCGCGCCGTCAGCGAGTAGGACATCTCGATCTGGGTAGAGATCATATCCAGCTTCGTCTTGGCTTCCGCGGGATCCACGGATTCCAGCTTATCGATGCGCTTGCCGATGGTGTCGAGCCCGCGCTGCATCAGCGAATTCGCCGCCTCGATACGGTTCTGCGAGGTGCCGAGCCGCGTGCTGATCGAGATAAGCTCGCTCGTGCCGGTGCCGGTGAGCGAGCGCGCCTTGTCCATGACCATCGCCAGCGCGGAGCCCTTGAGATGTTCGGTCCCCAGCGCCGCCACCATCGTGTATGCCATCGCAAGCTTGCGCATGGCTGGTTCATTGGCGTTGGCGGAGGTCTCGATGCGCTCGAGCGGCGAGATGCTGCTGCGCAGATTGGTGCTCGACGCGTCCGACCAGGTGGCGCTCCAGCCCGGCTCCTCGAACATCGCGGCGAACTCGTTGTCGATGAAATTCTCGAGGTCGGCAGCGGGAATGTTGCCGGTGGCCGGATCGGACGGGTCGATGCCGAAGCGCGTGTTGAACGCGGTCACGATTGCCGCGCCGGGGCCCTCGTCCAGATTATTGATCGGCTTCTGCCCGCTATTGATGCCGCCGAACAGATAGCGCCGGCCATCGGTCAGGTTCAGCGTCGAGGTCAGGGCATCGAGAAAGCCCCCCGCCTGCTGCTGCAGCACGGACGCGGCGCCGTCGGCATCGGAGATGCTCGACAGCATCTGCTGGAACTTGTCGGCCTGGGTGCGCATGTCGTCGAGCGTCGCCTGGGTGCGCTCAAGCTGCGCGGCCATCGCCGAGTTGCCGTCGAAATAGCGGCGAACCGAGGCGTCCTCGGCCCGCAGCCGCACGCTTTCCGCCGTGCCGACGCCGAGCGACAGGCCGAGATCGGCGCGCCGGCCGGTGGTCAGCTCCTTGCTCGCATCGGCAAGTTCGGATTGCAGGCGCGGCAGCGCGTTGCGCGGCGAATTCATCAGCGTGAGGGTGGAGATGAAGGTCGTTCGCATCAGCGCACCGCCTGCAGCAAGGTGTCGTAGAGATCGTTGATGATCGCGATCAGCTTGGACGACGCCTGATAGCTGCGCTCCAGCTCGAGCTGGCGGGCATATTCGTCGTCCATATTGATGCCGGTAGCGTTGGACAGCGCGTCGGAGGCATGCGCCAGCAGCGCCTTCTCGCTCTCCGCCTTGGTGGAAGCCGCCTGGCGGGCGCCCTCCAGCCAGCCGACGGAGGCCTGGCCGAAATCGGCGAGGCTCGCCGAGCTGCCGATCTCCGCGGCCGGATCGAAGGTGCGCACCGCCGAGACACTGGTGTGCAGCCGGCGGATTTCATCGGCGAAGCTGGCGGCACCGGTCGCGTTTGCCTCATAGGCCGCGCCGTTGATGCCGCCGTCGCGCAGCAGGGTCAGCGTGCCGCCCTGCGCGTTGTCGACGGCCGGGTTGACCGCGATGCGGCTCGCCGCACCGGTGGAGGTGGCCGGGAGCGTGCCCGAACCGTCGGTGAACAGGCCCGGCATGTCGGGCGCGCCGCCGCCGGTGTGGTCGATCTCGGCGAAGGCGCTCATCAGCCCCTGCGCCATCTGATCGAGCTGGTTCTCGAACACCACGCTAGTGCGGTCGCGCAGTTCGGCGAGGCCGACCAGCCGGCCCGAGCGCAGCGGCATGGTGGCGTCGTCGCCGGTGACGCTGACGCCATCGACCATCACCGCCCGGCCGGTCATGCCGGCGGTGAGGACGGGCGTGGTGGTGAAGCTCACCGTGCGCGGGCGTGTCTCGAAGAGGGTCGCGCCGCCATCGGTGTAGATCAGCATGTCGTTATTGCCGCGGCTGATCGCGGTAACGCCCATTTCCTCGGCGAGCGAGGCGAGCAGCGTGTCGCGCCGGTCCATCGCGTCGGTCACATCCGCGCCGATCGCCGTACCACGCACGACGGTGGTGTTCTCCACCTCGAACTGCTTCAGCAGGTCGTTGACGCGGCTGACCGAGCGCGCCATCGCGGTGTCCGCGTCGGTGCGCACCTTGTGCACGGCATCGGCCGCCGTGTTCAGCGAGGTCGCCAGATACTGTGCCTTGACCACCACCTCGCCGGCGATAGAAGGGTCGTCCGGCATGTTGGCATATTGCGCCAGCGCATCGGACAGCGCGCCGAGGCGCGCCGCCGGGGAGGCGTCGGATTCGGGATCGCCCACGGTCGTCTGCAGCCGCTCCAGCCCATTGAGCAACGCCTGCTTGTCGGCGGTGTGCGAGGTGGCGGTGAGCATGCGCGTGAAGAGCGCGTTGTCGCTCGCGCGCGACACGCTGATCACGGTCGCCCCGCCATCGCCCATGGTGGTGGTGATGGCAAGCTTGCGCGATGTGCCGGCCTGACCGGCCCCCGAAATGTTCCGCGCCGTCGTCTCGATCTGCGAGGACGTGCTGAACAGCGAGGACCGGGCGGCGTTGAAGGCGACCGAGAGGCTCATCTACGCCTCACCGCTTGAGGTTCATCAGGACGTCGAGCAGTTCCGAACCGGTCTGGAACACCTTGGAATTGGCGGTGTAGTCGCGCTGGGCGGCGATCATCTCGGTGAGCTCGTTCGCCATGTCGACATTGGAGCGTTCGGTGGCGCCGGAGATCATCGTGCCGAGCCCACCGTCATTGGCGAAGCCGACCTGGATGGCGCCGGATTCATTGGTGGTCTCGAACACGTTGCCGGCCTTCGGGTTCAGCTTGTCGGGGCTGGTGACGAAGGCGAGCGGGATCTTGTAGAGCGGCGACTTGCGCCCGTTCAGGTCGATGGCCGAGACCACACCGTCCTTGGCAATCTCGACGCCGGAGACCGAGCTCGGCGCGTTGCCGTCCACCGTCGCCGACAGCGGGGTGTATCCGTCGGCGAGCTGGGTCATGCCCGTGAGATCGAGCGTCAGCGTCTGGCCGTTCGGCACGTTGAGCGCGAAGCTCGGCGTCGAGGTCAGGTTGCCGAGATTGTCGAAGGTCAGCGCCTGCGAGGCGAGCGGGGCCGCCGTATAGGGAAAGTCGCCCGTCGCCGGCGCGTCGGCGCGGTCGAACACCGTCATCTCCCATTCGATCGGCGCGTTGCTGGTCTTGCTCAGATAGATGTCGAGCGTGACCTCGTTGCCGAGATTGTCGAAGGTGACGAGCGAGGATTTCTGCGAATAGGTCGAGGTCGCCGCATTGTCGGCCGGGGTATCGCCGGCGATGGCAGTATCGGCCGAGGGCAGGTTCGCCGCGAAGGTGCCGATGCGGCTCGGATTGGCCGCGAGGCGCACATCGGCGACCTTGACCGCCTGCAGGGCGCCGGCGCCATTGAGAACAACGTCCGGGTCGCCGGCGGTGATGTCGTAGCCCATCAGCGTGAAGCCGGCGGTGTTCACCAGATTGCCGGTCGAGGCATCCACGGCGAAGGAACCGGCGCGCGAGAGATAGGACGTCCCGTCGGGATCGGCGACCAGGAAGAAGCCGTTGCCCTGAATGGCGAGATCGGTCGCGGAGGTCGTGTAGTTGAGCGCCCCCTGCTGGCTGACCGAATAGCGCACGGAGGTGTTCACCGCGCCGGAATTATACTCGCCCGTGCCGCTCTGCAGCAGCAGGGTGGAGAATTCGGTGGTGGAGCGCTTGTAGCCCGCGGTGTTTGAGTTGGCGATGTTGTCGGCAATGGTGCCGAGCTTGTTCGACTGCGCCGACATACCGGATACGCCGGTGCGCATCATGCCGTAGAGGCTCATCTATTCACTCCTGACTGGGCGTGCTCGCATATGAGCCGCTGTGGCTTGCGCGAAACTGGCGCTCGCTCTCGGAACCGGAAGCTCCGCCGAAAATGGCTGAGCTGCGAAGGACTTAGCCGCGAATGGTCTAGCCACGCATGGTCTAGCCACGTATGGCCTAGCCGCGAATGGCTTGGGCGAGTTCGGCGAAAGGATCCCCGCTTGGCGGGGAGTCGGCGTATTGGCGCAGCGCGTCATAGATGCGCGGCACCACGGTCACGGCCTGGTCGAGCTCGGCATCGGTGCCGGGCGTGTAGCCGCCCATGAGCCGGAGATCCTTGGTGTCCTCGAAGCGGGCGATCAGCCCCTTCAGCCGGCGCACCAGCTCGCGCTGCTCGGGCGTCCAGACGAGATCGGCGAGGCGCGAGACCGAGCGCAGCACGTTCACCGCCGGGAAGCGGCCCTGATCGGCGATGGCGCGGTCGAGCACGATATGCCCGTCCAGCGTGCCACGAATGGCGTCGGCGACCGGGTCGTTATGGTCGTCGCCATCCACCAGCACGGAGAACACGGCGGAGATCGAGCCGGTGCCCTCGCGCCCCGGTCCCGCCCGCTCCAGGAGGCGCGGCAGGGTGCTGAACACGCTCGGCGCATAGCCGCGCGCCACGGCGGGCTCGCCGGCCGCCAGCGCCACGTCGCGCGCGGCATGGGCGTAGCGCGTCACGCTGTCGACGATCAGCAGCACGCTGTCGCCGGCATCGCGGAAATACTCGGCCACCGCGAAGCCGGCGCGCGGCGCGAGGCGGCGCATCATCGGGCTCTCGTCGCTGGTGGCGACGACGACGACCGCGCGGTGCCGGTTCGGCGCCAGCGGGCCTTCGAGAAATTCGCGCACCTCGCGCCCGCGCTCGCCGACGAGCGCGACGACCACCGTGTCGAAGCCCTGGCAACGCGCCAGCATGGAGAGCAGCGTCGACTTGCCGACGCCGGAGCCGGCGAAGATGCCGATGCGCTGGCCCTCGCAGAGCGGGGTGAACAGGTCGATCACCCGCACGCCGGTGTGCAGCGGCTTGTCGATGCGCGAGCGGCTCATCGCCTCCGGCGGGTCGGCGTCGAGCGGCATGGCGACATCGCCGACGAGAAGCGGGCCCTGCCCGTCCAGCGGCTGGCCCAGCGCATTGATCACCCGGCCCTTCCAGGAGGGATCGGGGCGGAAGGAGAGCGGCCCGCTCTTATAGGCGCTGGCGCCCATGCCGAGCGCCACGCGCTCGTCGAACGGCTTCACCGTCGCGCCGTCGCCATCGAGGCGCACCACCTCGCCAATGATGCGGCGCCCATCCGCCTCGACCGAGACGCACTCGCCGAGGCGCAGATGGGACGACAGGCCGGCGACGCGGAAATGGGTCGGCGCGACCTCGCGCACCGTGCCACTCGCGCGCACCAGCGGGATCTCGACCAGGCTCGACTGCACCGCCGCCTCAAGGCGCCTGAGCGCGTTCATCTCAGGACGGCCCCAGCGTGCGGATGGCTTCCGAGGTCGAATCCTCGCCCTGCTGCACCGACTGCGCCGCCATCTCGAAGCTGCGCTGCACGGCGATCATCCGTGTCATCTCCATGATCGGATCGACGTTCGAGCCCTCGACATAGCCCTGGCGGATGCCGAAGCGGGAATAGTCCTGCACCGGGCTCGCCGGGCGGTCCGGAGAGACGGTGGAGGAGCTGTGCCGCGTCAGCGTCGCCCCGGCCGGCAGGGTGAACAGGCCGACCGTGCCAACCCGGTTCCCGGCCTGGGTGATCGCGCCATCGGCGCTGATGTTCACCGGCCCGGCGGAGGCATCGATGGTGATCTGCGTGCCGCTCGAATCGAGCACGGGCATGTTGTCCACCGTGCGCAGGCCGCCATTCGGCCCGAGCTGGAAGCGCCCGTCACGGGTGTAGAGCGGGCCCGAGGGGCCGCGCACCGCGAACCAGGCGTCGCCCTGCGGGGCAAGGTCGAGCGGGTTGCCGGTGTAGGACACATTGCCCGGCTTCAGCGAGGTGTAGCTGTCACCCTCCGAGACGAAGGCCACGTCGCTTGCGCCCGCCTGCGAAAGCATGGTCTCGAACTTTACTTCCTCGGCGCGATAGCCGGGCGTGTTCACATTGGCGATGTTGCCGGCGATGGTGGCGAGGCGGCGCTCCGCCGCCATCTGCATCGACAGGCCGACATAGATGCTTGTCACGCATCAACCTCCATACTTCAGGGAAAGCAGCGACATGGCGACGCCCGAACCGACGGAATAGCCGCGGTTGAACAGGGCAAGGGTCGGCGAGGTGGCGGCCTGGTCCATGTCCCAGCGCGCGGTGAAGCGCTGGATCAGCCGGTCGAGCTTGACCGGATCCTTCAGCGAGGCGATGTCGAGGCGCTTCTTCACCGCCGCCGCCTGCTTGTCGATGTCGGCATTGCCCATCTCGGCGGGAAAGCCATAGACGGTCTTCACCACCTTCCAGAGCGCCGCGTCCGCCATCAGCCCATAGGCGGAGGACACGTTCGGCGCCTCGCGCTTGAAGTACAGCGCCAGCCGCACGCCCTCATTCTCCGCCCCCGCGTCCACTTCCAGCGTCTGGCGGACATATTTGTCGGCGACCTCCTGCTTGGTCGCCGAGCGCGAGGTGGTGAGCGCGCCATAGCTGTCGAAGTCGAACGCCTTGGCGAAGGCGGTGAAGCGGTCGTCGTTCAGCCGGTTGGCGAAGGATTTGGAATCGGTGATGCCCTCGGTCAGCACCTTGCGCATATAGGCCTTGGCGTAGGCCATTTCCTCGAGACCGAACGCCTTCATCGCGTAGTTGAACACGCGGGTGTTCTTGATGAAGTCGTCGATCGACTTAATCTTCGGGATGGTCTCGAGGTAATGCTTGGTCTCAAGCGCCACCGTCGGCTCGGACGCCTTCAGTTTGAGGGTCCGGTCGATGTTGCGCGTGAGAAGACGATAGGAATCGTAGGTCGTGGCCATGGCGCACCGTGCGTGTGTCCGGTGTTGACCCTCGCCCAGTAACCTTGCGCCGGGCTGGCCTGCCGGCCGCGCCTCATAAAGAGCGGCGCGCCGCCTCCCTGCCCCCCCGCCAGCCTCACGCAACCTTGCCCACCTAGACCCTCACTCAACAACGGAGGGGTATCGCTTTGGGCATCTTGATTGGCATCTTCCTGGGCTTCGCCTCGATCGGCGGTGGCTTCGTGGCCATGGGCGGCCATCTCGAGGTGATCTGGCAACCCTTTGAATATGTCATCATTTTCGGCATTGCCTTTGCCACCTTCGTCATCGCCAACCCGATGTCGACGATCAAGGACACCGGCAAGGCAATGGGACAGGCCCTGTCGGGCAAGGCGCCCAAGCGCAAGGATTTCCTGCACCTGCTCGGCCTTCTCTATGCGCTGATGCGCGAGCTGCGCACCAAGCCGCGCAACGAGGTCGAAGGGCACATCGACGACCCCACCAATTCCCCGCTGTTCCAGCACTTCCCGGACATTCTGAAGGACAAGGAACTCACCGGGTTCATCTGCGACTATGCGCGCCTGATTGTCATCGGCAATGCCCGCTCGCATGAGATCGAAGGGCTGATGGAACAGGAAATCTCGACCATCAAGAAGTACAAGACCAAGCCAGCCGGAGCACTCAGCACGGTCGCGGAAGGCATGCCGGCCATCGGCATCTGCGCGGCGGTGCTCGGCATCATCAAGGCGATGGGCGCCATCGACCAGTCGCCGGAAATCCTTGGCGGCTACATCGCGTCGGCGCTGGTCGGCACCCTCATCGGCATTTACGCCTCCTACGCGATCCTCGGGCCGATGGCGCACTACATCAAGATCATGCGAGAGAAGCAGGTCCAGCCCTACATCATCGCGAAGCAGTCGCTGATCGCCTACATGAACGGCGCGCTGCCGCAGATCGCCCTGGAACATGGCCGCAAGACCATCTCCGCTGGCGAGCGCCCGACCATCGACGAGGTCGAGGCCGAAGCGATCTCCAACGTTCCGAACCTCTCCTCCATGGCCCAGGCACAGGCGGCCTAAGCGATGAACATGCAAACGGGTTCCATGAGCGGCTCCACCACCGACATCCGCAATCTGCTGCTGGACGCCGCCGGCCTGTCCCTCGACAAGCTGCCGATGCTGAACGTCATCTTCGACCGCATGGCGACACAGTGCGCGGAAAGCCTGCGCCAGCTCGTCGCCTCGCAGGCCTATTACTCGCTGAGCGACGTCGAGAGCGGGCGCATCGGCGACATCCTCGACGCCTATGAAGGCATGGCCGTCGTCGGCGTGTTCCACTCGCCGGAATGGGACAGCCACCTCATCGTCGGCTTCGACCGCGACTTCATCTTCACCATGGTCGAGGTGCTGTTCGGGGCCGACGGCTCCGAGCCGCCGATCGACGACGAGCGCTCCTTCTCCAACATCGAGATGCGAATCGCCCAGGCGCTGTTCGAGCAGATGGCCAAGGCGCTGCAGAGCGCCTTCGCGCTGGTGAGCAAGGCGACCTTCAAGTTCCAGCGGCACGAGACGCGCATGGACTTCGCCGTCATCGGCCGGCGCAACAACCTCGCCATCTGCGCCAAGTTCCTGCTGCAGGCGATCAACCGCGGCGGCGAGATGTTCATTCTCGTCCCGCAGGGTGCGCTGACCCCGATGCGCCAGCAACTCGCCAGCACCACGGCGGGCGAATCAGCGCCGCGCGATCCGGTGTGGAGCAAGCACATTCGCGGCGAGGTGCAGCGCACCGAGGTGCGGCTGCGCGCCGTGCTGGAACAGCGCGAGATCACGCTGGGCGAGGCCGCAGACTTCAAGGTTGGTCAGGTTCTCTCGCTGCAGGCCACCCCGCGCAGCCGCGTCAAGCTGGAGAGCGCCGAGGAGGGGCTCTTCTGGTGCAGCCTCGGGCAAGCCGAGGGTGCGTATGTGCTGCGTATCGAAGATGCCGTCGATCAGGCTCAGGAGTTCCTCGATGATATTCTCCCCCGGTGAGGCCGTGCTGTTCGTCGCCCTCGTGGTGACCAGCACCTGTGTCGTGCTGATGTACCGCAAGCTTGGCAATCTCTCCGCCTATCAGCGCGACTATCGCGTCGCGCTCGACGACAGCGCCAACGCCCTGCACCACGCGCGCAACGCGATGGCGCTGCTCAACGATGACAGCCGCGAGCTGCTCACCCTCCTGTCGCACAAGATCCAGGACGCCGAGACGCTGCTCTGGCAGCTCAACCAGGCTCAGACCGCCGCCGGCACCAAGCCCGGTAACGGCCCGGCCGGCGGTTCCACTCCCTCGCCCAAGGTGAAGCCATGACCGATACCTTTGCGCCTGAAACCATCACCGGCGGCTCCGTCGAGGAGACCTTCGGCGGCCGCGGCCTCGAATCCCTGCTGCGCGTGCCGGTCACCATGCAGGTCGTGCTCGGCTCGGCCAACATGCCGGTCGCTCACCTCATGAAGCTCGGCCGCGGCGCCATCGTCCCGCTTGACCGCCGCGTCGGCGAGCCGGTGGAAGTGGTGGTGAACGGCCGCATCCTGGCCCGCGGCGAGGTCGTCGTGGTGGATGAGGACAATTCGCGCTTCGGCGTCTCCCTGACGGAGATCGTCGGGACGACGGGCAGTGACTCCAACCGCTGATCGCCGGAGCCGTAAATGGCCGCAGCCGCCACGCGGAGCGTAAGCAACCGCCCCCTGCACGGCATCGATCGTGTCGCCGCGCTGCTCATGACCATGGGCAAGCCCGCCGCGGCGCGCCTGATGAAGCATTTCGAGCCGGAAGAAATCCGCCTCATCACCCGTACCATCGCCGAGATGCGCCCCGTGACCACCTCCCAGGTGGAAATGGCCATCGAGGAATTCGCCACCCAGTTCGTTGCCGGCGCCAATGTCGGCGGCTCGGCGAGTGATGTCGAACGTCTGCTCGCCGGCGTGCTGCCGCCCGACCAGATCAGCGAGATCATGAACGATGTCTTGGGCGCGGCGAACCATTCGATCTGGGACCGCATCTCCGGCGTCTCGGAAGGCACCATCGCGACCTACATCATGAAGGAGCACCCGCAGATCGCCGCGCTGGTGCTCTCCAAGGTGAAGCCGGCCTGCGCCGCCAAGGTGCTCAGCCACCTGCCCGAGGACATGCGCAACGGCGTCATGCGCCGGATGCTCGCCTTCAAGCCGATCGTCGACGAGACGATGCGCATCATCGAGAGCACGATCCATGAGGACTTCATGGTCAACCTCGCGCGCAACGCCGGCGCCGACACCCATGCCCGTATCGCCGACATCATCAACAAGATGGAGCGCAACGACATGGAGAACGTGCTGAACAGCCTGAGCTCGACCCGGCCGAAATCGGCCGAGATCCTCAAGGGCCTGCTCTTCACCTTCGACGACATCATCAACCTGCCGCCCCGCGCGCGCACCTCGCTGTTCGACCAGGTGCCGAACGACAAGACGGTGCTGGCGCTCAAGGGCACGGATGCGGAGTTCCGCGAGATCATCCTGCAATCGCTCGGTTCGCGCGTGCGCCGCATGGTCGAGCAGGAACTGTCGTCCAGCGAGCCGGCCTCGGCCCGCGACGTGGCGGAAGCGCGCCGCGCCATTACCGACCTCGCGCTCGAAATGGCCGGGCGCGGCGAAATCGAACTCAACTCCGGCGGTGAGGAAGACGCCTATGTGCGCTAGGGCCCGCCATGTCCGGGGATGACGACAAGGAAAGCAAAACCGAGGAAGCCAGCGACAAGAAGATCGCCGACGCCTTGGAGAAGGGCAACATCCCCTTCTCCAAGGAGGCGACCCTGTTTGCCTCCCTCATCGGCATTCTCATCAGCCTGAGCTTCTTCGCCGGCCCGCAGAGCGGACCGCTGATGCAGGGGCTCTCCCGCTTCATCGACGACCCCGGAAGCCTGCGCCTCAACACCAGTGAGGACGTCACGCATATTCTCTGGGTCGCCTTCGAGCTCGGCGCCCGTTTCCTTCTGCCCATCGTCATCGTGCTGTCGATCTGCGGCCTCGTCGCCGCGTTGGTGCAGAACACGCCCAGCATGGTGGGCGAGCGAATCCGTCCGCAATGGTCGCGCATCTCGCCCGCCTCCGGCTGGAAGCGCCTGTTCGGCCGCGACGGCCAGGTCGAGTTCCTGAAGTCGCTGTTCAAGTTCGGCGCGATCGCGCTGGTGTGCGGGCTGCTGCTGTTCTCCGGCCAGGACAGCATCACCGCCGCCATGTCGAGCGACCCGGTGCTGGTCCCCTCCATGCTGCTCGGCCTCGCCGTGCGTCTGGTCTCCGCCGTCTGCGTGGCGACCATCGCGCTTGTGGGCGTCGACCTCGTCTGGTCGCGCCTGCACTGGAAGGCCGAGCTGCGCATGACCAAGCAGGAGGTGAAGGAGGAGTTCAAGCAGGCCGAGGGCGACCCGCTGGTGAAGGCGCGCATGCGCTCCCTCGCCCAGGAACGCGCCCGCCACCGCATGATGAACGCCGTCCCGCGCGCCTCCATCGTGCTGGCCAACCCGACCCACTATGCGATCGCGCTCTATTATGACCGCCAGAAGGGCGGCGCGCCGCTCGTACTCGCCAAGGGCGCCGACCTCATCGCCCTGAAGATCCGCTCCATCGCCGAGAGCCACAACATCCCCGTCGTCGAGGACCGGGCCCTTGTCCGCGCCATGTATGACGCCGTCGAGGTGGACCAGTGGATTCCGGCCGAATTCTACCGGCCGATCGCCAAGATACTCTATTTCATCTATGCAAGAGGCAAGAATGCCCGGACCTGATGGCGCCTTTAGCCTCGACAAGGATGCGCCGCTGGCGCTGCTACCCTATGAGAAGATGCTGGCGGATACGCTGCGCGGCTTTCTCAGCGAGCTGTGCTTCACCAGCGCCGGCGTCGTCATCGCCTATATCAGCCGGCGGCAGGACGAGAACATCCAGGATCTCATCAACTCCTCGGCCGAGCTATTCCTGAAGCCGGGCCTGCTGCATTACGGGCGCAATGCGGCGGTCGAAAGCGACTGGGGTTCCCCGCCCAATGTCAGCATCAGCATGATACTGCGCGAGGCGACGCTGACCGCCGCGTTCCGCGTCGTGTTCGACGACACGACAATCGGCGTGCATATCGACCGGATCGACTTCGCCGGGGGCCCGGCCTCGCCGGAGGACAATCTCCAGCGCTTCGCCAGCGCCCTCGCGGCGGCGCGGATCGCCGCGAACTAAGCCCTGCCGGGGGCAGACGCTGCCGCCCATCGGCGAGTCCAGCCTCGTGCAAGGTTCTGTACCTAGGGTGCTCCCATCGGAATGCGGAGCCTCTCGTGGACAAGGTCTATCTCTTCGATCTCGCCTCCCGCCACTCTGCATGGGCCTCAGTGCGGCAGGCGACCATCGCCGGCAACATCGCCAATGCCAACACGCCCGGCTACCGGGCGGCCGAGGTGGAACCCTTCTCGGCGGTGCTGGACAAGACCCATCTGGCGGAAGCGCGGACCAACGCGGCTCATCTTTCCATGTCCGCCCCAGGGGCGGCGACGGTGAAGATGGACGACGCCGAGAGCTGGAGCATCTCCGAAAACGGCAACACCGTCAGTCTGGACCAGCAGATGGTCAAGGCGAACGAGGTCAGCGGTGCCTTTACCCTCAACACGAGCATTGTCCGCTCGTTTCACCGGATGGTGTTAGCCAGCGTGAGGAATGTGTGATGATCGATCCCCTCAAGTCGATATCGTCCATCGCCGGCTCCGGCATGGAAGCCCAGTCGCTGCGCATGCGCATCGCCTCGGAGAACATCGCCAACGCCCGTTCCACGGCGACAAGCCCCGACGGCGCGCCCTATGTGCGCAAGACCGTGCATTTCGCGGCGCAGCCGATGCGCGGCCTCGGCGCCTCGCAGGTGTCGGTGAGCCAGCTCGGCACCGACAAGAACACCCCCTTCGCCGTCGAGCATGATCCGGGCAACCCGGCCGCGGACGCGCAGGGCAATGTGAAGATGCCCAATGTGAACCCGTTGGTGGAAATGGCCGACCTGCGTGAAGCCGGTCGCTCCTACTCCGCCAACCTCCAGATGATGAAACAGGCCCGGTCGATGATCTCCCAGACCATCGACCTGCTGAGGGCTGGATGATGCTTGACGCGATTGGTTCTTTCACCCCGATCCGCACCAATGGCCCCGCCGCGTCGTCCGCGACCGGCCCGGCCGCGGCGGCGGCACCCAGCCGGTCCGTCTCCGGCACGGATTTCGGCGACATCCTCGCCGATGTTTCCGGCCAGGCGGTAAATTCGCTGAAGACGGCGGAAGCCACCGCCATCAGCGGCATTCAGGGCAAGGCGTCCGTCGCTCATGTCGTGCAGACGATCATGACCGCCGAGCAGACGCTCCAGACCGCGCTCGCGGTCCGCGACAAGGTCGTCGCGGCCTATCAGGAAATCTCGCGGATGGCGATCTGAGGAACATAGCGACATGAGAGCACTGGCCATCGCCGCCACCGGCATGAGCGCGCAGCAGACCAATGTGGAAGTGATCGCGAACAACATCGCGAACATCAACACGACGGGCTTCAAGCGCGCGCGCGCCGAATTCGCCGACCTGCTCTACCAGGCCGAACGCGCCCAGGGCGTGCCCAATGTGGATGGCGGCCTGCCGATCCCGGACGGCGCGCTGGTCGGCCTCGGCGTGCGCACCGTGGGTGTGCGCAACCTGCACATGCAGGGCCCGCTCACCCAGACCGGCAACCCGCTCGACATCGCCATCAACGGGCGTGGCTGGTTCCAGATCACCAGCCCGACCGGCGAGACCGTCTATACGCGCGCCGGCTCCTTCAACAAGGGGCCGGAGGGCCAGCTCGTCACCAATGACGGCTATGTGGTGGAACCCGCCATCACCTTCCCCGCCGACACGGTGGAGATCGCCATCAACGAGACCGGGCAGGTCTATGCCAAGGTCGCCGGCCAGGCGACGCCGCAGATGCTCGGCCAGCTCACCGTCGCCAACTTCCCCAATGATGGCGGGCTGGAGCCGATCGGCAACAATCTCTACCGCGAGACCGATGCCTCCGGTACGGCGGTGACCGGCGTCGCCGGCGATACCGGCTTCGGCAAGGTCCACCAGGGTTATCTCGAGTCCTCGAACGTGGACCCGGTGAAGGAGATCACCGAGCTGATCTCCGCCCAGCGCGCCTATGAAATGAACTCCAAGGTGATCCAGGCCGCCGACGAAATGGCCGCCACGGTCTCCAAGGGCATCCGCTAACAAAGGAACCGCGCCATGCGTCGGCATTTCGGGGGCGCCGCCCGTGCGCGTGCCCTCTCCCATGCGCTCGCCCGTATCGGCGTGCTGGCCCTCGGCTCGCTCGCTTTCGCCGGTGGCGCGCTCGCCGCCTCGATCGCCGACAGCCGGGTCGACAGCTCGGCCCTGGCCGACTGGGCGCCCCCGACAGGCGCCGCCCCGGCCACGCCGCCGGTCGCCGGCGCGCCGCTGCCGCAGCAGGTCATGCTCCCCGTCGCCGCGACCACGGTGGCGCCCGGCGAGACGATCACCGACGCCATGCTGGTGGACAAGTCGTTCCCCGCCCATGTGACCAGCGAATATCCGATCGCCGTCAATCGCGGCCAGCTTGTCGGCAAGGTCGCCCGGCGCGTGCTGCTGGCCGGCAATGCCGTGCCGGTCGGGGCGGTGGGCGAGGCCAAGGTCGTCACGCGCGGCGTTGCCACCGAGCTGCGCTTCGAGCAGGGCGGCCTGCTGATCACCGCCATGGGCGTGCCGCTGGATTCCGCCACCGTCGGCGCGATGGTGCGGCTGAAGAACGTCGACAGCGGCAAGATCGTCACCGGCATCGTGCAGGCGGACGGCTCGGTCAAGGTCGGCGGCAAATGAAGCGCCTCCTCGCCGCCACCCTGCTGGTGCTCGCCGGCCTTGCCAGCGCCAACGCCGCGACGCGCATCAAGGACGTGTCCTCGGTGCAGGGCGTGCGCGAGAACCAGCTCATCGGTTACGGCCTTGTCATCGGCCTCCAGGGCACGGGCGACACGCTGCGCAACTCGCCCTTCACCGAGCAGGCCATGCAGTCCATGCTCGACCGGCTCGGCATCAGCACGCGCGGCATTCCGCTGCGCGCGCGCAACGTCGCCGCCGTCGCGGTCACCGCCGACCTGCCGGCCTTCGCTGGCGTCGGCTCGCGCATCGACATCAACGTCGCCTCGATGGGCGATGCCACCTCGCTGCGCGGCGGCACGCTGCTGCTCACCCCGCTCACCGCCGCCGACGGGCAGACCTATGCCGTGGCGCAGGGCCAGCTCGCCGTCACCGGCTTCACCGCCGAGGGCCAGGCCGAGAGCATCACCCAGGGCATTCCCACCGCCGCCCGCATTCCCAATGGCGCGCTGGTGGAGAAGCCGGCGCCCGGCGTGCTGAACGAGCTGACCAGCTTCGTGCTGGAGCTGAACAACCCGGATTTCGCCACCGCCGCCCGCGTCGCCGACGTCATCAATGCCCGCTTCGGCAAGATGAAGTTCGACTATGGCAAGCTTGGTGGTCCTAACAAGCCGCTGGCCCAGGAGCGCGATCTGCGCAGCGTCGTGGTCCAGCGCCCGCCGCAGATGAACCCCGCCCGCTTCCTCGCCATGATCGGCGACCTGCCGATCGAGCCGGATACCCCCGCCCGCGTGGTGGTGGACCAGCGCTCCGGCACGGTGGTGATCGGGCGCAACGTGAAGATCTCCACCGTCGCCGTCACCCAGGGCAACCTCACGGTGCGCGTCACCGAGACGCCGGAAGTCTCCCAGCCCGCCCCCTTCTCCGACGGCGAGACCGTCGTGGTGCCGCGTACCGATATCGGCATTGAGCAGGATGGCGGCTACCTCGCCGTCGTGCGGGGCCCCGATTTGGAGACCCTCGTGCAAGGTCTGAACCGTATGGGAATGAGGCCGACGGACATCATCGCTGTCCTGCAGGCGATCAAGACCTCGGGCGCGCTGCAAGCGGACCTGGTGGTCCAGTAACCGGGACGGCCCACGGGCCGACCGTTCAGCCATCGCCCAACCTGCCGACCGGTCTGTTGCCGCCACCCAATCGAGGAGCCACGCCCATGAGCATCGTGACCGTTCTGTCGCACCTGTTCATCTTCATCCTCGGCGGAGCCTTCGGCCTCATCTCGGCGGCGCTGTGTTTCGCCGCCCGCCATTCGGTCGGGGACGAGGAAGGCTGGGGCGGGCAGGAGCCGGTCCCGGTTCCCGCGCGCACCCGCCGGCCGGCCCATCTGCCGGCGCGCGGCCTCACCGGCCGGGGCAGCTCTTTTCTGATCCTCATCGGCCTGACTGTCCCCCTCACTGCACTGACACTCCACGAGGGCCGGGCCGAAGCCGCCGCCGCCAAATCCACCGCGCCGGTGCAGGCGCTGCCGGCCCAGGCGCCGGTTCCGGCGGTGCCGATGCCGTCCAATCTGAGCAACACCGAGCAGTACTGCGCCAGCCTCATCGACACCGCCCGCGACGCCCGCTTCGCCCGCCAGAAGGCGGCGATCGAGGGGATGGAGAAGGATCTCGAGGAGCGCATCGCGCAGCTCGAGGCCAAGCGCGCTGAATATGAGAAGTGGTTGACGCGTCGCGAAGAATTCCTGCGCAAGGCGGATGAATCGGTGATCGCCGTGATCTCCCAGATGCGCCCCGACGCCGCCGCCGCCCAGCTCACCGTGATGGGCGACGACCCGGCCGCGGCGATCCTCGCCAAGCTCAACCCGCGCGTCGCCAGCGCCATCATGAACGAGATGGACTCCACCCGTGCCGCCCGCCTCACCGGCGTCATGGTCGGCATCGCCAAGCGGGCCAATGAGGCGAAGGCCGCGAGCCAGGACAAATCGTCATGAGACTGCTCCTCCTGCCGCTCGCCGCCCTCGGGCTAAGTGCTTGTCAAACCAACAAATATGACAGCCTGGCGAATGGCCCGTCGCTGACGCCGGTCGGCTATGGCATCCAGGCGCAGGCGGATCCGATCCCGATGGCCTACCCGCCACCGCCCTCGCGCAGCTTCGCCTCGACCTGGGACCAGGGTAGCCAGAGCCTCTACCGCAGCATCCGCGCCACCAAGGTCGGCGACACGCTGAAGGTCGACATCTCGCTCGACGACAAGGCCGAATTCGACAACGAGACCGGCCGCTCGCGCAAATCCGCGCAGGATGCCGGGTTGGATATCGCCGCCGGCGCCGAAGGTTACGGCTGGGCCGGCGGCTATGGCTCTGCCACCGGCTCGCTCACCATGAACTCGGATACCGAGGCCAAGGGCAAAGGCTCGATCGACCGCTCGGAAAAGCTGCGCCTCGCGGTCGCCGTGGTCGTCACCGAGGTGCTGCCAAACGGCAACCTGATGATCCGCGGCTCGCAGGAGATCCTGGTGAATTACGAGGTCCGCGTGCTGACGATCGCCGGCATGGTGAACCCGCTGGATATCACCGGCGGCAACCAGATCGCCTACGACCGGATCGCCGAAGCCCGCATTTCCTACGCCGGCCGCGGCCGGCTCAACGACGTCCAGCAGCCGGCCTGGGGCCAGCGCATCTACGACGCCGTCGTTCCTTTCTGACGAACACGCAACCGGCGGGGGCCAACATGGCACAGGCAGTCAAGGCAGAAGGCAAAAGCGGGGGCGGCAAGCTCGGGGTGATCGTGGCGCTGAGCCTGCTGACACTCCTCGCCGCTGCCGGTGGTGGTGGTCTCGGCATCCAGCTCGCCTCCACGGTCGAGAAGGCCGTGACGGAGAAGGCGAAAGAGCAGGAAGCGGCCGAGCCCGAGAAGCCGCCGCTGCGCTATTCCAACCCCGAAATGATGATGGAAAGCCTCAAGCCCATCGTCTCCAACCTCGCCGCGCCCAGCAGCACCTTCGTGCGCATCGAGGCCTCGATCATCTACAAGAACGGCTCGCTGCCCAACCCGCAGATCGCCGCCGCGCAAATCCGCGAAGACGTGATGGCGTATCTGCGCACCATTCCGCTGAGCCAGCTTGAAGGCCCGAGCGGCCTCATTCACCTGCGCGAAGACCTTAATGAGCGCGCCCGGATGCGCTCGGAAGGTCACGTTGAGGAACTGGTGATCGAAACGCTGGTGGTGCAATGACACCGCGTAATCTGGTCGGCGGGCTGGCGCTCCTTGCCGGCCTCGTCTTCGCCATGCCTGCACTCGCCCAGCAGACGCCGAGCCTGTCGGAACTTCTGAACGAAGCCGGCGGCGGCGCTGCCTCGGGCCGCATGGTGCAGATGATCGCCCTGCTCACCGTGCTGTCACTGGCGCCGGGCCTGCTGATCATGGTGACGAGCTTCACCCGCATCGTCATCGCCCTGTCCTTCCTGCGCTCGGGCCTCGGCTTGCAGTCGACGCCGGCCAACCTGGTGCTGATCTCGCTGTCTCTGTTCATGACCTTCTACGTCATGGGCCCGACCTTCGATCGCGCCTGGAAGGACGGCATCCAGCCGCTCACCGCCAACGAGATTTCCGAGCAGGAGGCGCTGAAACGCGTCGCCGCCCCATTCCGCGAGTTCATGCTGTCACAGGTCCGGCCGAAGGATCTCCAGACCTTCGCCGACCTCGCCGCCGCCAATGGACAGGCCGCCACCAGTACGGCGCCCGAAGATGTCGAGCTGCGCATCCTGATCCCGGCCTTCATGATCTCCGAGCTGCGCCGCGGCTTCGAGATCGGCTTCCTGATCATGCTGCCCTTCCTGATCATCGACATGATCGTGGCGACGCTGGTCATGTCCATGGGCATGATGATGATGCCGCCGGCGGTGATCGCGCTGCCGTTCAAGATTCTCTTCTTCATCCTGATTGATGGGTGGAACCTGCTGGTCGGCGGGCTGGTGCGTTCCTTCTATTAGCGAGTAGTCGGCAAGGGCCCCAGGGCGCCTTCCGGGGGGCGGTTCGCGCAGGCGGACCGCCCTTTTTCTTTGGCCGCGCGCCGGGAATTTCCACAGCACCCGGGCTGCAAGCTTCGCGCAAGCCCACCATGCGACGGTGACGCCATGGCAGATTGACTGCTGGCCCCCAGGTGGGCCCGCAGGTGAGGCCGCCCCGAGTGGGGCCTCCGCCAAAGGCATGATGCCGCTTCTGCCATGCCGGTTTCAGCCCGGTATGTCCCCTTGAAACCTCTCTCTCCAGACAAAGGGACATTTCGTCATGACCAGCCTTATGACCAACACCTCCTCGATGGTTGCCCTGCAGACCCTGCGGACGATCAACTCGAGCCTCGACCAGACCAACAACCGCGTCTCCACCGGCCTCCGCGTCAATTCGGCGTCCGACAACGCGGCTTATTGGTCGATCGCCACGACGACCCGCTCCGACAACGGCGCGCTCGGCGCGGTGAAGGACTCCCTCGGCCTCGCCAAGTCTTCGGTTGATACCGTCAACACCGGTCTCGATACCGTTCGCACGGCGCTGCAGAAGGTGAAGGAAAAGCTCATCACGGCCGCGTCCCCGGACGCCGACCGCGCCAAGCTGCAGACCGAAATCGGCAGCCTGCTCGATGAGCTGAAGAACAACGCCAAGAGCACCGTCATCTCCGGCAGCAACTGGCTGGCCGTCGACTCGAGCGCGGCGAACTACAATGCCACCAAGGCGGTGGTTGCCTCGTTCTCCCGCACCGGCGACTCGGTGCAGGTGGACACGATCGACATCGACACCAGCGCGTTCAAGCTGCTCGATGACAACTCCACCGTGCATACCGCGGTTGACGCCGCCGTGACCACCTCGTCGGCGACTTACGCGACCGCCAAGACCACGGCGACGACCACCTTCGACACTGCCAAGACCACGGCGACCACTGCCTACGACACGGCTATCAGCACCGCTGATACCACGTTCGCCGGCAGCGCCATGGATGCCGCCGCCGTTGCCGCTCGTGACGCCGCTTATGCGACGGCCACCAACACGCGCGACGCGGCCATCACCACTGCGGAAACCGCGAAGAAGACGGCTCTGGATGGTGCGGTTCTCGCGCTGACCAACTCGCTGGCCGCGTCGGGTACCGACAACCTCGGCATTCTCGACAAGTCCCGCGTGGCCGCCACCGACAACGGCACCGCCACCGTCAGCTCGATCATGGACATCGACATCTCGTCCCTGACCTCGAGCCAGGCCGACCTCGACAAGATCGCGAACTACACCTCGATCGTCGATGCCGCCCTGAGCGACCTGACCGACGCGTCGACGAGCCTCGGCTCGACGGCCAGCCGCATCGAGTCGCAGACGAACTTCGTGCAGGCTCTTCAGGACGCCAACAACCGCGCCATCGGCGCTCTTGTTGACGCGAACATGGAAGAGGAGTCGACCCGTCTGAAGGCGCTGCAGACCCAGCAGCAGCTCGCCGTTCAGTCGCTCGGCATCGCCAATTCCAGCTCGCAGAGCGTGCTCAGCCTCTTCCGCGGCTGATGTAGGGGCTCACGCCCTCCTAAGTGTGTCTCCCGCCGTTCGCGGCGCAACTGGCCACGCTCCCGCCCCCGGAGCGTGGCCTTTCTTTTTTCCGGCCCGCCGCCGCCTCGCATCACGACGGCCACGCCACGCAATCTCCAGGCAAGCTCGCCGGCGCATGGTGTCCTCGGGCAGTCGGTGTACCCCAGCCCGGCACTGCCCTTGCGCGGCACCCCGCGCCGACCCGCGTTGAACCCACGCCCCCCGGGAACGACGCGACCGTCGAAGCTGACGCCCCGGGCCCCCGCCCCGGGGCGTCACGCCGCGAGACCAAGGAACTACCGCCATGATGGCGGGAGATAGCGGGGATGGAGCGGATAGCCGATGATCGGTGGCCAGCAGATCGAGATGCTCTTGAGCAACCTGCGCCAGCTTGGCGCTCGGCGCCTCATCGCGCTCGGCCTCATCGGCCTGACCGTCCTCGCCGCCATCTCCCTGGGAGCCTATTTCCTCAGCCGCCCGGCCACCGAGACGCTTTACGCCAACCTCAACCGCGAGGACGTCACCCGCATCGGCGGGGCCCTCAAGGACGCCGGCGTCACCTTCGATGTGAACTCCGACGGCACAGCCGTGCTGGTAGCGCCCGCCGATACGGCCCGCGCCCGCATGCTGCTGGCCGAGAAGGGCCTGCCGCAGAGCTCAAGCTCCGGCTATGAGCTGTTCAACGACATGAATTCGCTCGGCCTGACCTCCTTCATGCAGGAGATCACCAAGGTCCGCGCGCTGGAGGGCGAGCTCGCCCGCACCATCCAGACGATGAAGGGCGTCAAGGCCGCCCGCGTGCACATCGTGCTGCCCGATCGCGGCTCGTTCCGCCGCGAACAGCAGCAGGCTTCCGCCTCCGTTGTCATCCGCACCGAGAGTGCCGCCGACGCGTCCAGCGCCGACGCCATCCGCCATCTCGTCGCCGCGGCCCTGCCCGGCATGAAGATGGACTCGGTCACCGTCCTCAACACCGAAGGCGCCGTGCTCGCGGCGGGCGATGATCCGTCCAACGCGGCCGGCGGGAAGAAGGCGCTGCTGCAGGACCAGGTGAACCGCGACACCGAGGCCAAGATCCGCCGCGCCCTCACGCCCTATCTCGGTATCGACAATTTCCAGATCAGCGTCTCCTCGCGGCTCGACACCGACCGCGTGACGATGAACGAGACCACCTTCGACCCGGCTTCCAAGACCGAACGCTCTGTGCGCGTCATCAAGGAGACCGGCACCTCGCAGAACCGCTCGCAGCAGCAGGCCGCCACCGTGCAGCAGAACATCCCGCAGCAGCAGGCGGGCGGCGCTGGCGGTGCCGGCAACAACTCCAATGAAGAGAATAACCGCCGCGAGGAACTGACCAATTTCGAGATCTCCTCCCGCAGCACGGAGACGGTGCGCGAGGGCTTCACGGTCGAGAACCTCTCCATTGCCATCCTGGTCAATCGCGAGCGGCTCGTCGCCGCCGGCGATGCCAAGGAGGCGGTGCCGCTGGAGACACAGATCTATGAGATCGAGCAGCTCGCGGGCGCCGCGGCCGGCTTCGACAAGGCGCGCGGCGACAAGCTCAAGGTCTCCGCCGTCGCCTTCGCCGCCGGTAATGGCGAGTTGGAGCCCGTTCCCCCGCTGAGCTGGACCGACGTGATGATGCGGCAGGCCGGCACGCTGGTGAACGCCGCCACCATCCTCATCGTCGCCGCCCTGCTCATCTGGTTCGGCCTGAAGCCGGCGGTGCGCGCCATCGTGGCCCGTCCGGAAGAAGCCGAGGCCATCGAGGCCGCCATGCTGGCCGGCACCGGCAGCCTTGCCGTCGGCGAGCTTCCCGCGCCCGAAGGC
This sequence comes from Ancylobacter sp. SL191, assembly GCF_026625645.1. Classification (NCBI taxonomy): domain Bacteria; kingdom Pseudomonadati; phylum Pseudomonadota; class Alphaproteobacteria; order Hyphomicrobiales; family Xanthobacteraceae; genus Ancylobacter; species Ancylobacter sp. SL191. Next base: position 1,855,244 of record NZ_CP113056.1, on the reverse strand, counting down.
AGCGGCACCCCTGGCGTGATCGAGCCGGTGAACCTCATCGAGGATCTCACCAGCAAGATGAACCGCTCGCCGCAGAAGCGGCTGGAACAGATCGTCGAGTTCGATGAGGAGCAGGCCGCCGCCATCCTCCGGCAGTGGCTGCAGCAGGAGGTGCGTGCCTGATGCATATGCTGATCGGTCATCTCCCCGACTTCTCGCACAGCATGCCCCGCCGGCCCGGTGCCGAGGCGGCGAAGGAGGCTCCTCCCACGCCGCTGATCAAGCCCGCGGCGCCTCCGGCGATCGCCCCGCCCAAGCCGGCTGTCAGCTCCGGGCCCGATCTCGCGGCCATCGCCGCCCAGGCCGCGGCCGAGGGCCGTCGCGCCGGGGCAGCCGATGCCCGCGTCGAATTCGAGCGCCTGCGCACCGAGGATATGGCCCGTGCCGAGCAGCGCGTCGCCGAGGAACGGCGAAGCTGGATCGACTCGGAGAGCAACCGGCTCGCCGGTGCCATCGATTCCGGGTTGGAGGCGCTGCGTCAGGAACTCGCGCAGAGCCTCGCCCGCCTCATCAGCCCGTTCCTTCAGACCGCCGTGCGCGAGCGGGCCCTCGTCGAAATGGCCGCCGTGATCAATGACACGCTGACCGGCAGCGACAACCCGGTGATGCGCGTGACCGGCTCACCCGACCTGATCGACGAGCTGCGCACCCGGATCGACCCGCGCGCGCCGGTCAGCTTCGAGCCGGGCAGCCAGAGCGAAGTGATCGTCACGGTCGGGGCGACAACCCTTGAGACCCAGATGCAGGCATGGACGGCGCGGCTCGGTGCCGCCACCGCCGGAGACTAAGAAGAATGGCCGAAGGCGGGCACGAGCTCATCATCATCAAGCGGCACGACGACGAGGAGCACGAGCATCACTCGAGCGCCTGGAAGGTCGCGCATGCCGACTTCATGACGGCCATGATGGCGTTCTTCCTCATCATGTGGCTGATCAACGTCACCGATAAGGATGTGCGCAAGGCCATCGCCAACTACTTCAACCCGGTGAACCTTTCGGACGCGATCAGCGAGCGCAAGGGACTCAACGACCCCGAAGACATCAAGGATCTCGGCACCTCGGCCGATGGCGAGGCGGCGTCGACCCTGAAGAACACCACCGGCGAAGGCACCGGTGCCGGCGACGACGTGCAGCAGGGCAAGGCCGAGCGCACGCTGTTCCAGGATCCCTATGCGGTGCTCGCCCAGATCGCCGCCGAAGCGCCGCCAAACACGCCGACCTCCCCGGACGCGGCCATCGGCGACATCTCGCCGGACGGCGCCGGCAGCGGCGAGCAGCACCGCGATCCGTTCGATCCGGTCTACTGGCAGATGAACTCTTCGCCCAAGTCGCGCAAGCTCGCCGATGCCAAGGGCATGTCCGAGCAGAAGGGCGTCAAGCCCGACGCCAGCGCTCCGCGCACCGGCGAAGAGACGGCCAATATGGCTGAGATGCAGATGGGCCCCGATGACTCCGTCGACGTCGCCGGGGTCACCACGCTCACGGCGACCGGCTCCCCCTCCGCCGGCAGCGCCGCCACGACGGGCGTCCCCAAGCCCGAGACGGCCGGTGCGCAACAGGCCGGCGCGGCCGCGGCGGATGCGTCCGACAAGGCGGATACGTCCGGCAAGACTGACGCGTCCGGCAAGACGGATACCGTCGGCAAGCTGGAGAGCGAGATCAAGGCCGACATCGCCGAGGCCATGGGCAGCGCGGTCGGCCCGCGGGTGGATGTCCGCCGTACCAAGGACGGCATCGTCATCAGCCTCACCGACGATATCGACTTCACCATGTTCCCGATCGGCTCCGCCGTCCCGGATGGACGGCTGGTCAACGCCATGGCGAAGATCGCCAACACGCTGGCGGCCCGGCCGGGCGAGGTTGTCGTGCGCGGCCACACCGACGGGCGCCCCTTCCGCTCGGCCAATTACGACAACTGGCAGCTCTCTGCCGCCCGCGCCAACATCGCCCACTACATGCTGGTACGCGGCGGGCTGGACGACAAGCGCGTCGGCAAGATCGAAGGCTTCGCCGACCGCAACCTGAAGAACAAGGCCGATCCCAACGCGCCGGAAAACCGCCGTATCGAAATCGTTCTGCGGGAACCCACATCATGACCCATGCGAAGAGGGACGCGCTACGCCGCGCCGGGAGCCAGCTTGCCGGAACCGCCTCGCTGCTCGTACTGATGGCGGTGTCCTCCACCGCGTTCGCCCAGGAGGATCCTTGGGCGGATGTACGCGCGATCGACGCCGCCGCTGCGCTGCAGGGCGCCGCGGGCCGCGGCGCGGGCCTGCCGGCCGTGCGCGCAACTCAAAGACCGACGTCCGCACAGGCTCGCCAGCGCCTGGCCCTGCCGGCCACCGCGCCGCTGCCGCCGGCCCGTCCGGTCCCCTATGAGGACGTCACCCCGACTGTCGCGTCGGCGAGCCCTGCCGACACCTCCCTTGCGCACGCGCAGCATGCGCCAACGTCCGTCGGTGAAGCGCCGCTTGCTGACCCCCCATCGGCGGCAACGATACCCGGCGAGCCGCTCCAGACGGTCGCGCCCCTCGCTGACGCGACCACCGCCGACGCCGGGCCCGAAGCCCCGGCGAGCGCCGGTACCGATGCCGCCTCCACCCCTCTCGTCCCGCCGGCCGAGCCGGCCCTGCCCGCGCCGGTGACGGTCGCGGCGGCGCGCCCCTCCGCGCCCGCACCCGCGGCGACGACGCTGTCCTGGGAAATTCTCGGTGCGCCGCTGAATTCGCTCTTCCCGCCGGCCTTCGCCGCGCCGGCCATGCCGGAGCCGGAGCGCTTGCCGGTCGGCACGCCTTCCGGGCCTGCCCCGCAGCAGGTTGCGATGGGTACCCTCACCGGCATCTTCACCGGATCGGAGGAGCCCGCCAGCGATGCTGCCAATGGCGACGCGAAGGCGGTGGATGGCGCCCCGAAGGACGCCGACGAGGCGGCGACCAAGGCCGAGGCGCCACCGCCGCCGCCGATCTTCCGCGACCTGCGCCAGCTCCAGCGCCTGCAGGACCGCATGGCGCTGGGCGAACCCAATGCGCTCGACGAACAGAACGCGCTGCTCATGGCCCTCGACCTGCAGTTCCGCAGCGTCGATGTCAGCGCCTGGAAGGATCCGAGCAATGCTCGGGCGCTGGTGCTCTATCTGCTGAGCGGCGGAAGCCCGAAGACGGTACGCACCGTTCTGGCCAACGGCGCCAACCCGGCCGTCGACCCGCGCCTGGTGCGCGGCGCCCTCGCCTATGTGGAAGGACGCGAAGCTGACGCGGTGAAGGATCTCGGCGAAATCGACGCGCGCAGCCTCCCCGCCAGCCTCGGCGGCCAGGTCGCACTGGCGCAGGCCGCGCTCTGGGTGCGTAAGGATCAGGCGCGCGCCGCCCTCCTGCTCGATCAGGCGCGCGTGCTCGCGCCGGGCACGCTGGTGGAGGAAGGCGCGCTGCGCCGCGCCATCCTCATCGCCGCGCAGGCCAACGACCTCGACACTTTCGAGCGGCTGACCGCCACCTATCTCGGCCGCTTCCGCCACTCGGTCTATGCCGGCAATTTTCGCCAGCGCTTCGCCGCCGCCCTCACCCGCATGAGCTTCATCGACAATGCGGACGAGTTCCACCGCCTCGACGGTGTGCTGCGCCCCATCGAACCGGAAGGCCGGCGCGACATCCTGCTCATCATCGCACAGGGCGCCGTGGTGCAGGGCAAGACGGCGGCGGCCATCATGGCTGCCGACCGCGTGCTGAAGGCCGCGCCGGTCGGCAGCCTGGATTCCCAACGCGCCACGCTCTATCGCGGCGCCGCCATGGCCGCCTCCGCGACCGAGTATGAAGCCGCCGGGCGCCAATTGCGCGCGGTGAGCCGCGACCGGCTGGCCAATGCGGACCTCGCGCTGCTCAACACCGCCCTCTCCGTGGTCAACACCATCGAGCAGGCCGGGCTGGTGACGCTGGCGGCAGTAGACGCCTCCGCGCCCGCACCCGCCGCCGGCGAGGCGGCTCCAGCCACCGACGACAGCACCATGGTCGGCAAGGCGCGCAATCTTCTGGGTAGCACCGAGAAACTCCTCGCGGAGGCGCCGCTATGATCCCTGTCCTGTCGCATCAGGCTACTTCCGGCCATGCCTCCGAGGACGCGCGCCCGCGTCCCGACAAGGCGAGCGACGGCGGCGATTTCGGTGAGCTGCTCAGCGCCCTCGCGGACGTCACGGGAAAGGGCGCGCCCGTGCCGGCTCGGCAGGGCGAGACCTGGCAGCGAGCCATGCCGGCCGATGCCGAACCGGCCGCCGACGCCAAACCGGCGGCTTCGCCGGCTGAGAGCGACGCACCGACCCTTATGGATCGCCTGACCGCCTTGCTGCACCGCGCCGGGCCTGACGCGCGTCCCACGCCAGCGCGGGCACTGAATCCCATTCCCGACAACGATCCCGGCAAGCCCACGGCCATGCCCGCCATGGTGCCGGCGGAACCGTCCGCCGAGGTACCGGCCAAGACGTCAGCCAACACGCCCGTGCAGATGCGCGCGGCAATGCCGCCGGACATGTCGGCAAAGCAGGACATGGCTCTTGAGCCTGCCATGCCGGAGACGATGGAAGTCGCCCCCCCGCGCCTGACGCCGCATGCCGAGAATGCCGCAGCCGGCCATCATACCCGCGCCGCCCTGAGCGGGAACCTTGCCCCGAAACTGCCGGAGAGTGAGGAAGCGCTTCCGACGGCATCGCGGGCGCCGACCGAGGAGACGCCGCGCGAGCGTGATGGCGTGCCGCTGGACGACGTGCCGAAGGTGGTGGAGATGGTCTCGACCACCGGCGCCGAGATGGTCAACGCGGCGACAGCCCGCCTGCCCATGCGGGAGGCGACATCCGAAACGCTGCTCGGCCGGTTGATCGACCCGCCGATGCGCGGGGCGGTCGAGATGCAACCAGCGCCCGAGGCCGCCGAGCCGGCCAACCCGCTGCCGCTGCGCATCCTGCTGCGCGAGACGCATTTTGCCCCGGTGACGACGGTGGAGGCCGCAAAGGTTGCACTCGCCGGCACCGCACCCGCCTTCCAGCTTCCCGACAGCGCCGGCACCGATGCGTCGCCCGCCCTCGCGCCGGCAATGGTCCCCGTCCTGCCGGAAACGGCACCGGCCGCCATGCCGGAAACGCGCCTGCCGCGTGCCGAGCCGGCGCGTCCGGCCACCGCCGGCGAGACGCCTGACCCAGATGCGGCGCGGGATGAGACGGCCATACCGGAGACAGCGCCCCGCGCGGTGCGCCGCGAGGAAACCCGCGCGGCACTGGCGGTCGAGACGCCCGCACTCGGCGCGGCGTCCGCCCCTGCCGCTGCCCCCACACCGGTCGCGGCCCCGACCTCCCTTGCCCCCGTGCTCGGCACACCCTCCGAGCAGGTCGGCGCGGCGATCCAGCGGGCGGGCGCCCTGCCCTTTGGTGGTGGCGGCGCCTTCGAGACTGCGGCGCGCGGCCCGGTGCGCATTCTCGAAATCCAGCTTCACCCGGTCGAACTGGGCGTGGTGACGGTGCGCCTGCGCAATGGCCGGGACGGCCTCGAAATCCGCGTGCAGGCGGCCCGCGCCGAGACGGCACAGCTCCTCGCGCAGGATCGCGGCGCGCTGCTCGCCAGCCTGTCCGAGCACGGCCATGCCCCGGCGGACCTCACCATCACCTCGATCAGCGCCAGCGCCGGTCTCACCGGTCATGATGTGCGCGTGGCCCCCACCACCACCTGGCGCGCTCCCGATGAGGATGCCGGCGAACGCCAGTCGCATTCCGGAGCACGCCGTGACGAACGCCAGCAACAAAACCCGGCTGATCGCGATACTGACGACGGCGCTGCTGAGTAGCCTGGCTCTCACGGCGACGCCGGCCAGCGCGCTCGGGCCCTGCGAGGCGGCGATGCAGCACGCATCGGTGCGCCATGGTGTGCCGCTGGCGATCCTCTACGCGGTCGGCATGACGGAAACCGGAGGCGCCGGCTATCTCAGGCCCTATGCCATGAATGCGGCCGGCAAGAGCTACACCGCATCGAGCGCCGCCGAAGGTCTGCGCAAGCTGGAGGAGTATCGCGCCCGCGGCGTCACGCTGGTCGATCTCGGCTGCATGCAGATCAATTACCGCTGGCACGGCGAGAAATTCGCCAGCCCGGCGCAGATGTTCGATCCCGAGCGGAACGTCGATTACGCCGCCCGCTTCCTCGCCGAGCTGAAGCAGCGCCATGGCAACTGGACCATGGCGGCGGCCCGCTACAATGCCGGGCCGAACAATGATCCCGCCCAGAAGCGCTATGTGTGCGCGGTGATCCGCAATCTGGTGCGCTCGGGCTTCGGTAGCTGGACGCCCCAGTCGCAGGCCTTCTGCGCCTGATCCCACCCTCCCCGTGTTTGACGCGTCTGTCAGCGCCTCCGGTGACCGGCGGCGGCGGCACGGCTCATGCCCGGCTCACTCCCCGTACAAACGACAAAACCCGGCCGCGAGGGGGCGCGGCCGGGTTCGGTCGGGTGGGGTGTGGGATCAGGCGAAGAGCGAGTCGATGTCGTTCTGCGAGACGACGTTGGCCTCATCGGCCAGCGCCGGGCCATTGAGCAGCGCCGCGTCGCCCTCGCGGTTGTCGCCGATCTCCTCGGCGATGCGGGCGATCTCCTGCTCGGCGCCCCAGATCTCCGCCATGCGCGCCATCTTCTCCTCGATGAAGATCATGAGCTGCACGACCTTGCGGATGCGCTGGCCGCTAATGTCCTGGAAGTTGCACGCCTCGAAGATGCGGGTGGCATAGGTCTGGATGGCGCGGGCGGTCGCCTTCTTGGAGCCTTCGAGCTCCTCGATCAGGCTCGCCGCGGCGCCGTCGATGTTCTCCGCCATCTGCAGGATGTCCTCGGTCGCCGCCTCGGTATCGGCGATGACAGCATCCAGCTCGTCGGTGGCGCGGTTGAACTGAGCGCCCTTCACATTGGTCGTCTGAATCGAGGCGAGCTCGTGCTTGGTGCTGTCGATCGCCTCGCGGATCGCCTCAATGTCCAGCCACATGGACTTGGCCGGGCCGCTCTGGGAGATCTCGGAACTGCGGTTGCGGTTGAAGCGGGCGAGCGTATCGCGCAGGGCCTGCAGCTCGTCGAAAATGCGCTCCACCTGGGTGGCGATCGGCCCCGCCGTCGAAGACGGCGCGGGGGCCGGCGCGGCGACCGGAATGGGGGCCGCGAGCTCCGGACCGCTGGGTTGTACGTGGTTCATCTCGATGCGGAAGGGTCGGCGAGTGGAAGACATACTAATCTCCGAGAATGCCAGTATTCGTGTGAATTATTCTATAGATCGAACTTGGCACACCGTGAAGCACCCAGCATTTCACCTTGCAAGCCTCACGCAAGCAACCGGTTTCAAAAGGTAAAGCAACGACGGGGGCTGTTCCCCGTAATTGGGCAACACGCATCAGCTTAAGAACGGAGCGAAGAATGGCCGTGGATTTGTCGATGCCGGTTCTTGTGGTCGACGATTACAAGACCATGGTCCGGATCATCCGGAACCTGCTGAAGCAGATAGGCTTCGAGGATGTGGACGAGGCTGCCGATGGCGCCGAGGCCCTGGCGAAGCTCAAGGAGCGCCAGTACGGACTCGTTATTTCCGACTGGAACATGGAGCCCATGACGGGCTACGAGCTGCTGAAGCAGGTACGTGATGACTCGGTTCTGAATGCCCTGCCGTTCATCATGGTGACGGCCGAGGCCAAGTCGGAAAACGTGATCGCCGCCAAGAAGGCCGGCGTGAACAACTACATCGTCAAGCCCTTCAACGCGCAGACGCTGAAGAGCAAGATCGAGACCGTCTTCGAAGGCTGATATCCGCCCGCCTTCGAGACCTCAGGTCACAACGCCCTCCCGCCCGCCAGCGGGGGGGCGTTTTCGTTTTGCAACATTCACCCCATTCGCTTTGCGACATTTCACTCCATTTTAGCACCCAATCTGGCGCGGAACGTACTCCACATCCGAAGCAACTGCGATTGAGTGGATGTATTTAGCGACCTATTCACTTCAGCAACGGCGGGGCTGCAGAGCTCGGAAAGAAAAAACTCTGCAAGCCAAAGTCAGTCGATGGGGAGTGCAAAGATGTACATTATCGTTGATGATCGTTCCACGGTCACCGAAAGCTACGTTTCCAGTTTCTCTCGCGAAGGCTTCTCCAGTTTCGGCCTGGGTGAGGATGAGTTCAAGGATTGGATCGAGACCGCGTCGGACCAGGATCTGGCCGCGGTGGAAGGCTTTCTCCTCGGCGACTTCGACCGCCGCCCGGCCTATCCCGATGTCATCCGCACCCACAGCCGCGCGCCCATCCTGGCGCTGAGCGACCAGAAGTGCCTGACGCAGACGCTGGAACTGTTCACCGCCGGCATTGACGATGTGGTCCGCAAGCCCGTCCATGTCCGCGAGATCGTCGCCCGCACGGACGCCATCTGGCGCCGGGTCAATTCCCTCACCGAAGCCCAGACGCCCGCCACCGGCCGCCTGAAGGTCTTCTTCGATGGCCGCGACGCCGAGATCGACGGCGAGCCGCTGCCGCTGCCGCGCCGCGAGCGTCACATCCTCGAATATCTCGTGAAGAATGCCCGCAAGCGGGTCACCAAGACCCAGATCTTCAACACCATCTACGGCATCTTCAACGATGACGTGGACGAGAGTGTCGTCGAAGGTCACATGAGCAAGCTGCGCAAGAAGCTGCGCATGAAGCTCGGCTACGACGTCATCGACGCCAAGCGTTACCTCGGCTATCAGTTCGTGGGCTGATGAAGGGCGCCGCCAGCCCGCGGGCCGGCGGCAATCGGATCAATCCAGAGGCAGACCGAGACGTTCGGCCTGTCGCTTGACGAAGGCCTCCATGCGGGAGCGGCCGAGATCGGTCAGTTCCACAATAATGCGCCGGCGATCCATGGGATCGGGCCGGCGGTCCAACAGGCCCGCCTCCTTCAGTTCATCAATCCGGCGCAACGCCGTCGTCGTCGGGGCCCCCGACGCGATGCATAGGCTCGTCACCGAAATGGGACGTCCGCTCGCTTCAGCCACGGCGAGGTCGAGCAGCATGTCCCAGGCCGGATCCGAGAACAGGCCGGACTGGAAGATAGCGTCCCGGTCGGCGCGCGCGGCCACCAGAGCCTTGAGGTAATTGGGCCGGTTGACCGGCTTGGCCGGCACCGCATCGCCACCACCATTGCCGTTGGCAACGGCCGCCGCCGCCTTCTGGCTGTCCTCGACCAGCGCCAGCGCCCTGCGAATGGAATGAGCGACCTCCTCCGGCAGAACCGGCTTCTGGAGGAAGTCCACCGCGTTCAACCGCAGCGCGCCGACCGCCCGGTCGAGCGAGGCGTGGCCGGTGATGATGATGGTGGCGAGCGGCCGCTTCTGGCGCAGCATGGTGAGCTTCTGCAGAAGCTCGATCCCGTCGATGCGCGGCATCTGGAGATCGGTCACCACCACCTGGAGCTGTTCATTGCGCTGGACAAGGTCGATCGCCGCGACAGGCGTTTCGGCCGTCAACACCGGCAACCCGAGCGATGCCAGCCCCTCGCTCAGTTCGATGAGCACATCGGGATCGTCATCCACGAGGAGAACACGGGGCTTCTCCGTCTTATCGTCATTCATCACGCGGCCGTCATACCCCCGTTGACTGACAGGCAACCATCGTCCGCTCGGTTGAGCAATGTCATGATACCGTCAGCCGGCAGCTTATGGGAAACAAGAAATCCCTGTAGATAATCAACCCCTACTTTACGGACGCGCTCAAGATCTTCCCGCGTCTCCACGCCCTCGGCGACCACTTTCAGGCCGAGCTGATGGCCGAGCGCCGAGAGCGAGGCGATGATGCGCCGGGGCTTGGCCCAGTCGCGCGCCTGCCGCAGCAGTTCCAGGTCGATCTTGATCGCCGTCACCGGCAGCTTGGCGAGTTGCATCAGCCCGCTCTGGCGCTGCCCGACATCGTCGAGCGCCAGGCCGAAGCCCGCGAGACGCAGGCGCGCCAGCGTGGTGAGGGCGCTGGCGGAGCTGTCATAGATCGCGTCCTCCGGCAGCTCCAACACCACGCGCTGCGGCGGGACGCCATGACGGGCGACGATCGCGCCGATACGTACCACCGCATCCGGGGTGAGCAGCACCTGGAGCGGCATGTTCACGCTGACCAGCCCATTATGACCGGCCGCCGTCCAGCGGGCGCAGAGCGCGGCAGCGGCATCCAGCACCTGGTAGCTGAGATCGATCAGCATCTGCGGCGCCTCTTCCAGCGCGGCGATGATCTGCGGCGGCCTGACCGAGCCGAAACCGTCGAGCTGATTGCCGAGCAGAGCCTCGGCGCCGACAAAGCCGAGATCGGAGGCGCGCACCAGCGGCTGGAACATCACCGGCAGCGCCTGCCGGGCCAGCGCGGCCGCGACGGCCTCGCGGATCTGCCCGGCATTCTGCGCCATCAGCGCCGAGTCGCCGGCGGGCAGCGTGGTCGGGCGACGGGCAAGGCTGAGCAGTTCCTCCACCTCGATGGGTTTTTCCAACGCGCCGAGGACTGTGAGGCCGGTCAGCCGGCCGAGATCGCCCGCGGCCCGCAGCAGTTCCTCGCCATTGCCACTGATGAAGATGACGCGCGGCGGCTGGGGAAGCCCCGCCAGCGGCGCGAGAATGCCGAAGCCGTCAATGGACGGGAGCGCGAGATCGAGCACCAGCACGTCGGCCCGCGCGAAGGCCGCGAGCGGAACCGCCATCGGGTTGCCAGCGCCCTCGACCGCGCAGCCGGAGGCAGCGAGGGCCTCCATCAGCGCCTCGCGAAACTCGACATCGTCATCAAGGACGAAAAATGACGGACCGGCCGTCACGCTCAGCTCCCCGTGTCGGGCGCGAGGTGCGTGGCCAGGAACTCGTCAATGGTGAGCAGAAGCGCGTCAGGATCGACCGGCTTCACATAAAGATAATCGCACATGAAATCCCCCGCGCGCGCCGTATCCATGACATGGCCCGTGATGATGATCGTCATCAGGGGACGTTCGCCGTCCGGCAGTTCCCGCGCGACGGCGACGACCTGCGCCCCGTCGAAATCGGAGATGCGCAGATCGGTGATCAGAACGAGCGGGGCCAGCCCGCTTCGGAGCTTCTCGACCGCCGCCATGCCGGTCACGCAGACATCGACCTTCCAGCCATTGCCTTCAAAGAACTCGCCAAGTTCATTGGCGAGTTCCTCTTCGTCGTCGCAGATGAGAATGGTCCGAGGCTGACTCATCGCCGCGTCTCAGGCCGCGTCGCGGGAAACGGAGGCGAGCGCGGTGGGCAGGCTGATGACGAAGCGCGCCCCATTCTCGGCATTCTCGCCAATGATCGAGCCACCCATGTCGCGCACCACGCTGCGAGCCAGCGACAGGCCGAGCCCCGTGCCCTTCTCGGCCGGCTTGGTGGTGGCGAAGGGCTCGAACAGGCGGGCCAGCATGTCGGGGGAAATGCCGCCGGCATTGTCCTCGACCTCGACGAAAGCCTGCTCGGCCTCCCGGCGCACCGTCACCCGCACCGCCCGCGAGCGGTTGGGTGTCGCGGTCTCGAACGCGTCATGCGCGTTCACCAGCAGGTTGACGATGACCTGCTCGAACATGGTCTGCTCGCCAAACACAGACACCTCGGCCGGCACATCGGCCTGAATCGACAGCCGGATATCGGCGGCGCGGAACTGTTCGGTGACGAAGCTCATCGCCATTTCCACCGCCGTGCGCAGCGAGAAGAGCTGATGCTGCTCGGTCGGCATCCGGCCATAGCGGCGCACCTGGTCGGTGATGCGCTTGGCACGGTCGACCTGCGCGGAGATGCGATCGAGCTTGACGGCGACCGGTTCGCCGCCCTCCAGCGGCTCCAGAAGGCGCTTGGCATTGGCCACCGCCATCTTGATGACGGCGAGCGGCTGGTTGAGCTCATGGGCGATGGCCGTCGCCATCTCGCCGAGCGTGGCGAGCTTGGCCGCCTGCATCACCTGGAGCTCGGCGTTGCGCACCCGTGTGGTGTCGACCAGCACCAGCAATTGCTGGGGCCGCTGCTGCCACAGCACCTCGCAGAAGGAGCCGCGCAACGAGACGATCTCACCGCCCGGGCGGGTATAGGCCATCGACAGATACCCCCACTGGCGCCCGCTCATGTCGTTGGACGCATCGCGGGCGCCGCGCACCAGCCGGCGCCAGCCGGGATCATCCGGCGAGGTCGAGATCAGCGAGGCGGCGGTGGAATTGAAGAAGCTAACCGTGTCGTCGACCGGATCGATCACCACCATGCAGGCGGGAACGGACTGAATGACCGCGCGGAGATTCTCCTCCATGGCCTTCAGCGTCGACTGCGCCTGCATGATCTGGTCGAGCCGCAGGCGGTCGTTGCGCGCCTGGAAGAACAGCAGCAGCGCCAGCGCGGTGCCGGAGATGAACAATAGCACCAGCGGCACGATGCCGGTCGCCTGGGCGAGTTCCTTCTCGCGGCGGAAGATTTCCTGATTATAGGCGACCGACTGCATCAGCGTGCTGTGCAGCAGGCGGCCGAGCGGCTCGAGCGTGGCGCCGAGTTCCTTCAGCCGGTGCCCGCTGTCGCCGTCCTCGGCGTCGAGCGTTTCCACCTCTTCGAGGATGCGATCCACCTTGATCTCGTAGTCGCGAACCTGCGGCTCGATATCAAGCACGCCCCGCAGCAGCCGACCCTCATCCGAATTGTAGAGCAGCGGCAGGCGCGAACGCAGGATCTCCAGCCGCATCCGTAGCGCGCGCAGGCCGTCATTGGTCGGGATGATCGAGGTGGTGGCGAATGCCGCCTCGGTCTTCACCAGCTCGATATGCGCCTGATAGGCGACCCAGCCGGAGCTGCGGACAGTGGCGGTCAGCAGCGCGCCCTGCCGCGCCTGCGAGACATACAGCATCACCGTCGCCACGAAGAGGACAACGGACGCAACGATCAGCCCACCCTTCAGCAGGAAGATGGTGTGTCTATTGCGTGAGGAAATCAACGGACTTCACCTGCCAAACCATGCGCGACTGATAGAACTGGTGCGCAAGGGCCGGATCCGTGTCGATCGGGTACATAACCCAGAACGGCCCCTTGTCGCGAACCCGCATGAGCTGGCCGTTGTGGCGCGTCGAAAGTATGGCGCCGACCTTGGTCCAGTCCGTCGACGGAATGGTAGCAGAATAGTCGTTGAGGGCGACAACCTTGGCCTCGGTCGGCGACGCGCCGGCAGGCCCGGCGAGGCCGGCCAGAACCGCCAGGGATGGTCCGGTAAAGGTCTGCGAGCCTTCAGTCCAGGGCGTATGGGTCACGATGGTGGTCTGCTTGAGCCCGTCAATCTGCTCGAGAGTCAGCGTCTTCTGATCGAGCAGTTGACCGGCCGGCGTGAGCCACCGAAGGGTAAGTTCCTGGGCGCTGACGGGAGCCATGACGGCACACGCCAACCAGGCGACCAAGACGAGTAATCCGCGCGCCCGTGCACACATGCCAACCGACTCCGACTGTACCGATGCCCCACCGTTCGGCGGCCGCATTCTCGCATGGAAGCCCTCCGAACGAAGATCGATTGGAACCGGAACGGCAGCAATCGACGACAGACTGATCCATTTTGGAACGAATTCCAGAGGCCTTCGCTACACGCTTGGAAGTTGTTGGATTAAGCTGAACCTGTTCGCCTTGGGGAAGCCGAATGTTCACTGCGGCAAGCTGGATAGTTATCCGCCTGCCCATGCCTGGAGCCGCCAAAGCCCTCTATCCGTGATGCCACGGCACTCACAAGGGGTGCCGCAGGGCGTATTGAACCCACCTCAGGTGGGAGCGCCGATCCTGTTCAGGTGACATGAGTACTGCGGAAAACATCGTGGCAGAGCCGACCGCCGGGGCGGAGAGCAGCATCCAGCGAAGGGAACAGCGCCAGTCGCGCCAGCGCCTTCTGATTGCCGTGCTCTTCCTGCTGTCCATTCTGGTGCCCACCGCAGTCGCCTATGTCACGATCAAGCTGCACCAGCGGCACGAGCTGAACCTCTCCATGGCGGACTCGCGCAAGCTGGCGCTGGTGCTGCTGGCGAACTTCGAGCGCACGACGGAGTCGATCGAATCGTTCCTCGACGGCTTCTATGATCTCGCCCAGCCGCAGTCGCCGAACGAGATTTATGCCCGATTGAAGGACGCCAAGCTGCCCGCTTCCGTTATCCAGGTGTCCTTTGTCGACCCGACAGGCCGGATGGTGGCGAGCAATCTGGCCCCCCCCGGCAACCTCCCCGATCTGAGCGACCGCGAGCACATCCGCGTTCATCTTCACAGCGACACCGACACCGATTCCGGGTTGTTTCTCAGCAAGCCGGTCAAGGGGCGCATTTCCGGCGCCTGGTCGATGCAGTTCACCAAGGCCATCCGCAAGGAAAACGGCGAGTTCGCGGGCATCATTGCGGCCTCCTTCCAGATCTCGAACTTCATCGACTTCTACAACGAGCTGCGACCCGACGGCCGGGGCCTCGTGGCACTGATCGGTTTTGACGGGGTGGTGCGCGCCAGCGTCTCCGATAGCAAGCCTGACGACGCCAAGGCGCTGGAGGTATTCGCCGATTTCGAGGCGCTCAGCGGCAAGGAGATGGGCCCCTATGCGGGCGAGGGGCCTGACGGGGTCGAGCGCATCGGCTATTTCGTTCGCTCGAGCCGCTTCCCCATCCTTGTGCTGGTCGCGGCCGACTATTGGGCAATCCTCGCGCAGTCCGCTGATTTTCAGCTCGCCATCGCTATCACCGCCGTGGCGCTGAGCCTCACCCTGATGGCCGTGGCGTCGCTCACCCTGCGCCGCTTCCGCCTGGAGCGCGCCTATCGCGAGCAGGCGATGCAGGCCACCGCGCGGCAACGGGAATCGCAGGTGCTGCAGGCGATCAGCCAGGTTCCCGGCGTGAGCGTGCTGCATATGGAGAGCGGCCATGTCACGCCCGTCGGCACGCCCACGCCTGGGCCACTGGCCCGGCTGATCGAGGAGCGCGCGTCGAGCCCCGACTTCCTGCGCCGCCTGCACGCCGCCGGCACGCCCTTCGCCTCGGTCGAGCATTTCTCCCGCGACGGCGAGGAGTTCGAGGTGCAGTTCGTGGTGACCGACCTGCACAACCCGCTGACCGACCCCAACGCCTCCGCGCAGATTGGCAGCGACCGGGCGGCGGTGGTGTTCGCGGTGGACGAGACCGCCAAGCGCATGGAGGAGAACAAGCTCTACCAGATGTCGAAGATGGCATCGCTTGGCGAACTCGTCACCGGCCTCGCCCATGAGATCAACCAGCCGCTCGGCGTCATTCGCCTCGCCGCCAAGAACGCGCTGAACGGCGTGCGCAACGGCCTGCCCTCCACACATATGGAAGAGAAGCTCGACCGCATCGTCCGCCAGGTCGAGCGCATGAAGGTCATCATCGATCACATGCGGATCTTCGGCCGCCGCAGTTCGCTGGCACCGGAGCCCTGCTCGGTGCGCGCGGCGATGGAGGGACTGGTGCAGATCCTCGGCGCCGAGCTGCGCGTCGATGCCATCGACCTCACCCTCGCGGCACCGGACGACGATCTCCA
The DNA here is from genome assembly GCF_026625645.1 of Ancylobacter sp. SL191. Classification (NCBI taxonomy): domain Bacteria; kingdom Pseudomonadati; phylum Pseudomonadota; class Alphaproteobacteria; order Hyphomicrobiales; family Xanthobacteraceae; genus Ancylobacter; species Ancylobacter sp. SL191. The sequence continues at coordinate 1,839,669 of NZ_CP113056.1, read as the reverse complement.
GGTGCTCTGCCGGCAGGAGCAGCTTGAACAGGTGCTCATCAATCTGGTGATCAACGCCCGCGACGCCATCCGCAGCCGGCGCGACCGCGAGCCCTATTTCCAGGGCAGCATCGCCATCTCGACCGGCCTTCGTGACGAGGCCGGGGGCAGCTTTGCCTGCATCGCCGTCAAGGACAATGGCGGCGGTATTCCCGAGGCGGCTATCGGCAAGATCTTCCAGCCCTTCTTCACCACCAAGCCCGCTGGCAAGGGCACGGGCCTCGGCCTCTCCGTCAGCTTCGGCATCATCCGCGACCATGGCGGCTCGCTCGCCGTGGAGAACGAAGGCGATGGCGCCGCCTTCACCATTCTCCTGCCGCTGACCGGCGAGGTGACTGAGGGCCATAGCACCGCCCTGCCGACCGCCGCGGCAAGCTAGCGTCGGGGGCGACGGATCAGCCGACCATCGCGGTGGGTTGCACGCGGCGACACCCTCACCTACTCAACAGAGGACCGAAGCTGCCCGCGAGAGCCCCGTGCCCCTGGATCCCGTCGCCGGAACCGAGACGACGCTCCCTCGTCGGCTGCGCCAGCTTTTTCGCACCAGCGAACTCGCCCTCGTCACCCTTGCCGCGCTGGTCGGTGCCGGCGCCGGACTTGTGGTCATCGCCATGAATGGGGCGATGCAGGCGCTGCATGTGCTGATCTTCCGCATTCCCGACGATGCCCATCTCTCCGTCTGGACCAGCGTTCCTGTCGTGCTGCTGCTGCTCGGGCCCGTGCTTGGTGGTCTCGTCTTCGGCACCGTCTCCCGCCGCCTCACGCGCCAGGGCACGAGCGCGCCGATCGACCCGATCGAGGCTAATGCGCTGCATGGCGGGCGCATGTCGCTGGGGGATAGCGGCGTGGTCGCCGCCCAGACGCTCGTCTCCAGCGGCGTCGGCGCCTCGGTCGGTCTCGAAGCCGGCTATACCCAGGCCGCCGCCGGACTTGCCTCGGCTCTCGGCCAGAAGCTGCATCTGCGCCGCGCCGATCTGCGCCTGCTCGTTGCCTGCGGCGCGGGCGCGGCCATCGGCGCCGCCTTCGACGCGCCGCTGATGGGCGCCTTTTACGGCTTCGAATTGATCCTCGGCACCTACGCCATCCCCGCCTTCGTGCCGATGATGACGGCGACCTTCACCGCCAGCCTGACCCGGCACCTGCTGCAACCGGTGTCCCATCCCGCCCTGCCGCTGCTCGACGTGCCGCCCGTGGAGCAATTGCCGGCCGTCATCCTGCTCGGCTGCCTCGCCGCCCTCTTGGGCATCGCGGTGATGCGCGGTGTCACTCTGGTCGAGGCCGGTTTCCGCCGCTCGCGCCTTCCCGGCTGGCTGCGCCCGGCGCTCGCCGGCGGCATCATCGGCGCGATGGCGCTGTGGAACCCAGCCGTGCTCTCGGCCGGCCACGGCGCCGTCTACCACTACATCGCCGCTGATGGCGCGCTGCTCACCTTCGCGCTGCTGCTCGCGGCGAAGCTCACCGCCTCCGCCGTCTCCATCGGCTCGGGCTTTCGCGGCGGCCTGTTCTTCGCCTCGCTGCTGATGGGCGTCTTCGCGGGGCGGCTCTATGCCGCCGGCCTCGACCTGCTGCTGCCGGGCATTGACGGCTCGCACGCCTTCTACGCGCTGATCGGCATGGGCGCGCTCGCGGTCGCGGTGGTCGGCGGGCCGATGACCATGACGCTGCTGGCGCTGGAAATGACCGGCGATCTGCGTCTCACCCTCGCCGTTCTCGCCGCCTGCGGCACGGCCTCGCTGGTTACGCGGCGCCTGTTCGGCTTTTCCTTCGCCACCTGGCGCTTCCATCTGCGCGGCGAGAACATACGCGGGGCGCATGATGTCGGCTGGCTGCACGACCTCACCGTGGAAAGCCTGATGCGTCGCGAAGTGCCGCAACTCGGGGCCGAGACAAGCCTCCGTGAGGCGCGCCATCTCTACCCGCCCGGCTCGACGGGCGAGATCGTGATTGTCGATGCGGAGGGGCACTATGCCGGGCTGGTCGCGCCCACAATTCTCTATCAGAGCGAGGACACGGCGCCCCTATACAGCCTGCTGCGCCACGCTGACGAAAGCCTCCGGCCGGACATGACAATCCGCGACGCGCTCACCCTGTTCGAGACCACCGAGACCGAGGCTCTGGCCGTCGTCGACGCGGACGGACAAGTCATCGGCCTGCTCAGCGAGCGCGACGCCATCCGCCGCTACAGCGACGAGATGCGCCGGCGCTTGAGCGAACTGACAGGCGACCGGGCGGATTAACGGAGCGGCATCGTCTTGGATAGATCTTTTTAGTTTATCGATCGCTGTCGCCAGCCTCGCTCATGTATTCATCCGCGCCATGAATGTATCCAACCGCACGCGGCGACCCACGCCATGTTGTGATTTAACACCCCGCGCACTCCCCTTCGCCGTCGGCGTTACCGGTTTGGCGCGATCCGGCGCGCTGCCGCGCTGAGCAAATAGGCGCTTGAGACTGGAGACAAGAGAGCGGCCGCGACGCCGGGACACCCAGTGTTCGATGGTGCGATGGCCCGGGGATCCGCGTGTTGGCACAGGGTCAGACCGCATCGAGCCGAGGTGCTGCAACGGCGGGACTTCCGCGCACGATCAAGCGGGGGAGTTGATGGCCAAGCGACGCGAAGGGGCGCGGGACGCCCAGCCGGTGTCTTCTCCCCTGCCGTGCGACATCCCTCCGATGCCGGAGGATCAACGCGGCGCTGCCGGCCAAGACGAAATGACGTCTCCCGTCCGCCGCTCTCCGCCCCCCGCCCGCCGGCTTCGCGCGCGCAGCAAAACGCCGCCCGGCATTTCTGCGCGGGCGGCGTTTTGGTTGGTTTGCGAAGAAGCTGTTGCTGTGTTTTGCAGGCCTGGCAGCGACCTACTCTCCCAGGTCTTAAGACATAGTACCATCGGCGCTGAGGAGTTTAACGGCCGAGTTCGGGATGGGATCGGGTTGGGGCTCCTCGCCATAGCCACCAGGCCGGCGAAACACAGCATTTGCGAAGCAAGGGGCGTAGCGCCCATTCTGGTCTTCAGTTCTTTGATCCTGATGATGGACATCGAGGATGAGAACGATCAAGCCAATCGAACGATTAGTACCGGTAAGCTCAATATGTTGCCATACTTACACACCCGGCCTATCAACGTGGTCGTCTTCCACGGTTCTCAAGGGAATACTCGTTTTGAGGTGGGTTTCCCGCTTAGATGCTTTCAGCGGTTATCCCGACCGTACATAGCTACGCTGCACTGCGGCTGGCGCCACAACAGCTCCACCAGAGGTACGTTCATCCCGGTCCTCTCGTACTAGGGACAAATCCTCTCAATATTCCTGCACCCACGGCAGATAGGGACCGAACTGTCTCACGACGTTCTGAACCCAGCTCACGTACCACTTTAATCGGCGAACAGCCGAACCCTTGGGACCTGCTCCAGCCCCAGGATGTGATGAGCCGACATCGAGGTGCCAAACGATGCCGTCGATATGGACTCTTGGGCATCATCAGCCTGTTATCCCCGGCGTACCTTTTATTCGTTGAGCGATGGCCCGTCCACGTGGGACCACCGGATCACTATGGCCGTCTTTCGACTCTGTTCGACGTGTCAGTCTCACAGTCAGGCGGGCTTATGCCATTGCACTCGACGAGCGATTTCCGACCGCTCTGAGCCCACCATCGCGCGCCTCCGTTACTCTTTGGGAGGCGACCGCCCCAGTCAAACTGCCCACCATGCAATGTCCCGGACCCGGATAACGGGCCGCGGTTAGACATCCATATCTATAAGGGTGGTATTTCAAGGATGGCTCCACGAGAGCTGGCGCCCTCGCTTCAAAGCCTACCACCTATCCTACACATACCGACACGAATGCCAGTGCAAAGTTGCAGTAAAGGTGCACGGGGTCTTTCCGTCTGACCGCAGGAACCCCGCATCTTCACGGGGAATTCAATTTCACTGAGTCTATGCTGGAGACAGCGGGGAAGTCATTACGCCATTCGTGCAGGTCGGAACTTACCCGACAAGGAATTTCGCTACCTTAGGACCGTTATAGTTACGGCCGCCGTTTACCGGGGCTTCGATTCAAAGCTTGCACCTCTCCTCTTAACCTTCCGGCACCGGGCAGGCGTCAGACCCTATACGTCATCTTGCGATTTCGCAGAGCCCTGTGTTTTTGCTAAACAGTTGCCACCCCCTGGTCTGTGCCCCTCCCACCTGGTTGCCCAAGTGGAAGGCCTCCTTATCCCGAAGTTACGGAGGTAAATTGCCGAGTTCCTTCAGCATAGTTCTCTCAAGCGCCTTGGTATACTCTACCAGTCCACCTGTGTCGGTTTCGGGTACGGTCTATAATGTGGGAGCTATTTCCTGGAACCCCTTCGAAGCCAGAACAGAACCAATTCGTCTGACAACACACGGGATTCGTCACTACCCACAGGCTCAGGAATATTCACCTGATTCCCATCGACTACGCCTTTCGGCCTCGCCTTAGGGGCCGGCTAACCCTGCGCAGATTAGCTTTACGCAGGAACCCTTGGACTTTCGGCGACAGTGTCTCTCACACTGTTTGTCGTTACTCATGTCAGCATTCGCACTTCCGATACCTCCAGAGGCCCTCACGGGTCCTCCTTCGCAGGCTTACGGAACGCTCCGCTACCGCTTGC